>JAESPR010000128.1 GCA_016765685.1 Colwellia sp. | reverse complement strand
TTTTAGATGAAACTGGATTATACTGAGTTAAATAAAAGCCAAGGCTTTTAACCGTTAATCCAAGTAGGTCGAAGGTTCAAATCCTTCACGGCCGACCACTTCAAAGTAGCTTAAAGTAACAAGCTTTAAGCGAAAGTAAAAACTTCAAACCAAGTGAAGTTAATAGAAAAGTTTACATCGTCGGCCGTTAGCTCAGTTGGTAGAGCAGTTGGCTTTTAACCAATTTGTCGAAGGTTCAAATCCTTCACGGCCGACCACTTTTACTTTTAAATCAAACTGAATTATATTGAGCTATATTGAATAGCACGAAAGCCAAGGCTTTTTACGATGTTCAAATCGCTACACATTTTTTTACTATTCCCTTATAATCACTGCGTTTAATACACTTCCCCTGAAATATACAGAGATCCAAAATGAGCCAAACTAATGCCGCTGTTGATTTTGATTTTCAATTTCCAGTAAAGCCGACACCGTTAAATAATGACGAAAAGACTCAATATATAGAAAAAATAAAAGCACTGTTGATCGAAAAGAATGCCGTATTAGTTGCTCATTATTATACCGACCCTGAAATTCAAGCGCTTGCTGAAGAAACAGGTGGTTGTGTTGCCGATTCTTTAGAAATGGCCCGTTTTGGTAATCTACATCCTGCAAAAACCTTAATTGTTGCAGGTGTTAAGTTTATGGGCGAAACCGCCAAAATTCTAACCCCAGAAAAAATGGTGCTAATGCCAGAACTTGAAGCTACTTGCTCACTAGATTTAGGTTGTCCTATTGAAGAGTTCTCAGCCTTTTGTGATCAGCATCCTGATCATACTGTGGTCGTTTATGCCAATACATCTGCGGCTGTTAAAGCGCGTGCAGACTGGGTGGTTACCTCAAGTATTGCTTTAGAGATTGTTGAAATGCTTGAAAGCGAAGGTAAGCCTATTTTATGGGGACCTGATCGTCACCTTGGCTCATATATCGAAAAAGAGACGGGTGCCAAAATGTTAATGTGGCAGGGCGCGTGTATTGTTCATGATGAATTTAAAGCCAAAGCTTTAGCTGATTTAAAAATTCAATACCCTAATGCTGCAGTTTTAGTTCATCCTGAGTCGCCGGCTAATGTTGTCGCCATGGCTGATGCGGTTGGTTCAACCAGTCAATTAATCAAAGCTAGCCAAGAAATGCCTAATCAACATTTTATTGTTGCTACAGATCAAGGCATTTTTTACAAAATGGAGCAAGCCAATCCAAATAAAACCTTTGTTGCGGCACCTACGGGCGGTAATGGCGCAACTTGTCGCAGTTGTGCTAATTGTCCTTGGATGGCAATGAATGGCTTGAAATCTATTGCTGATGCGTTAGAAAGCCCATTAGGGAAAGAAATTACCGTTGAAGCTAGCTTAGCTGAAAAGGCCTTAATTCCTTTACACCGAATGTTAAACTTTGCTGCAGAGAACAAACTGAAAGTTAGAGGAAATGCATAGAGAGTGATAAGAATTGATGCATTAAATAACGTTTGAGCAATAACTTGATTTTTCTGTGCTTATTGTAGATTTGTGCTTGCGTGTTAATTGGTTTTTATCTACCATAGCGCAGCTTTAAAAACTAAAGCGATACGGTGAGCTGGCTGAGTGGCTGAAGGCGCACGCCTGGAAAGTGTGTTTAGGTTTATCCCTAACGAGAGTTCGAATCTCTCGCTCACCGCCATATTCGCAAAACCCTGATTTGTCAGGGTTTTGTTGTTTTTGGAATAGATAAAAACCTCTGTCACATAACTCTGTCACAAAAAGGACACGTTATGCCGCCACTTCCTAATTACTTATATCAGTACCCTCAAAGTAAAAAATTCTTTTTTCGCATTCGAATTCCTGAGATAATAATATTTCGTCTTCTCGGCTCTGAACAAGTCCACACCTCATATTATTTTAAGTTTCTGTTTTTAACAGGACAAAAAGTATGTATATTAAGAATAAATGAATAACCCCACCCCAAGGAGGCTTTCGCGACAGCCTCCAAGCGGCGAGGAATTAAGCCCGAAGAAGATTAATTATAAAAAAACGTAACTCCTCCCCCTGCTGAATAGTTACGGAAATTCATGAATTAGTAATATAACTACACTATACAAAAAAGATTTAAAACTCATGTTATAACATAGTTGACACTATTGTTTGTTGTGATAAAGTTATAACTAAGTGATAACTTTACGAGGTTTTATTATGGAAACATCATTAAGAAATATTGGTAATTCAAAGGGCGTAGTTTTTCCTGTTCAATTACTGAAAGAATTAAATATTAATTTGGGTGATAAGCTTGATGCTAAAGCTGAAAATGGATCAATTGTGATCACACCTAAATCAACTAAACCAAAATATACATTAGCTGAATTGTTATCTCAGTGTGATGAATCAGCACCAATGCCAGAAACGCTTATAGCGTGGGATAAAGTACAACCAATAGGTAATGAGCAGTAATGGCAATATTTGAACGTGGCGATATTGTTAGAGCGTGTTTAAATCCTACTTCGGGTAATGAATTACAAGGTGATATGCGTCCTTGTTTGGTTTTATCTCCAAAGGCTTTTAATAAGTTAGGTTTGACGTTGATAGCACCTATCACTCAAGGTGGGAATGTTGCAAGGTTTCAAGGGTTTTCAGTCGCATTAATGGGGGCGGGTACTGAAACGCAGGGCGTTGTATTGGTTAATGGTGTTAGATCTGTTGATTTTAAAGCGCGTAAAGCCAAAAAAATTGAATCAGTGCCTAGTGATATTGTCGATGAAGTTCTAGCAATACTTAATGCAATATTAGAGTAAAAACATATTATAAATTGTTATTAGTATTATTACTGACGCTATTAATAACGCACTGCTAAATCATTTATTTGAATATTACCTAATAAATTATTATCTAGAGTGATTGCCGTAGCACTTTGTTTAGTTACTTTGGTCACTTTCACTTTATAAGGGCTAATATTGTAACCAGCATAATTTCTGCCTTGGGCGCTAGTGAAGCTAGTGCTATGAAGTAATGAAAACTCATCGCCAATTTTTACACCTTGATGTCGGCCTAAATTAATGGTTATTTGGTTGCCATTTATTTGTACTATCTTCCCTTCACTTGGCTCGCACATAATGTTTTCGTCAATATCGCTTACCATCGCATCAAGTAATGAGTTAATCATATTGCCGTAGTCACTTTGCCAAAAGGCAGTAGAATTTACGTCAACCTCTGCTCTTTTATTAAAGTCCCAAACTGCGGTGTTTTGATAGCTGTTTTGCCAGATTTGTTCGCCACTCAAACCATTGTATAAATACAGGGTAAAGTCGAAGTTTCTAGGGTAAGTACTTTGTTGCCATACCTGCCATGAATTTGTTCTTTGCTGTTCAAAAGACACATCATTAATTTCACTAAAAATAATATATTGGCTGTCGGTGGTATCCGCTAAAGATATCGCTAGTTGCCTTATTTTTTTATCATTAAAACTTCTGTTTAAGCGAGAAAATTCGGTCGAACTTTTTAGTAATAACTTACCATTACTATATCTACTTTGTTTGGCTAACTTTCTATTTAGCTGATTAATAACAGCAGAGTCTAACGGATAAATTTTACCAATATTGGCTTGCTGCCGTTGATTAAAGTGACTTTTAGTAAGTAAAATTGATTTTTTATAATCTAGAGCGAAACATTTTTTTTCTTGCGCAAAAATATCAGCTCGTATTGTGACGCTGATCATATTACCGCTGTGAAATTCATCAATAAGCTCAATTGAATTTACACTGCCACTAGCGCGAATGCTTATTTTGTCTTGAGTTAGTAAGCCGTTAACCACTTGTTGAATGCTTGATACACTTGCACCCGCTACAAGCAGTGCTTTTTTTAAAGCATTTTCCATGGCTTTAGTGCGTGCTATTTCTATTGAATCTTTATCTGTTGAAGCATGGCCTTGGGCTTCATACCATTGTGCATTGCTGGGGGAGGTGGTTATCAGTAAGCTAATAGCTAAAAAAGCCGCTCGGGTTATAATGCGCATATTCTCTCTCATGAAAACGAAAAGCCTAACTTGGGCATAAACAATCTATCATGAGAATAATGCATAATGTATGCCTGTTTAGTATAGCTGTTTAGTATGCCTGTTTATTTTTGCGTCATCTGTTATTAGTGGGTTTATTGGCTTGAAATGTGCATTGTTTATATTTATAGAAGTTAATAACCAAATGAATAATTTTGTCAGTGCTGATGTTCGCGTAAATAATAACATAGGCATTGAGTTATAAAGGGGAATACCATGAAAAAGTGGCTCATACCATTGTTTCTACCGACACTTTTATCTTGTAGTATTTTAATGCAAGAAGACAATTTTTATAAATCAAAACAAGTTGAGCGAGGTGAAATAGATAGTTATAACCTCCCTAAGCACGCTATTAATGATGTTGTGAAGGGCTTAGCTTATCAAATGTTAGAAAGCAGTGCTTTTGTGAATGCTAAAACGCCCGTGGCAGTTGCTTCTTTTGTTAACTTAAAAGATCTTGAGTCAACTAACTGGTTAGGTAATCAAATCGCTGAAAACTTTGTCCATGAATTGCAGCGTCATGGTTTAGTGGTTATAGACTTTAAAGCGACAGGACATATTCGTGTCACCAAAGACGGTGATTATGTTTTTAGTCGAGATTGGAAAGAGTTACCGGAACGTCAGATTATTGACTATGTGGTAGCAGGTACCATGTTGGAACAAGAAGACGGCATTATAATTAACGCCCGCATGATTGGTATTCAATCGCATGTGGTTGTGGCTACCGCGCAGTCTTTCATTCCTAATTGGGTATTAGGCGAAGAAAAAAATGACAGTGAAAATGTGAAAATGAAAGACGGCATGATTATTCGCACTAATGCCATGTTGCTTGAAAATCGACGTGCTGTTGAAATTCATAATTAATCGGTTGGATGAAACTTATAATGAATGCATTAATTAAAATATTGCTTGTAGCGGTTAGTCTGTTGGTTATTTCTTCGTGCTCAAGTGTTTACGACAAACATATACAATGGCAAGCAGTACAACCTGAAGTATTTCCTATTCTTCGTGGTATTGGTTATGCGCCAATTAGTTTGCAAAAATCTGAGCACAAAACTCAGCGGATGTTAATGGCCATTAAAGCGTCGAAAATTGCCGCTTATTCAGAGTTGGCGGAACAGATCTATGGCCAACAAGTGAGCAGTAAAACCACCGTGGCAGATATGTTGATTGAAAATCAACAATTGGCTGCCTCTATACAAGGTTTGATTCGAGGGGCTAAAGTGGTTAAAAGTTACCCCGTTGGTGATACCTATACCACCGAGATGCAACTAGATTTTAAAGATGTTTATGACATTTATTTGGCAAACTTAAATCGTAAAGAAATTAAAGAAGTGCGGTATTTTTAAGTCCCTCAGTGTTGAGTTTAGGGGCGAACCCCGCTCTTATCGCCATGACTATGTGTAGTAGACATAACCATTAACCTATTAGTTTTTTTAGCGCATTCATACCGGGTTTATGGTTTTGATTTTTATGCTTTTTGTGAGTATACATTCTCGAATCAGCAAGTTTGAACCAAGTATCTTTTTGTAATTGACACTCTTTAAAACTGGCAAAACCAAAAGACGCAGTAATATCAGGGAACCCTGATAATTGGGTGAGTTTAATCGCGCTTTCTAAGCGTTTTTGGATGAATTTAATTTGATCCTTGCTGGCACTGTTTAATATTAACGCGAATTCATCTCCGCCTATGCGATATATTTTATCTTCAGGACGACTGCTTGCTTTGATTGCTTCTGAAAAATTGGCTAATAACAAATCACCGGCGTCATGCCCCCAGGTATCGTTGATTTTTTTCATGTCATCTAAATCAATTATTCCGAGTAATGAATCTGAAAACTTTCCGTTTATTAAATTCTTAATACAATTTGACAGGTCTCGTTCAAACGCTCTTCTATTTAATAAGCCTGTTAATACATCGATATGTGACTCTAGTATGGCGTTACTGGTTATCTCTTTTAAATTTTCTACTTCTAACAAAGAACCCACCATAGACGCGGTAATATTAAAGAGGTCTTTCAATAATACGGAGTCGATTGAGTCCTCGTTATGCATGCCAAAAATATGGCCAACGGGTGTGTTTTCTGATTCGTATATTAAGCCCGCATAAGTTTTAGCGCCCATTTTTTCCAAATCAGCATAATGTGGAAACCTTGAGACAAGGTCAGAGAAAAAAGCATAATTTTGGGAGCTAGCCACCAGTTCACAGGGAGTGCCGATAAGGTTGTAATCTTCGCCTTTAACAATTTCACCATTAACGCACATAGAGAGTACCTCTACGCGACAATCAGAAACAAAACGAGATATGCCAACCCACTTCCATCCCGTGATTTGTACAATAGCTTTAACTGCGTCATCTAAAATGGTTTCAGATGATGAATTAATTAAACAGCGAATGAGTTTTTCCTTCGATGCTATAGCGTCAGTGCTACTTTCGGTGATTACAATGTAACCATCGTCAAGCTTTTTAACTTCAACAGTAAAGTCATGTTCGCCAAATTTTTGAGTGAAACGGGTAATATCAAGATCTAGTGAATGCTGAATAAGCTGCTCGACTTCCTTAACTGAATTTATCGGCGATTTACGATTAATAAATAAATCGGTCGATTTTTTGCTATTGCCATTGCTATTGTTATATAGGACTACGCCTCGAGAGTCTTCATTTAACAGTGCTAACGCCATACTTGACGTTTTTTTCGGTGAAAGCCAATTCATACTACTCTCTCATTATGGTTGGTTAAATTTTTCTTGTCCTAATGTATATACCCATCAAACTACTTCAACATGCAGAGTTGGGTATATACTCGTGATACTTCAAAATGCGGATTTCAGGATGCCTGAGCGATTCATGATCAAGACGCATCTTTTTATTAATGGTTGTTCCCTTAAAAACAGATGCAACGAAGAACATGATTTGCTCAGGCACCCCCGCAGGGCTAGTTTAGAAACGCTTTATGCGGCGTTATTGATTTCGACAAGGGAACAACCATTCTCTTCAATCAATGCCTTGCCTAAAGGCGTTTATAATTCCAGCTGAAACCTGCATTTCGAGGTAACACGAGTATATATTAAGTTTTTATTAAAGTTTGTCAGCGGCTACCATTTTAACTTCTGGCCAAGCTGAATTCGCTTCTTGTAGATGTTTTGGCACATCCTCTTTCCAAGCTTTATACACATCTAAGTTTTTGTTAACGTAAAGTACGCCGTTAACCACTTCAAAGGCTTTGCCGTCAATTGTAAATTTTTTGCCAAAAGTCATGCCATAGGCACAAAATCCGCCATAGGCAGGGGCATATTTTTTAGGGTTGTTAACGAAGGTGTCTCTATTGTCAGTAGAGCTAAACCGGTAGATTGCATCATTGTAAACTGCCGTAATAGATTTTTTGCCGATCACAGGTTTTCCTTGGGTGAAATAGGCGACCGCATCATGACCAGCAAGAATAATGCTATTAGCATTAGTTTCGGTATCCACAGCAGCTTGGCTAATGGTTGATAAAAAAATCGCGGTAACAGTAACAAAAGCTTTTAGAAATCTGCTATTAAGCGGTGTATAATTAAACATAAGTTGTTCCTTTTTGTAGTCCAAATCGACAAAATCTATTCTACCCGTTGATTCAATTACTAAGTATGTTCCATATAACGAGGTTTATGTCCAAATGTCCGAAGATGTTTTAAGTAAGTTGTTTGCCACGTTCAAAGTGAATGCCGATATATTTCATAACGGTCAATACTGTGGCAATTGGTCGATTGATAGCTCAGGTAAACATTATTTGAACTTTCATCTGGTTACTCATGGTAAATGTTATTTAAAAATCAACGGAAATGTCGATGAAATAATCACTTTAGAGCAAGGCGATTTAGTGTTATTTCCACACGATGCCAAACATTGTGTTAGTAATGAACCCCATTTTGAAACCGCCATAAATTCAGTTCAGTCTGAGTCTTATCAACTCGGGGTAAAAGCTAATTCGACTGGGCTTGTTTGTGGTAACTTTATTCATCAACATCCTTTGGTGAAACAAATGACAGAGTATTTACCTGAAAGCATTATTATTAAAGCAGCTAATTCTCAAAAGTCACTTTTGTTCTCCATTATTAAATTGTTAATAGAAGAATCAATAAAATCGGGCAAGGGCTCTACTTTTATTCTAGAAAACCTTTCAAAATGTATATTGGCTTTGTTATTACGAGAGCATCTAGATTTAGACAAAGGTTTGTTCGCGGCACTAGCTCACAACAAATTATACCCAGCAATATCAGCCATAATTAAACAGCCAGAACATAAATGGAGCTTAGATAGTTTATCTTCACTGAGCCATATGTCGCGTACTAGTTTTTCAGAGTTATTTAAAGCCGTAGTAGGATTGCCTGTAATGGAGTATGTCACTCATTGGCGAATTTCTGTGGCTTATCGGCTCATCAAAGACGAGCGAATTTCAACAATCGCTGCTGCAATTCAGGTGGGTTATGATAATGAATCTTCTTTTTCGAAAGCCTTTAAGCGGGTCTTGGGCGTAACTCCAGGGTCGGTTCGAAATAAGCTAGCAGAATAGATAAACTACATTTGAACCTGAACAATTTGCATAGGTATGTTATTTAACGGTTTGTATGGTTTAAGCTTTTATACCAATAGAGTTATTACTAATTGACGTTTTGCCTTTACTATCATAGGTCATTGAATGGTTAGCAATGCTTTTTTGAAGCATGTTTTTAAAGCGGTTAATTGCTATTTGGCTATTGTTAATGATTTGACCGTTGATCTCATTTTGCTGTTTGCAATCTTGCAATAAATTAATAATACGGGCAACTTGCTCACTGTGGTTTTCATCTTGTTGCAGCGCATCAAGGGAAGTATGATGGCTAATTTGTTGATCAAGTTGATTTACTTTATTTAAAATGGCTTCTTTTTCTTTTGATGCTTGCTCAAGTATCGACAACTCTCTATTTTTTAATATTTCAAGTTCATTGTAAAGCAAAGCATGAAGGTTCGTTAGCTCTGCTTCTTGATTATTAAGTAATTGGCTTACTGTGTTGCTATCTATCATAATTTTTCTAAATTAGCCTCCTAACAGATCAAACTCATAAGCTAGCATGTTTTTCATTAGCTTTTCGGCATCTACTTTATATTCACCCGATGCGATGGCTTTTTTTAGTTCAGCCACCTTTTTTTGATCAACAGCGGGTGCATCAGCTGCTTTCTTTTGCAACTCTTTAAACTGTTGAGCTTGAGGCGTTAAAGAAACAGAATCTCGAGCTACTTGTTTTACTTGAGCACTATTGTTAGCTGTTTGAACCGCTTCTTGCTTAACCTGCGTTTGTTTGTTTTGATGAACTTGAGTTTGGTTGTTCAAGTTATTGATATTTATAGCCATAATATTACCCTTCGGTAAAGGTGTTTTTCTAAAAATTATTCACTAACTTTATATCGGCAAATAACGTGATAACTTAAGTAAAAATATTAATCTATTCAAACCCATGTAACATGCAGCAAAGTCATACAGAAAAACCACCCTTTTAGATGCTTTGATTAGAAAATTATAGGTTAATCGTCACTTGATTAACAGCACTAATTTTGGGTCGTATTACTCTGCCAGAGCGACTGTTTTTAACCTTGATTTGCTGATTCAAATTACCAGAAGTTAAGGCAGTTCCTTTGGTTTTTATCATAAAACTTTCGGTTTTGGCAATAATAGTAATGACATCACCCTTGCAAACCAAACAAACATTATTTCTGGTTATGGTGCGACCTTTCGTTATTCTTTTCTTTGCTTTACTACCTAAGACTACGTTGATATCAATTATTTTTTCACCGGGTATTTTATTGCGAGCAATGTATTCTATGCCAACATTAGCTTCAGATAACATTATACCTTTATCAATGGTTTGTGTAGCCACTACTACTGCAAAAGTTCGCTCAATTCTTGCTGGTAAATACATTTTCCAGGGTATTGAATCAGCGCAAGTTATTTTAACATTTATGTTTCTGCGCTGGGTATTTTCAGATATATTTGCTTGGAGTGGCACTTGGCAAGGTTTTATTCTTGTTCTGGGGTCAAGGCTGGAGACATGAATAGCTAACTTTCCACCTACAGGCGGTACTATTTTCTCTATGAGATAGCTTTTAGCAAAGGTCTCAATGTAAGCTCTATCCCAAGTGGTCGCAGAGCTTGTTAATGGAGATAGTGCAACAAAGTACACCATTGATAAAAAAACTTTAATTGTGTGCATAGTTTTTGTCATTTATTCGCTAGGTTAATTCAAATACTCGACTATGCTTAAACATAAGTCAGCATAGTTATAGTTACGTCAATTTTGTGACAACTTTTATGAAAATAAGTATTAATACTAGTTTTGTTATTCACTTATCAAAGTTATCAAAGTGTTAACTTACCAAGGAACACTTGTTTATCACTTATTTTGACTTATAATATACGTTTAATATACGTTTAATATACGTTTAATATATACATACAATAATTGTGCCTTCTTGCCTTATTTAGTTTGTTTTTTAAGGTTAAAGTGAAGGCCAAGCAGAGTTTTTGATCACAAATGAGGTTTTTATGGCAGGTGTACTAGATGCGGTTAACCAACGAACACAACTTGTTGGTCAAAACCGACTGGAGTTATTACTTTTTAAATTAATAGGCAAACAACATTTTGGTATAAATGTTTTTAAAGTGAGGGAGGTTTTACAGTGCCCCAAATTAACTACGCTGCCCAAACAAGATGCTTTAATTAAAGGCGTTGCTCATATTCGTGGTCAAACTATTTCAGTTATTGATATGAGTAAGGCAATAGGTGGCCCCGCTATTACACAAACTGAAGACTCTTTTATTATTATTGCTGAATATAACCGCAGTGTGCAAGGTTTTCTAGTTGCGGGAGTTGAGCGCATTGTCACCTTAAGCTGGAAAGATATGATGCCGCCGCCAGAGGGAACTGGAAAATCTAGTTACTTAACTGCGGTGACTGAAATAGACGACCAAATGGTATCTATTTTAGATGTTGAAAAAATACTCAATGAAATTAACCCTGTTTCAACTGATTTAAGTGAGGGTGTAGCGGATGAAACGGTGGGTGAAGAGCTGGGTGATCGTATTGTGATGATAGCAGATGATTCAACCGTTGCTCGTAACCAAGTTAAAAGAGCTTTAGAGCCATTAGGTATTACCATGGCATTAGCAAAAAATGGCCAAGATGCCTTAGATCAGCTCAAAGCGATTGCTGATACCTGTGAACACAGCATCACAGAAAAAGTCGCGTTAATGGTGTCAGATATTGAAATGCCTGAAATGGATGGCTATACCCTAACTGCTGAAGTTAAAGGTGATGAGCGCATGGCAAAAATGCCTATTATTTTACATACCTCGTTAAGTGGTGTTTTTAATAATGCGATGGTCGCAAAAGTTGGCGCTGACGATTTTATTCCTAAGTTTCATCCTGATGAATTAGCAACAGCCGTTAAAAAATGGCTTAATCACAAATCATAAAGATGCTTGCCTATGTAAATTGCATAGGCACATATATATAAATTAACGAGGAAGTAGTAATAGTGCCAGCAAGACAACTTGATGATAAGAGTTATCATCAGTTTAGAACGTTTTTAGAGCAACAGTGTGGCATAGTGCTAGGCGAAAATAAGCAATATTTAGTAAAAAGCCGGCTAGCTCCGCTAATGAGTAAATTTGATGTGAACTCGCTGGGCGAGCTAGTCACTCGCACTTTATCGCCAGTAGAACGGCAATTACGTGCCACAGTTATTGATGCGATGACCACTAATGAAACCTTGTGGTTTCGTGATGATTATCCTTTCAAATTATTAAAAAATAAGTTACTGCCTGATTTTGCTAACCGCAGAACCCCGGTAAAAATATGGTCAGCGGCTAGTTCGTCAGGGCAAGAGCCTTATTCAATTGCCATGTCAGTATTAGAATATCAACAAAATAACCCCGGCTCTTTTGCCCGTGGTGTACAAGTTATTGGCACCGATATCTCAAGCACCATGTTAGAACATTGTAAGTATGGTCATTATGATTCACTTGCCTTAGCGCGTGGTTTATCACCGGAAAGAAAACGGCAGTTTTTTGAAGATGGCGATAACGGCATGTTAAAAATAAAAGAGGTAGTGAAAAAGATGGTCAACTTTCGTCCGCTTAACTTACTTAATAGTTATAGTTTAATGGGTCGATTTGATATTGTTTTTTGTCGTAATGTCCTTATTTATTTTGCGCCTGAAATTAAAGCGCAAATTATCAGTCAAATTCATGGCACCTTGAACGATGGTGGTTATCTTTTTTTGGGGGCATCAGAATCGCTCTCTGGATTAAGTGACGACTTTGATATGTTGCGCTGTAATCCGGGCATTATCTACCAAAAGAAATAATAACACCGGATATAGTTGCGAGATATGAAGATAAAGCACTCGAAACTTTATCCCTCGCCGCTTAATCACTTCGTACTTGCTCTGCTCACTCAATCACTTCGCCATTCGAAATTTGTCCTGTCCGCCATTTTTATTGGCATAATTATTGAATAACTTATCGTTAAATGTAACAGACGGCAAGTTATTATGGCTATCGAATTTGGCAAAGGGTTTGAACTTCACGCACAGGGCATGATATTACGTGCTAAGCGGGCGGAAGTGATCGCGAGCAATATTGCTAATGCTGATACGCCTGGCTATAAAGCAAAAGGCATGGACTTTCAAAAAGCCATGCAACAAGCCAGTCAGCAACAGCAAATGGGTATGAGTCGTACCAACCCCAAACACTTTGATGTACGCATCGAAATAAATAACAACATCGATTTTCGTGTTCCTGATCAACCCGATACCGGTGACGGTAATACGGTAGATGTACAAGTGGAACGAAACTTGTATTTAGAAAACTCATTAGAGTATCAAGCGGGTGTGCAGTTTCTTAACGGAAAAATAAAAGCCCTGAAAAATGTCATCACCGGAGGTAGATAATTATGAGCCTTTTTAACGTATTTAATATCACAGGTAGCGGTATGCAGGCGCAATCAATGCGTTTGAATACCACAGCCAGTAACATTGCTAATGCTGACAGTGTTAGTTCTAGCATTGACCAAGCTTACCGTGCGCGTTATCCAGTTTTTGCCGCTGCTATGCAAAAAGCTGCCGATGGGCAAGAGTCGAATGTTGGTGTGCAAGTATTAGGGATAGTTGAAAGCAATAAACCTTTAAGTGTTGAATATGCACCCGAGCATCCAATGGCAGACAAAGATGGCAATATATATAAGCCTAATGTCAATGTGATTGAAGAGATGACCAATATGATTTCAGCGTCTCGCTCATATCAAACTAATGTGCAAGTAGCCGAGTCGGCAAAGAACATGTTGACTAAAACCCTTACCCTTGGTCAGAGATAATAAATAGGAGTAGGAAATGGAAAATGTTAATAGCACCAGTACTTTAGATACGCTTCGTTGGAAAAAAGAAGATTATAAAACCGCTGAAGCCGATCGAGGTATGTTAACGCAAACCGACTTTTTTGCATTGTTAACCAAGCAGTTAGCAAATCAAGACCCAACTAAACCGGTCGACAATAATGAAATGATCTCTCAAATGACGGCATTTTCAACCACCGACGGGGTAGCAAAGCTGAACGATCAATTCACCTCGTTTGCGAGTTCTATGACCTCAAACCAAGCGTTGCAAGCGTCATCGTTAGTGGGGCGTAGTGTGTTAGTTAATGAAAGTGTGTTCGGTTTATATGACGATGAACAAGTTAAAGGCAAAATTGTTACCGAAAAACCGGCCAGCAATGTCAATATTTATGTTGTAAATGCCGCTGGAGAAACCGTGCAAAGTATTGCTATTGGCTCTGTGGGCGTCGGTGGGGGCAACTTTACGTGGGACGGCAATATGAGTGACGGCAGTAAAGCACCGCCGGGCGCTTATCGTTTCAAAATTGCTGGTTTGGTTGACGGCGAAGCCTCAGAAATACAAGCAATGACGTTTCGTAAAGTTGACAGCGTTACTATTGCCGGTAATGGCGGCAATGTTTTATTAAATCTAAATGGTGGAGGTTCAATGCCTCTTAATGAAGTCGTAGAAGTATCAGGAGGTTAAGCCCTTCAATGCCGATAGCGTTTTAGTCTGACAAAAGTAACAACAGGTTTGCATTATCGAATTGAAGCATTAACACCCAAGAACAAAATTTTTTAAGAGGATTAAATTATGTCATTTAATATAGCATTGAGCGGATTAAACGCAGCTCAGAAAGATTTAGATGTAACATCAAACAATATTGCTAACGTTAATACCATAGGTTTTAAAGAATCTAGGGCGGAGTTTGTCGACGTTTACGCATCATCACTACTGTCAGGTGGTAAAACCAAAGCCGGAGACGGTGTCTTAACCTCTGAAGTGGCTCAACAGTTTTCTCAAGGTAGCATTAAGTTTACCCAAAATTCACTTGATTTAGCGATAACCGGTACCGGCTTTTATGCCACAGTACCGGGTTTAGATAGCTTGGAAAAAAGTTATACTCGTGCTGGACAGTTTAAATTAAATGATGATAATTTTGTGGTTAATTCAGCTAGTGGTTATTTGTTAGGTTTTCCGGTCAATGAAGATGGTTCATCGTCGTCAGTGAGTTTAAGTACCGCTACTCCTATTCGCATTCCCACTTCTTCTGGGGCGCCGCAGTTTACCACCGAGGTTGACGTTAGAATGAACTTGCCTGCAGGTGATCCTTATATTACTGGTGCGCCGTTAAACTTTGATCCTACCGATCCGCTCACCTTTAATAACTCAACGTCAGTGACTGTTTTTGACTCTTTAGGTGATAGTCATGTGATGACTTATTATTTTGTTAAAGATAATCCCAACGATGCTCCAGGGCCGCCATTAGTGGCAGGTAGGCCAAATGAATGGATTATGTTCACCGCTATTGATGGTAATGTTATTAATCTATCTGATCCGGCAGCAGACGCTGCGGCTGCTGCGGCTGCTGCAGGTAATCCTGATCCTTTTGTCACTGCTACGGCAGCTGTTGCAAGTGCCGATGCGCTATTGGTCGCTGCACTTGCCGCTGTGCCTAATGTGCCAGCTGATGTCGATGCGGCAAATTTGGCTGTGGCAAATGCTGCACAACAGTTAATTAATGCAACGACTGCTACTGTTGATGGGCGGGTGAGTGCTACAGGATTAGTTGGTGGACGTCTAACATTTAATAGCTCAGGTGATTTTACTGCGATCAGCCCTACAACAGGTTTCACTACTATTGCGCTAGGCGATACAATTTTAGCCAACGGCGCTGATCCAGCCCAGGCTATCACTATTGATTTTAATCTTGATATCGCTGGCCCTAACCCTAATGAACCGACGCAATTCGCCTCAAATTTTGAAGTGACGTCATTGTCACAAAACGGTTTGGCCGTGGGGCGATTAACCGGTATTGATATTGGCTCTGACGGTTTAATAAGAGCAACGTACAGTAATGGTACTTCCCAGCCGTTAGCTCGTATTGCCCTAGTAACTTTTGCTAACGAGCAAGGTTTAACCCAAATTGGCGGCACTGCGTGGCGTGAAAGTTTAGATTCAGGTGAGCCGTTAGCAGGGGAAGCCAATTCAGGTACTTTTGGCACGATTAACTCCAAAGCACTAGAGCAAGCCAATGTGAATTTAACCACAGAATTAATCGATTTAATTTCAGCACAACGAAACTTTCAAGCCAACTCAAGAGCGTTAGAGGTGAACAACCAGCTGAACCAAACCATCTTACAGATCAGGTAAGCAGTTAGAAGCTAAAAGCTACAAGATGAAAGTCACAAGTATTGGAAAGTACTTGTGGCTTTTTTTTCTATCTCTTGAAGCTTAACGTTTAGTTTTTTCGTTCTGGCGCTTTTATTGCATATATTTTACTAATAGAACTAACTTACGTTGGAATTCATTATGGATAAGATGCTTTATATCGCCATGAGCGGTGCCAAACAAAACATGCAAGCGCTGGCTATTAATGCTAATAATTTAGCTAATGCCAAAACTACAGGTTTTAAAGCCGATTTATCACAAGCTCGCAGTATGCAGGTTTTTGGTGAAGGCCAACCAACCCGCGTTTTTGCTATGACCGAGCGGGCCAGCCAAAATTTTGACTCTGGCTCTTTATTAACCACAGGTCGCGCGTTAGACATAGCCATTAACGGTGAAGGTTGGTTTGCTGTACAAACGCCTGAATTATCCGCTGGCGGTTTTGGTAGTGATGAAGCTTACACTCGACAAGGGCATTTACGCTTAACGCAAGATGGCACTTTAGAAACCTCAAATGGTGAATTGGTGCTAGGTGATAATGGTCCTATTGTCTTGCCTTTACCGGTAAACAACATTCAAATTTCAGCAGATGGCACTATTTTAGTTCAGCCAGCAGGTGCGCCTAATACTGAGCAGGAAGAAGTTGGCCGTATTAAGCTGGTTAATCCTGATGTGCGCTTGTTAGAAAAGGGTACTGACGGTTTATTCCGACGTAAAGATGGTCAAGTAGAATTTGCCGATGCCAATGTGCAAGTACGTGGCGGCGCACTCGAATCAAGTAACGTTAATCCGCTTTATGAAATGACCGATATGATTGCTTTGCAACGGCAATTTGAAATGCACTTGAAGTTAATGAAAACGGCAGAAGAAATTGATGCCAGTAGTTCGTCGTTATTACGTGCATTCTAACGGCTAACTTTTAATTTAGAGGTGATGTATGAACCCAGCATTATGGATCAGTAAAACAGGATTAGACGCGCAAGCCAAAGATATTGCTGTTATTTCAAATAACTTGGCTAACGCAAGCACTATCGGCTTTAAAAAGAGTCGCGCCGTTTTTGAAGACTTGCTTTATCAAAATATAAATCAACCGGGCGGTCGTTCCACTTCCAACACCGAAATGCCATCGGGTTTAATGTTAGGGGCGGGTACTAAAGTTGTAGCGACTCAAAAAATTCATACTCAAGGGGATATGTTAACCACAGACAACTCCTTAGATATCATGATCCAAGGTGATGGCTTTTTTGAAATATTATTAGCCGATGGCACGTCAGCCTATAGTCGTAATGGTCAATTTACCATGAACGCTGAAGGGAATATGGTTACCCCAGGTGCCGGTTATCAATTACAACCTCAAGTCACTATTCCACCCGATGCTTTGAGTATTATTATTTCACAAGAAGGTGAAGTATCAGTCACTCAGCAAGGAGTACCTATTCCTGCTGTTGTTGGGCAAATTAACACTGTTAATTTTGTTAACCCAACCGGTCTTCAGCCCATCGGACAAAACTTATATATCGAAACGGCGGTTAGCGGTGTGCCTCAAGTGGGCGTGCCCGGTTTAGACGGTTTTGGCATGATAGTGCAAGGGGCATTAGAAACTTCAAATGTTAATACTACCGAAGAATTAGTGAACTTAATTGAATCGCAGCGGGTATATGAAATGAATTCCAAAGTAATTTCAGCCGTTGATGAAATGTTAAGTTATATCAATCAGCAGTTATAGGGTTAGGAGGCAGTGATGAAAAATAGCATGAAAATTTTATCGGTTACTTTATTAATAAGCTTGGTTAGTGCCTGTAGCAATACCATTGAATTAAGTAGGGCTTTACCTAACGACCCCGATTTTGCGCCTATTTTACCTGAAGAGGAAGAAGCAGCCATTATTCCAACGGGTTCTTTGTTTAAAGAAAATTATGTTAATAATATTTATTCTGACTCTAAAGCGCATCGAGTTGGCGACATCATTTCTGTTATTTTAAGTGAAAGCACAAACGCCAAGAAAAATGCGAAAACAGATTTGAAAAAACAAAATATGACTACGCTTGATGCGATAGCTGGTTTAGGTGGTGCCCCTGTTACTATTAATGGTCAAGCAGTGCAATTTGGTCTTAACCAAAATACGCTATTTAAAGGTGATTCAAAAACAGATCAAGGCAATAGTTTAAGCGGTGACATATCAGTGCATGTGTTAAAAGTGCTGTCAAATGGCAATTTAATGATTCGTGGCGAAAAATGGATCACCTTAAATAATGGTGATGAATATATTCGTTTAACGGGCGTTATTCGCTCAAAAGATATTGGCGCTAACAACACTATTCTATCAACAAAAATAGCCAATGCCCGTATTCAATATGCAGGTACAGGAGCGTTTGCTGACACCAATGAGCAAGGTTGGTTAACTAAGTTTTTCAATAGCACTTGGTGGCCTATTTAGGAGGATATATGAAAGCAGTATTTACCATTATATTTATATTTTTAGTATTTCCAAGTCATGCTCAACGTATTAAAGATTTGACTGATGTTGCCGGTGTACGTTCTAACCAATTGATTGGTTACGGTCTAGTGGTTGGTTTGCCGGGTACGGGTGAGCAAAGTCCTTTTACTGAGCAAAGTTTCAAAACCATGTTAAGTAATTTTGGTATTACTATGCCGGAAAAATTGAAACCTAAAATTAAAAATGTCGCGGCGGTAGCGGTACATGCAGAATTAACGGCATTTGCTAAACCCGGACAAAAAATTGATATTACTGTGTCAAGTATGGGCAGCGCGCAAAGTTTGCGTGGCGGCACGTTATTGCAAACCATGTTGATGGGGCTTGACGGCAATACTTACGCGGTTGCTCAAGGCAGTTTAGTGGTTAGTGGTTTGGGTGCCGGTGGTTTAGATGGCTCAAAAGTTATCGTCAATACCCCCACCGTAGGCCGTATTGCTAACGGTGCCACGGTAGAACGAGAAGTTAAATCACCTTTTTCACTGGGCGATCACATCACCTTTAATTTACACCAATCCGATTTTACTACCGCCAAGCGTTTATCAGACACTATTAATAATCTTATTGCAGGCTCTGCTCGGGCTATAGATGCCACTTCAGTAGAGGTGACCGCGCCAAGAGATATTGCTGATAGAGTCAGTTTTCTCTCAGTCTTAGAAAATCTAGAATTTGAACCAGCATCACCGGCGGCAAAAATTATTGTTAACTCACGTACTGGCACTATTGTTATTGGCTCTGAGGTGAGGTTGTTGGCCGCTGCCATTACCCATGGTGGCATTACTGTCACCATTAGTGAAAGCCAAAGTGCTTCTCAGCCGGGGGCTTTTGCTGAAGGCGAAACAGTATTAATCAATGAATCAAGCATTAATGTTACTCAAGAAGACGCGCGCATGTTTGTTTTTAAACCGGGAGTTACGTTAGATACTTTGGTTAGAGCTATTAATGAAGTGGGTGCCGGGCCAGGTGATGTTATGGCAATTCTAGAAGCCTTAGATCAAGCCGGCGCAATTCGCGGCGAACTTATCATTATTTAATGTATTGTCGGCTGAATTTTAGCCTAACATTTATGGACTTATACTATGGCTGATAATTTAATCAATACGGCTAATTTTGCTCAAGCACGCAATTTTTTAGAAATTAATGGTTTGAATGCTATTCGCCAACAGTCGAAATCGTCTGACGGTGAAAGTAAAAAAGCCGCTTTGCAAGAAGCTGCTCAGCAATTTGAAGCGATTTTTATGCAAATGTTATTAAAAAGCATGCGTAAAGCGCAAGAAGTATTAGAATCAGACAGCCCTTTTAACTCCGAATCGACCAAATTTTACCGTGACATGCATGATCAACAAATGGCGGTTGAATTATCCTCTAAAGGTACCTTAGGTTTATCCGAACTGATTGTTAGGCAGTTAGGTGGTGATGATAATTTCACCCCAAGCACTGTGCTGCGCAGTGATGGTAACTTAGCACAAATAAGAAAAGCGGCTCAACAAGCGGCCAGTGCCACATTAATTAGGGAGGGGATTGATCAAAACAACCCTTTTAGCGTATTTCCTGCAGTTAATAAAAATACTGAGCAAGTTGATGCCAGCCTCATTAGTATACCTTTTGTGCCACCCAGAAAAATTACTGAAGAAGCGGTTGGCATTAGTGCAAGCAAGCAAAGCGTCAATTTTTCCACGCCTTTATTTAGCACTCCAAAAGATTTTGTTAGCGCGCTAACCGAGCCTGCCAAAATGGTTCAAGAAAAACTCGGTGTGCCCTTTCAAGTTGTTATTGCTCAAGCCGCGCTTGAAACTGGCTGGGGGCAAAAAATAATAAAAGACCAGCAGGGTAGTAGTTCAAATAACTTATTTAATATAAAAGCCGATGAACGTTGGGCTGGCGAGAAAATTCAAAAAGACACGTTAGAATTTGAACACGGGACAATGGTAAAAAAATCAGCACCTTTTAGAGTTTACCAATCTCTTGCTGACAGTGTTAATGACTACGTTAACTTCCTTTCAAGTAGTGATAGATATCAAGAGGCATTACAAAATTCAAGTGATGTGGAGCACTTCTTGCAGGGTTTACAAAAAGCAGGCTATGCGACCGATCCACAATATGCCACTAAAATAATGGCAACACTTCGCACAGTTACTAACTTAATTTCAAAATAGCTTTCTCAGTTTATTAATACTGGCTAAAGCGATAAGCAGAATTTATTCTGCCAGTTACGGAGTATTGGTTATGGGCGTTAATTTATACGGCTTAGGTGTTCAAGGTTTGCTGGTTGCCAAACAAGCCCTTGATACCGTCGGTCATAATATTGCCAATGTTAATACTGATGGATATTCTCGTCAAAGTGTCGTACAGGTAACCTCTGGTGGACAACAAACGGGTACTGGCTTTAACGGAATTGGCACGCAAATTGACGATGTTATTCGAAGTTTCGATCAATTCTCATTTTCCGACTTACAAGGAAATACCAGTAAGTTAAGTTACAACCAATTCTTCTTTGACAGTGTCAGCCGAGTTGATCAAGTTATTTCAGACTCAGATACCTCTATTACTAACGTCTTAGCGCAATATTTTTCAGCGTTAAATAACGTCTCTGATAATCCGAACTCATTAGAGTCACGTAACAACTTAATTGAAGTATCGAAAAATATGACTTCGAACTTCACCCGGTTATACGATCAACTCGATTTACAATATCGCTCATTGAACAACGATGTTGACAATATTGCCCAAGAAATGACAGCACTAGCACAAAACTTAGCGGATATTAACGGGCAAATTCAACGCGTATGGGGTGATGGTGCGAATCAGTTACCCAATGATTTATTAGATCAAAGAGACCGGTTAGTGCTCGAATTAAGTGAATTTACTGACGTCTCTACGGTAAAACTTAATGATGGTTCAATAAACTTATTTATTGGCACGGGTCAGCCGTTGGTATTAGGTCAAATCGCCTTACGAGTAGAGTCAATTGTTGGTCGCACTGATAACGCTAAACTTGAATTAGCATTAGTTAGCAACGGCAGCACCCAACGCTTGCGTGGCGATTTAATGGGCGGTAAAATTCAAGCCGTTTACGATTTTAGAGACAATGTTTTAGATAAAACATTTAATCAGTTAGGACAAACTGCTATCGGTATTGGTTACTTAATGAATGAGCAACAAAAGCTTGGTTTAGACTTAAACATGCAAGTAGGTACTGACTTTTTCAATGATGTTAACAGTCAAAATTCTATGGCGCAGCGCGCGTTAGGTAGCAATGATGGTTTAGGTGAGGCTATTTTAGGTGTGCAAATAGAAGACGTGTCTTTGCTGCCAGCCGACAATTTTGAGTTAAGAGTACTGAGTTATGCGGCTGGTCCACCGGAAACTGTTCAATTTGAGTTAACTAATATAAGCACAGGCGCACAGCTCACTTTACCCGCTGCCGGCGCACAAGACTTAACCGCTTCGCGCAATATTGATGTTGCCGAATACGGTTTTAGCATTAATGTTGACTCGGTTAATGCTGGTGATCCCATACAAGTGGGTAAACGTTTTGAGTTAAGGCCGACCCGTTTAGGTGCGCAGTTGTTTGAAACGAAAATGTCAGACTCAGCCTTAATTGCCGCGGCTGGAAACCAAATTCTTATTACTAATGGCACGACTAATACTGGGGCAAGTGAAACACGTATTAGCCAGATAACCAATCCCAATGATATTAATTACCCTACGCTTGAAGATGTTACTACCAACCCTGTTACTGCGGCCAAAGGCTTACGAATAGAAATTGCTGAAGCGCCTTTGGGCACCTTTACTTATCAAGTATTGGATGCCAATACCGGTGTACCTATTGAAGAGCCTGCGGGTACTCCGCTAACGGGCTTAGCTTTTACTCCGCCACAGCAAACAATAAGCCATGCTGGTTTTGATATTGACATTAGCATTGAAGATACCGCTGCGCTTGATAGTTATACTTTTACCCTTGATTACAATGAAACTGGTGTCGGTAGCAATGAAAATTCATTGGTGATGGCAGCATTTCAAACGGATAAAACTCTCAACAAAGGTCGCTCTACTTTTCAAGATAGTTATGCCTTGATGACCGCCGATGTTGGTGCTGTGACTAGCAGTGCTAATGTTCGTGTACAATCATCAGAAGTATTGTATGAGCAAGCTAGTAGTCGAGTTTCTTCCGTTTCGGGCGTTAACCTAGATGAAGAAGCTGCTAATTTGCTACAATATCAAACGGCTTATAATGCAGCAGCAAAAATTATCAGCGTTGCCGACGAATTAATGGAAACGCTATTAGCCGCGGTAAGGTAAGTTCAGTTATAAGTGGTAAGCTATAAGTTACACGTTATCAGTGACCCGCTTAAACTTCCTTAGCTACTTGCAGTTCCTTACGTCCTCACTTCTTTATGGCACCTATTTTGCATTTAATTAACAAGTTAGTTAATTAAATGCAAAATAGGGGGCTGTTGTGCGTATTTCAACTCAAGCGTTTTTTCAAAAAAATACAACGTCTATTCTAGAAAGCCAAGCTAAAACGAGTAAGTTAAATGTTTATTTGGCCGAAGGAAAACGTGTTTTGGTTGGCTCAGATGATCCCGTTGCAGCCGCTTCTATTCAACGCTTAAAACAAACTATTTCAGTTAACACTCAATATGTTAAGAATATCGAAGTGGCTGATGCTGCTAATGCACAAGAGGAAGCGACTCTTGGGCAAATGGTTAATATTTTGCAACGTGTGCGTGAGTTATTAGTGTCAGCAGGTGATGGTATTTATAGTTTAGAAAACTTAGATACGGTTGCCCAAGAATTAGAGCAATTAAAAGAAGAGCTTATTGGTTTGGGTAATACCCGAGACGGTAGTAGTGAATACATTTTTGCTGGTTATGATGTTGATACCCAGCCCTTTCAAGTCAACGAGTTTGGCACCGTTGAATATTTTGGTGACCGTGGCGTCCGCGAAGTGCAAGTTGGCTCAGGGGTCGATGCGGCAATAAACGATTCTGGTTTTGATTTGCTGATGAATTTATCTAACGGTAATGGTTCATACAAATCAACCATAGGTACGAGCAATACTGGCTCTGGGGTAATTGAGCAAGGTGTCGTTTTTGATCCCTCAATAGCAAGTGCTTTTCAAGGTGAAGAGTATAGTATTCAAATCACTGAGCCTAGCGGTGGTCAGCCGACTCAGTATAGTGTTTACAGCATTGAAGCGGCAACAGTTGCCGGCAGTGCCACGGTAAAACTTGCCGGCATTGATTTGAATGATCTCGCTATTGGGAATGTTAACCCAGCAACGGTTTACCCCAATGTGGGCAGTTCAGTGAACGTTTTGTTTTTTGCCACGGCTACTCCGGGTGAGTTTGAAGTGCAAATAAACGGCCAAACCTCATTGCCAGCAATATATGACGCTAATACGGCGACGGCTCAACAGATATCAATTGATGGCATGACCATTGAAGTGGAAGGCGTTCCTGTTGCTACCGATAGCTACCAAGTGAATAAATATACGGCACCTACACAATACTACCAAGATCAAACTATCGAATTTAATGGTGTTAGAACCAAGTTAAAAGGTCAGCCGTTAGATCAAGACGTCTTTACCTTATCGCCAAGCGCTAATACCAATATTTTTGCCACCATACAAAGCGCTATAAACGCGTTAAGAATTCCGGGTGAAACCGATACCCAAGAAGCTTTACGGTTAACACAAATAAATATGGCTCAATTAGAGCTAGATACTGGCATGAGTAACGTTATCAATACTCGCTCAAGAGTGGGGGCGCGTATGCAAACACTTGCCAACCAAACTTCTATTAGTGAAGAATTCAAATTGGTCTCACAAAAGGCCATGTCAAGGCTTGAAGACTTAGATATGGCACAAGCAATCAGTGACTTGAAGTTAGAGCAAACTAAGTTAGAGGTAGCACAGCAAACCTTTATACAGCTGCAACGGCTAAGTTTATTTGATTTATTACGGTAAGTATTTATGTTGTTTTACTAGTTGGCACATATTTCGCTTAACTTATAGTCAACAACAAATTAATACTGTTTTTTGACACTAACTGGCAACTAATTGCCCACCGCAAAAAAAAAGCGGCAAAGAAAAGAAGATAATAGGAGCTAACCATGCCACAGATTATTAATACTAATATAATGTCGCTAAATTCACAGCGTCAATTGAATAAATCTCAATTGATGCAGAATGAGGCCATGGAGCGTTTGTCTTCTGGACTCCGAGTTAATAGCGCAAAAGATGATGCTGCCGGCCTTGCTATTGCTACCGGCATGGAATCACAAATTCGCGGTATTAACCAAGCCGTACGAAATGCCAATGACGGTATTTCAATGTCGCAAACCGCTGAAGGTGCGATGGATGAAATGACCAACATTTTGCAACGTATTCGTGAACTCGCTATTCAGTCAGCTAACGATACCAACTCGGCATCAAACCGTGTTTCAATACAAGCAGAAGTTGATCAACTCTATGACGAACTTGACCGTATCGCCAATGTTACCCAATTTAACGGTGTTAACGTACTTGATGGCAGTGTTGGCTCAACCACATTGCAAATTGGTGCTAATGCCGGTGAAAATTTAACTTTTTCAATAGACTCAGTCACCACAAGGGACTTAAATCTAAATGCGGTTTCAGGGTTAGGTGAACTTAATGGTGGTCGTGTAAATACTAATGCGGCAACAGCAGCCAATGAAATAACGGTTAATGGTGTTGCTTTAAGTGCTGTTGCTAATAGCTCTGATAGGGCTGTATCAATGGCATCAGCAGTTAATGCTAGTTCAGGTATTACCGGTGTTTCTGCTTCTGCTTACAATACTGTCGAAGGTGTTGGCAACCAGTCAGGTGTTACGGCAAATTTAGTGATTAATGGTACTGCTATTGCTCCTACCGGCTCAATGTCTGAGCTTGTTGATACTATTAACCGTGATGTTGCTGGCGTTGTCGCTTCAATTTCAAATAGCGGTGCATTATTATTATCTAATGATACCGGTGCGAGCATTGACATAGGTGCCGGTGGTAGTGAAGTTGGACTTGTTGATGATAACTATAATGGTTTTATTGCCTTAACAAGCGCAGACCAAAGTAAAATAGAGTTAGGCATAGGTACTGCCGCAACAGCTTCGGCAACACAACTACAAGAATTTGGTTTTAACTTAGCGATAGGCTCAGATAAAGTTACCGGTGGTGAAGTTACCGCGGGTATTATTGCCGGTGCCGATGGGATTCAAATAAATGGTGTAGATTTAGGTGCTGTTACGGGTACTTCTGCCGCAGATAAAGCTTTTGCCATCAATGCTATTAGTGATCAAACAGGTGTTACGGCTTCAGCAACCACTGAAGTTCAATATGAAGTATTGATTTCGCAAATAGCAGTCGAGTCAGTCTTTACCATTAATGGCTTATCAATCGACTTCACCGCAGCAACGGCAACTACACCTCCAGCATCGCTTGATGATGTAGTCTCAACTATAAATAGTTCGGGTATTCAAGGAGTGGTAGCGACGGCGGATAATACTACCGGTAGAATCATCTTTACTTCGCAATCGGGTGGTGATTTATCCATCCATACGGTTGTTGGTGATGTATTTAATGATGTTGCGGGTACAATAGTTAACACTAACGGTGCAACACAAATTACTCGTGGTGAAATCACTTTAACGGGCAATGCCGGTAAAGATGTGTCTGTTACCAGTAACGCCAATTCTGAAGCAGCTAAAGATACCGCGTTAGGTAAGTTAGGTTTGGTAGATTTTGGTGGTAGTGCTTCTGCTATCGGCACGGGCTTAAGCGTATTAACCGTAGCTAATTCGGAGAACACCATTACACGTATTGATTCTGCCTTAGAGAAAATATCTAATGCACGTGCGGGATTAGGTGCTATTCAAAATAGGTTAGCATCAACCATCTCTAACTTAGAAAACGTCTCGCAGAACTTATCAGCGTCTAAATCTCGTATTGTTGATGCTGACTTTGCGGCAGAAACGTCTAAGTTAAGTAAAGCGCAAATATTGCAACAGGCAGGTACAGCGATGTTGTCACAAGCTAATGCCAGTACGCAAAATGTTCTGTCCTTACTTCAAGGTTAACATCACAGGGGTAAGAGTAATGAGTTTGGTAGGTTAAACTACAGGCTATTATTACCAACAAAGCCAAGCACTCGCTTGGCTTTGTTGTATCTGTAAAATACAAAAATTGAATCTTTAATAAGAAAGAGAACCTATTTATTAAAATTAATTGTAAAAAACATTAAAGAAAAAAGTAAAGCGTCCGATAAAGGTTGTAAGTCAAGTAATTGACGTAACTCATTCTGCAGACTTTTCTGTTGATTTTATGCAAACCCTAGGAGCTTATCATGCCTCAAGTAGTTAATACCAATGTGATGTCGCTAAATGCGCAACGTCAACTAAACAAGTCGCAATTAATGCAAAACACTGCGATGGAACGTTTGTCTTCTGGTTTACGAATCAACAGTGCGAAAGATGATGCGGCTGGTTTGTCTATTTCAACAGGCATGCAATCACAAATTCGCGGGTTGAACCAAGCGGTTCGTAACGCTAACGATGGTGTGTCAATGGCACAAACGGCTGAAGGGTCAATGGACGAAATGACCAATATCCTTCAACGTATGCGTGAGCTAAGTGTGCAAGCAGCCAACGATACTAACTCAGACTCTAACAGAGCGTCTATTCAAATTGAGATTGACCAACTGTATTCTGAATTAGACCGTATCGCCGAAACCACCTCGTTTAACGGCATCAACCTACTTGATGGCTCTAACAAGTCAACCAGTTTGCAAATTGGCTCTGAAGCAAATCAAACATTAACATTTTCAATTAGTGCAGTAACTACAAAAGACTTAAACCTTAACGCAGTGTCTGGTTTAGGTGAATTAAACGGTGGTCGAGCAAATACTGGAGGGGGTTTAGTTGTTAGCTCGGTAACTGTTAATGGTGCTGTTATGTCAGGTACTGCAGCTCAAGCGAATATGGCAACAGCAATAGCTGCTGAGTTTAATACCCAAACGGGCTTGAGTGGTGTTTCTGCCACAGCTTATAATACCGTTGAAGGTGCTGGAGGCCAAACGGGTTCTACTGTAGGTTTAACCATTAATGGCGCAGCAATTAACTCGAACGGTGTTAGTGGCGGTACCAATAGTATGATTGACCTAGTTGACACTATTAACCGTGATGTTGCTGGTGTTACCGCATCACTTAACACAAATGGTGGTTTGGTGTTATCAAATGATACTGGCAACCAAATAGATATTGGTGGTGTTATTACTGGCTCTGGTTTAGTGGTAGATGATTACCAAGGTTTTGTATCCTTAACAAGTGCTGATGGTGGTGGAATAACTATAGCTCAGTCGGGAACAACAGGGATTACCACGGCAGGCGCTAGTGCTACAGCACAGCAAATGGGCTTCATGTTAGGGACTGGCTCTGATAAGTTAACGGGTGGCTCGGTAACTACAGGAGCGGTAACAGCAAACGATGGCATACAAATAAATGGTGTTGATTTAGGTGCGGTAACCGGTACTACTGCAGCAGATAAAGCCTTTGCAATTAATGCAATAACGGATCAAACCGGTGTGAGTGCTTCGGCAACGACCCAAGTAATATATGAAGTCATTCTTTCACAAGCAGCAGTTGAGTCGGCGTTGAGTATTAATGGTGTGTCTATTAATTTCCAACTAGCAGCTAATAGTGTTGATACCTTAGATGATTTGGTCACGGCCATTAATGGCGCGGGCATTCAAGGGGTTGTTGCCACAGCCGATGCCGCTACAGGTAGTTTGGTATTAACCTCACAAGCGGGCTCTGATATTAATGTCTTTGCCGAAGGTGGTTCAGCAGCAGGTGATATATTTATAGGTACTACTTTAGGTACTGATTTAGCTGGTTCAGACAAAAATTCTGGTGCTATTAGCCTAACCGGTGCAGACGGTGCGGATGTCTTAATTACCAGTAATGCCGCAGACCAAGCGACCAAAGATGCAGCGCTAACTAAAATTGGTGTGACAGATGTAGGTGGTAGTACTGCTTCTATCGGTGTTGGCTTGAGTGTTACCAGTGTTACTGGCGCTAATAATAGTATTCAACGTATTGATGATGCACTTGATAAGATTAGTGATGGCCGTGCCAACTTAGGTGCTATACAAAATCGTTTAGGTTCAACTATTTCTAACTTACAAAATGTATCGCAAAACATTTCTGCAGCGAACTCTCGTATCAGAGATGCAGATTTCGCAATGGAAACATCAGCGTTAAGTAAGTCACAAATATTGCAACAAGCCGGTACAGCCATGCTGTCACAAGCAAACGCTTCAACACAAAACGTGTTGTCGCTACTAGGCTAAGCTTTAATGGCTAACTAGTGATTAAAAGCTTCTCGGTTCGCCGAGAAGCTTTAGTTGTTTATATATAGCTAAAAAGGAATAATGCTACATATTGGTTTTAATGAATAAAAGAAAATAAGAATGAGAGGTGAGAATCATGATCGATAATACTTCATCAACAATAGATGCAGGCAGCCTTACTCCACAATCTAAAGCAAGTGCGGCTAATAATGTTAAAGTAGCTAATATATCTGAGTTAACTAAAACTGAGGTGACTACACCTGAACAGGTGATAAATCACGTTAGCAAAGCGAAAGAAAATAGTGAAAGCAAGCACACTACGTCAGAGGAAACTACGCCAAAAGAAACTACGTCAGAAGAAATAGTTCAAGTCGTTGACAAGTTAAATGCTTTTGTACAATTAACACAACGTGATATTAGCTTTGGCATTGATGAGCAAAGTGGTCGTGATGTTATTTCAGTGTTTGAGGCTGAGACTCAAGAATTGATCAGACAAATACCCAGCGAAGAGGCATTAGCTTTATTAAAAAGAATGGATCAAGCCATTGGTTTGCTTTTTAGCGAGAAAGTCTAGCAAAAAAATTTAATACAGTTTAATTTATGTAGTCATTATTTGGTAAGAATATTGCGTAATTTGGTAAGATTATTGCATAAATCAGATAAAGAACATCAGCTTTAATTATTTAGATTGACGTTACATAGCATTGTGCCGTTACTCATGTTTGTATCGGAGAGCTTATTATGGCAGCAATTACATCAACGGGGCTTGGCTCAGGTTTAGAAGTTAATAATATAGTTAACGCTATAGTTGATGCTGAAAAAGTGCCAGTACAAAGCAAAATTGACCGTGATACTGATCTAGCTACCGCGCAAATATCAGCGTTTGGTAGCATTAATAGTGCACTGTCGACTTTTAAAGACTCTTATAAAGACTTATCTAAAACGTCTAGCTTTTCTGCCGTGAGTATTAGCTCATCAGACGAAGATGTACTTACCGCTACGGCGGGCATTGGCGCACAAACTGGTGTTTTTGATATCGAAGTAACAGAAAAAGCGCAGGCACAAAGCTTAGCGACTGCCGCTTTTGCTAGTGCTAATGAAATCATAGGTACAGGCACATTAACTATTCGCTATGGCTCTTATGAAGGAGCTAATTTTGCGGTAAATGCTAATACTACCATACAAAACATTACCATTGATGCGACTAATAATACCTTATCAAGTTTACGAGATAGTTTAAACGCAGACGATACTAATGGGTTATCTGCGTCTATTATAAATGACGGTACCGGTTATCGCTTAGTGTTAAGCAGCGATAAAACCGGTGAAAATTTTGCTATGGAAATTGTCGCAGCAGATGATGATGGCGACAATATTGACAATACTACCGGTATTTCTCGACTCATTTATAATGATACCACCAAAAACGCGACCCAAACCGTGGCAGCTAATAACGCTGAAATTATTCTTAATGGCATCACTATTACCCGCGATAGTAACAGTATAGACAGTGTTATTACCGGGGTAACGATTGAATTGAAAGATACTAAACCGGGCAGCAATATTAGATTAAACATTAATAGCGATACCTCAACGGTTGAATCGCAAATTAAAGGCTTTGTCAGTAGTTATAATACTTTAATAGCAAGGCTAAATGAGTTTAGTAAAGTTGATGGTGATGGTGGTAATAAAGGTGTTTTAGTAGGCGACGCAACGGTTAGAGGCATTGAAACTCAACTGAGGGATGTACTAAATAATCGCTTAGAGCATTTAACAGGCACCATTAAAAGCTTTGCCAATTTAGGTATTTTCACTAATAGAGATGGCACTTTAGAAATCAACGAAAGTAATTCGGCATTGCCTATATTTTCAGAAGTGCTTAAAAACAATATTGCCGACATTGCCGATTTTTTTACTGCGACGGGAACAACTACCGACACGCAAATTAACTTCACCAGTTCTAATTCGTTAACGGATCCGGGTACTTACGCTGTTGAAGTTACTCAGTTAGCAACACGCGCTTCACTAACTGGCTTAATCGTTAATAATCTAACTATTGGCGCCACTAACGATACTTTTAAAGTACGTATTGATGGTGTTTTATCTACCGATATTGTACTGGCTAATCAACCCTATCTTTCATTGTCTGAATTACTAGCTGAAATGCAATCTAAAATTAATTCAGACAGCACCTTACTAGATAAAGGTATCAGCGTAATTTTAACGGAAGATGCCGGGAAAATTAAAATGGAGTCAAATCAATATGGCTCAAATTCAACGGTTGCTTTTACCGAGGTAGGCACTAGTTTTTTAGTCGATTTAGGTATAGGTATACAGCAAGGTACAGCAGGTGTTGATACCGCAGGCACAATAGATGGTGTCGCCGCTTTTGGTGACGGTCAATTTTTGTTATCTGAAACAGGTAAGTCTGCGGGCATAAAAATTGAAGTATTAGGTGGTATTATCGGCAGTAGAGGCACAGTCACTTTCTCTGAAGGTAGTACAAAAATCATGAATGACTTGTTGTTAAGCATGATTGATGATCAAATTTCTAGCTCAAGTGGTGATGTTAACTCTTCTAGTGTTGACGGCGCGCCACCATCAAAATTACTTGACTCGAAAACTGATGCCTTATATAAAAAAATAGAGCAGCTTGATCGTCAAGAAGAAGACTTGAAGATGCGCATGGACAAATACGAAGCGCGTTTATTTAAACAATTCAATGCGATGGACAGAGCCGTTGCGGCATTAAATGCGACATTAGGTGGTTTAACGTCAATGTTAGATCAATTACCGGGCTACACTAGAAACAAAAAATAATTTTCCTATACATGTTTTTCTAAGTAACATGGAGGTATCTTTTGAATTTTTAGTAAATTTTCCCTGAAAAACCTAAAACCTAAAACCTAAAACCTAAAACATGAATGCTTACCTACAAAAAACGTATTCTCTGTAGGTTGGACTTTGCCTATACGGATGTAGGTACTTAGGCTTTCTGGAACAAAAAATCTGTAGTCAGACAAACACGCAATAAATTACGTACTTCTTTAAACGGTATTATTTAAGCCGCATGTAAAGGGCGAATGGTTGATTCAATTTCATTTATGCTTGCTTGCGCTATCTTAAGATCATAACTGGTTTGCAAATTAAGCCAAGATTGCGCATCACCACCAAAGAAACGGCTTAAACGTAAAGCAGTATCGGGGGTAATACCGCGCTTTTCTTTAATGATATCGTAAATTCTTGGTGCCGGAACATGCAAAGCAATAGCTAAGGCGTTAGCGCTCATCTCTAAAGGTATAAGGTATTCTTCTTTTAGAATTTCGCCAGGGTGAATGGCTCTCATTTTATTCATAGCGTTTACTCCTTTTAGTGATAATCAACAATTTCAACATTATAGGGTTCATTAGTCCAAACAAAGCAAATACGCCATTGTTTATTAATTCTAATGCTATGTTGCCCCCGCCTTTTACCTATTAAGGCATCAAGTTGATTACCAGGTGGACTACGTAAAAATTCTAGGGTAGCTGCTGCATCAAGCATTTGTAACTTACGCTCCGCTTGTACCTGAAAGGCTCTAAACTGTTTAGGGCTTTCGCCCTCATAAAGCCCTTTAGTATGCTTGCATTTAAAACTCTTGATCATAACTAAATACTATAACACAATGCGTTTAACGTCAATCGTTAAAGTAGGTCGTTTTCTATAACCAAAGCATCGGTCTTTTTTTGTTCTAAGCCAGAATTTTGAAGGATCACGAGTATACCGGCAAATGCTCTGTTATATCTTTATCTCACTTTCTGAAAAATACGCACTTGTTCTGGCTCATATTTTGCTTTATCTTGATAATTAAGTGTATTTTCACTCAGTGTCAATTAATTGTTATCAGGATTATTCATGCCACAGATTTCCGACTTTGAATTAGATATTCAAACCAAGCTACTTCGAGCAACCTTTCTAACTAATATGGCAGTGATGAAAAAATTCATGCCGGAAATATTTGAATTTTATCAAAATTATTCACCCACTAGAGCCAAATTAACCTTTGATCATAATGGTGAAGTCAACATGGTCTCAGAAGGTGCCCTCGTTTATGAGGAGCATGCAAAAAAAAATAGCTATAAGCAAGCAGAAGCTTTCTATGACCAACCTAAGTTATTTTCTTATAGTTTAAGTAAAGATGGAGAAGGTTTGTTTGAGCATGAAAGTGCCTTGTATAAAATTTATGAAAAACGTGAACAAGAAAAACCAGATTCAACGTATAATTTGTTAAAACACGAACAACATATGGATTTGTTAACCATGATTGGTGTTGGTCTTGGCTTCCATATAGAACGATTATTTCAGTTGTGTGATGTCCGTTGTTTTTATTTATATGAACCCGACCCCGACTGCTTTTTTTGTGCCATGCATTGTATTGATTTTGGTCCGATAATTGACAGGTGCTTTAGCCTTGGCGGTGCTTTTACTATTAAATTAGGTGGCAATGCCAATCAATATGTTAATGGTTTAAATGTCTTTTTACTTAGCCATGGTTTTTCTAATATTGCTCGTTTTTTTAATTATCGTCATTATCGTAGTGAAGCTACTGATGAAACCTTTAAACGAATTTATGAATTAGCTTATCGATATAGTAGTGGTTGGGGATTTTTTGAAGATGAAATTATCAGTGTTGATCATACTATAGCCAATATTGATGCAGGATTTTCGTTGATTTTAAGCAAGGGTCACTTTAAAAATGAACTTAGCGATAAACCTGTTTTTATTGTTGGTAATGGTCCTTCATTAGATGAAACGTTAACCTATATAAAAGAGAATACCCCTAATGCGATTGTTTTTTCCTGTGGCACAGCGCTAAAATCTATTTTAGATGCTGGCATCATACCTGATTTTCATATAGAAATGGAACGTACTGCTGAGCTGTATGAGTGGGTAGATGCGATTGGTCATAAAGATAAATTAAAACAAATAAATATTATTGCCCTAAACACGGTATATACCAAAATATTAAAACTATTTAAAAATGCTTACTTACTATCTAAACCTAAAGATGGTGGCATGGATTTCCTTTATGAATTTTTGGATGCGGATAAATATCCAGCCGTTGACGCTTGTAACCCAACGGTGTCTAATACGGCAACCGCTGCGGCAGTATATCTTGGTTTTAAAACCCTATATTTATTTGGGGTTGATTTTGGTTGGATTGACGAAGAACATCATCACTCTAAAGGCAGTATTTATTATCAAAAGGGTTCTATTGCTGAACATGAAAAATTTAAGGCAGATATGAGAATAGCAGGTAACTTCGTTAAAGAAGTATCTACTAACCAGCATTTTGATAACTCCAGAGCATCTTTAGAGATTTTATTGGAAAACAATAATGATATTAAGTGTTTTAACTGTAGCAATGGTGCACATATCGAATTAACTAAGGCGTTGATGTATAGTGACATTCCGAAATTGTCTACTATTGAAGCTAAGGCTGATTTAATTGAAAGCTTACTCGGTAGTGCTTTTTCTCAAGAAGAAGTTAAGGTATTAAATTTAGATGACTTGTTTCAAGATAAACTAGGTAAATTAAAGCAAATCATCGAGTTGGCAGTGGGTATAACCTCGGTAAAAATTAATTCACGTTTGCATTTAACACAATTGTTTTCTAATCAATATAAATATATAGCGAGTTTTAAGTCTAATAAAGAAACCCAAGTACTGTATCGTTTCTTACAAGGAACTGTAAACTATTTTCAAGCCAACATTATGACTAATGCATACTGTTATCAAAATAAAGAGCAGCAACTAGATTATATAAATAATGCTTTAGACATCTTTCACTCTCATTTGTTTTGGTTACTTGATAAGTTGGCTAAAAATAGAGAGACGGCTCAAAAAATGAAATTATATTAATATCCCTGAATATAAAACTGCATAGTTAAGTTGATAATCAAGTAATTATCCCTTCAGTCTTGATACTAGGTGATATCACCTAGTATCAATTGCAGGTAATAGATTAAGTTGATGTTCAAATAAGCAAACTTGTACTAAATTAATTGGTTGACCATTAAAGGTATAATGGTCAACCAATTCACCATCATGCTGATAGCCGGAATTTAAAAAAGCTTTAGTGCTACCAATATTAGTTTTATATGCACCTGCACATAATTTTCTTAACTGTAATTGCTCTAAGCTATAACGTGAAATTAATTGTATTGCTTGACTAGCAATACCTTTACCCCAAAAATTTTTGTCACCAATAAATAAACTGACTTCACCAATATTATGGTGAACATTAATAGCACCTACCTTAATGTTGCCAATATGCTTATTATTTTTTTTTAGGCGAATAGTAAATAAATGCTCGTGTGGATTAGCCATTATATTGCGAATAAACGCTAAAACCGTTTGAAAATTTTGTTGATAAAATCGGGTTTCTAAATACTGATTAATCAGTGGGTCATTTAGCCATTGCACATATGCTTCACTGGTATCTGATTCATTAATTGATTGTAAATAAACTGAGGAGATTTGCTCACTTGCGATGATAATTTGTTTCATATATAAACCTTCATTTGTTTACTTTAGCAGTAACAATCCATGCTCAACCCAAAGGCTTAAGTATTGGTGAATTTCTTCACCTGATAAATTATACTTTTTGGCTAAATCATTAACCGTCATGTTATCCTCTATTTCCCTTGGTAAACAGTTCATCAGTTTATTCCAACGACCGTGAATCGAATCATAATCAACGCCTGTTTTACTTACTTGCGGAATTGATTTATATAAGCCATAAGCTGACAAACACACCAAACCATTGAAATTTCTTTTATAACGTTGATTGAGCTTTGTAGTAACCTCGACTGGGAGTACTACAGGCGAGGAACATTTATTTTCTACATGTAGCCTAACATCCTTTATCGAATTGTTTTCATAATGGTTAATAATATTAAGTACTAAGTCGACACTGTCTTGTAAGTGTTGTTCTGACAAGGTGTCAGGGGTGTCTAAATTACTATGATACTCATTAAATGGCCACCGGGTTAATGATATGGTGGGAATATTATAAGGCGGTGCTTCAAATACTGTTTCATCATTGCCATAAATAGTGCGGAATTCCCCTTGTGAAAAATTGCCATACTGTTGTTCAAAAGCTGACTGTGCTGCTTGATCCAAAATTCGATCGCCTAAATAACTACGCTGCAAACGCATAGCGGCAGTATTGCCTACAGATTTTAATAGGATACAGCCTTTGAGTAATGCCTGTTGTTTACTGTCCATTTCATTTAACCAGAACATAGGGCCGTGTAATTCTGGCGCAATAATAATGCGATAGCTGTATTTTTGTTTTGTTTGCTTCGCGTTATTTTGCGAGATTAGAGCTTGTAATACTCTTATGGCAACAGCACAACCGGAAATATCATCATTTGCCTGAAAAGGATGGCAGTTATGGCCATTGATAATAATGGTTTCTTTGTTTTTTCCGGGTAATAAAAAGTCGAGTACTTTCATTGTACTAGCGCTAAGTTCAGTCTCTATTTCTACTTGGTAACTAACATTACTTAAATTTATTCTTTGTTGGTGTGGCATAGATATAGCCCAAGTCATTTCTTTCGGTCGATATAAATTTTGCCACTGGTACAACATCGCATCAGGTAAGTTTTCGCAGCTCGTTAAATGTTGTTGTAGCTCATTTAATGATAATTCACCCGAAAAGCTAGGCGACAAACTTGCTAAGCCAAAAGGGGATTTTTTTGCATCAAAAATTAATTGTCCATTCTGATAAATGCTAGCTTTATTTACTTGCCAGGCATGAGGAATAAACCAGCCGTTTAAGCTTTGTCCTGAAGCGTATTCATGGACACTAAAGTTTAACTCATTAATATATTGTGCTATAGCTTGGTCATTACCACTACCAGTGATGGAGTAGTTAAAAGGAAATAATTTTTCTACTAATGCTAGTACGCTCATGTTTAGTCCTTAAAGCCTTGACTATCAATAATCACTTGATAAGTCATCGCATCATCTAGCATTGTTTGTGGAGTATGTAAGCGCATACCTTCTTTAAATTTATCTTTTATACATTGTCCTTGTTCATTGACCACTGTGCCTAATTCAATAAAACCATTTATCGCAGCCACGACAAGGTGGGTATTATTTTTTCTAATAGTTTTTCTTATAATTATGCCGGCGCAAAATGGATGCATAGCGGCTATTTTATTATTATTACTATCGGTTAAAGTGAGTAGTTTCATTTTTTTAAAGCGTACAAGCTTTTCGTTTACTAAACTTGCAGCGCCTATGTAGGGATCGTCAAATCCTTGGCAAAAATTTACAATTTCAGCTGCGCTCCATTGCCAGTTTATGTAAGCTTGTTTATCGGTTCTCAGACGTGGTAAGTAGATACGATCTTCATTTAGCGGAGCATAAGCTGTAGGCGAAAAATCATCGCCATCAATAAACATTTTTGCCAATTTATTAATAAAAAGACTGCCTTGTTTAACATTCTCAACAAAGTAGTCATCAGGCGTACTCGCTTGTTTACTAATAGTAAATTGATATTTGGCAAAAATACCACCTTGATCAAGCTGATTGGTTATTTGTTGAAAAAAACAGCCACCTTCACGATTGTTATTTAGTAATTGCCAAGTATAGTGAGCCCCCCCAAGATAATGTGGAATAGGGATAGCATTAATATTAAACATGCCATATTGAAATTGTTGTATTACTTGTTCACTAAAAACCCAAGCGGGACCAAAGCAAATAGCCATGGCTGAATTTGGAATTATATTTGCTAGCGTTTGTTCCTTTAACTGATTGATATCATCTAACACATCACTGCTAACGGCTAATCTCTGACAAGCATGTGCTAAAGTTTCATTACTAAGTATCAGCTGTTCGTTAATATGACGTTTAGCCGCAATAACACTGATATTAAAGTTTAAATCCTTTAAAGTTTGGGCGCTGGCAACCATTAAATCACCACCGCCAATCAATACTATATTTTTCAGTTTGGCAAAGTTCATGTTTTTTTTCTGTGTTTGGGCACAAGTTGATGACATAGCTAAACCTTTTTGAAAGCAATTCCGTAGTTAGTTAAATAGTTCTTAGCGCGAATAGGGTTACTGTCTGAAAAATTAAACAAACTGCCGCAGCCTAATGCACTGATGTTAGTTTCAATAAATGCTTCGCGTAGGTGCTGATAATTCCCCGAGCCACTGCACCCAATCACGGGGATTTTGGCTAATGCCATGACTTGCTTAAACAGTTCAATATCAAAGCCTGCCATCATACCATCATGATCAATAGACTGGATCATAAACTCTCCTGCACCGGCTTGTTGACACTGTTCAATATGCTCGGCCAAATTAACCTTTTCACGTTGTTGACCACAATGAGAATAAAGCTGGTAGTGATTATTCTTCGTTGTGTCTATTTTGATATCTATGCTGACTATAACGGCTTGCTGACCAAATTGATTGGCTATTTTGCTTATTAATTCAGGGTTTTGATACGCACTAGAATTAACAATGATTTTATCCGCGCCTTGATTTATCAAATAAGCAGCATCGTCAAAATGGTTAATTCCCCCACCAACGCTAAGTGGCATAAAGCTGACACGGGAAATTTCGGGGATTAGATGTGCTAATTGTTCCAAACTTCGGTTTTCGCGGCTAATATTAAGTAGTACTAATTCATCAGTGTATTGAGAGTTATAAACGCTGGCACTTTTAATTGGATCGCCCACATTACGCCAAGTATCAAATTGACAGGTTTTTACTAACTGCTTATCAAGCAATAGCATCATTGGAATAATGCGTTTTTTAAGCATTATCACTTTCCATTAAAAGTACCATCCCATTCGCAAAAATTTTCTAATAACTGCATTCCATTTTTTTGACTCTTTTCAGGATGAAATTGTACGCCAATCACATTTTTATTGGCGGCAACACAGACGAAACTATCACCATATTCTGTAGTGGCGATAATATTTTCACTGCGGTGGCAGTTCATCTGGTAGCTATGGACAAAATAGAAATCTCGACCATCTTTTATTTCTTCAAAAACAGGATGGCTTTGGCAAAAGTTTACGTCATTCCAACCAACATGAGGTATGCGCAGATCATCTTTGGGTGCAATGGCTGACACATTGCCTTCCATCGCATTTAAGCCATTAGATAAACCTCCTTCGACACCCGTTGTTGCTAATAATTGCATACCCAAACAAATACCTAAAGTGGGAGTGCCATTATCAATTAAGCTGTTAATAGCACCAACAAAGCCAAGTTGTTCTAAGCGTAGCATTACCGCATTAAAATTACCTACGCCGGGTAAAATGAAATGGCTAAGGTTTGCTAAGGTCTTTGGATCCTTAACGAAAGTAGGATCGTAACCATTTTCATAAATGGCATTGTAAACTGATTGCACATTACCTAAACCAATATTTAGTATTCCTATCATTTTATGTTAATCACACTGAATTCTTGGCTATTATGCCTCTGTCTGCGGGGTCTTCATGATACCAACGTTCAAAGTCACTGGTTTTCGGTGCGTACTCCATACTTTCAAAGTCAGGTTTAAAGGGAGGTACAACCGTTTTGGCAACAATCTGATTAAATTGATCTTCGCTAATACCTAAGTACTCTAAAAACAGTTTTAGCGACGGAGGCTTTCTACCTTCATAGTCAGCAATTAATTTGTCAGCATGATCTTTAGCTATTCTGCCGTTACGTAAATCAAGAGCGGTCATTTGGCTTACACGGCTATAGCCTCGTTTCAAATATTTAATATAATCACGCATGCCTTGCATTGAGCACTCTATTTTTTCATAAGAGTATTCTTCCCACGGCATGCCTTCTACTTGATCACCTTGCCAATCTAATTCATTTTGAATTATTTTAGTATTGGCTTTTACGTCCCATGGAATATATGAGCCTAAACAAACAGATTGGTATTTAAGCTTCTTTAAATCTCTAAGGCTAGGATAGGTATAAGGTATAAGTTCGCGAGGATCACATTGATAATCATCTTTGATCATTGAGTACATATCTTCTGCAGTGATACCTAAATTAATAAATCGGTTAAAGCGAGTTTCATCTACTTGCTCTACTTCATTATCTTCATAATTATAATAAGCGGTGTACTCTGATGAAGGCTCGCCCCAGAAAATTAATGGTACTTGGTATTTTAGGGCTATGTGCATGGGATAAGCAAAAATTCCGGTATGGCAATGCCAACAAAAATCACCTTTTCGAATTAATGTTTCTAACATTAAACGCTTAACCAGTTTCCAATTAGGTGTAAATGATATTACATCTACACCTAATTTTTTAAAGGTACGGCGGTTATTCTCTAATAAAGTATCACGCATAAAACCATGGTTAAATTGTACAACTAAGGGGCGAATATTAAAGTGTTTAACTAAATACCATAAAGTGTAGGTTGAGTCTTTACCGCCAGAGAAAGGTAAAATACAATCATATTCATATTTACCGCGATGTTTCTCTACCACTCTCGCCAACATTTGTGCACGCTTTTTCCAATCTATTTGTTCATCTTTGAATATTTTTTGACGACAAATATTACAAACTCCATTTTCGTCAAATTCAATGGTTTCATATGTTTCTGGTAAATTACAGGCGGTACATTTTTGCATATTGATCATTCCAAATATTTTTAACTGATAAAAAGCAAATTTAATGCCATTCTTATTTTTAGATAATTATTAATTTGATGATTTAATCGAGAATTCGCTCTACCTGAAACGCTTCACCCTTGGGAAAACCATGGCTCGCACCACGCAGGGTGGCTAAGGCCTCGATACACTCTAGGCTGCGGCTATGGGGGAACTTGCGTAATTCTTCTTGATAGCATTGTAGTGCTTGCTCTTTTTTAGACCAATATTGGCTAATATCCACTATATATTGCCCTTGAAAGTTTGGTGTAGAATACGATTGCCACTCGGTACTCGATAATACTTCAAATGAGAGTATTTTTTTGACACTACTGCCTTTTGTCGGTCGACAGGCGGTCATTACGGCTTGGTGAGTGATCCTATGATCTATATTTAAGTCATGGGAAAAGTGACTATAAACAATACTGGGTTGATATCTTTTAAGAAGTTGTTCAATACATTTAACTACTGATAATAACGGCACAGAATCCATTTTATTATCGGGAAAATCATAGCAATGAAAATTATGAACACCGAGTATAGCTAAAGCCTGCTCCATGGCTAATTTTCGTAGTTCGGTATCATTATTTGAACTATTCTCTCTTGATGATACGCCAGCAGTCATAAAAACAACACAAACAAAATCCCCCTGAGCAATATGTTTAGCAATAGTACCACCGCAGCCTAGCGCTTCATCGTCAGGATGGGCTGCTACCACTAAAACATTATGTTTTAGTGGGAGTTTTTCAATCAAATTATCAGTCATTATCTATTAACTCCCAAGAAGTTGCTGTGCCACGGGGTATGTCTTTATTTACTTTTTTTCCGAGTAACTGTTGATAATATTTAGGAGCTAAACCAAAGCCTGGGCGAATTCGGCTAATATGTTCTTTGGTGATTATTTCGTCCTGTTTTATGTCTTTAATAAAGTATAGTGAACGGCGAAATTTCATGCTAGCTTCTTCAATCGGTTTTCGTTCGTAACCTGCTACCCCGATAGCTTGATGAGCCGCTTTGGTTTCCTTAACTAACCTTGCTAAATCATCAGGTTCTAAAGAAAATTCGGAATCAGGACCTTTATCATTTCTATCTAAGATAAAGTGTTTTTCAATTAAACAAGCACCAAGAGCTATACTGGTGACAGAAACAACCGTGCCTAGCGTATGATCAGAAAGACCAGAGATAACATTAAATCTTTTACTAATATCGGCAATCGTGGCTAAGTTAGTTTGTTCAACAGGGGCTGGGTAAGCACTAATACAGTGTAAAACCACTAATTCTTTGCAACCATTCTCTTTGGCAGTATTAATGGCTTCGGTTATTTCTTCAAGATTTGCCATACCAGTAGAAATAATAAGCGGTTTACCTGTTTGGGCTATGCGTTTTATTAGTGGTAGATCAGTTATTTCAAAAGAAGCTAATTTGTACGCGGGTGTGTTCAGTTCTTCTAATAACTCTACGGCTGTTTCATCAAAAGGTGTGGAGAATAATGTAACGCCCACGTCTTTTGCTTTGTCAAAAAGCTGCTTATGCCATTCAAATGGGGTTTGTGCCCATTGATATAAGTCGTACAGTTTATAGCCATCCCATAATCCACCCTTTACTTGAAAGTCTTCCTTGTCACAATCAATGGTCATGGTATCAGGGGTGTAGCTTTGGATTTTTATCGCATCAACACCACACTGAGCTGCTACTTCGATACTCTTAAGTGCTTTTTCTATACTACCATTATGGTTCGCTGATAATTCAGCAATAATATAAGGCTTAAATGCGGGGCCAATTTTTGTGCCGTTGATTGTAATAAAGTTGTCAGTCATGACTTAATATTCTCAAATTTAATTTTGTTTATTGAATGTAACTTTTGCCGTTAAGTTATCAGCACTTAACGCCGCACTTTCAAACGTTAAGGTATAATTGCCATAATGTAAAAATGCTTTTGGATAACTCTTTGCATCTAGCATGCGAATTAAGTCATAAAGCTTTGATATAACTTCATCACCCTGAATTTTACTCTGCTCCGGTGTTCTGCGTTCAAAATTGGTTATTTCACCTGTTTGAGCTATTGCTTCAGGCTCTAGCTTGACAATGCTGATGATCATTTCAAATGTTAGCATGGCACTGCGTTCAAATATTTCTTGAGCACTACCGTTAAGGGATAATGGTACTTTTAAATAAACAGGACCAGCATCTAGTTCGTTAGTCATTTTAAGGGCTGATAACTTAGTTTCTTTATGATCTCTAGCAATAAGGTTTTGTAAAGGGCTACCACCTCGGCCATAAGGGACGTCAGTCATATGAAAGCAGATGCAGGTGAATTCATTGAGAATTTCACTTGGAACTATCCAGCTCCAATGAGGAAAGAAAATATATTTAGGCTTAATGATACGCAAGTTTGCTAGTGTTAGCTGTGCTTGGTTTGTAATTAAAGACCAGTTGCCTGCAAGTTTTGTACATATCTGCTGATATTGATTAATTTGCCAACCTTTTATAGTGGCCACTACATAATTATTAGTCATCTTTGTCAATCCTTAGCGTATATTTAACCCCATTTTTAATGAAGAAGGCAGGATAGTCACTATTACTGACAATACGTAGCAAATCGAATTGCTCGTTTAAGCTTTTGTTAATATCAAGCTCACTGTCTTTTATTGTTCGCTTTGGATAAAAACTGCTTTCGCCTTTTTGACTTTTAGGTGTTAACTGCTGGAAGCTATTAATAAACTCTTTGGCCAATTTTAAGGTGATTTCACCTTGTTTAGCGCGCCAGTCATCGTGTAATTCACTACCATTAAGTTCAAGGATATCTGTTAGCCAAATTTTACCACTGTCTACCTTACTAGTTGCTTCAAGTAAGCACACGGGAATTGAATGTTGCCCTGCCAGTATTTGCCAGCTCATTGGAGCAAAGCCTTTACCTTGCGGCAACATGCTTTCATGGATCACTAAGTTATAGGCGTTTCTCATTAAAATATCATCATCAACTATTTGAGTACAACCTAAGAAAAAACATACCTCTCCCTGCGGAATATCGTCGGCTTTACGTATAAGTTGGCATTGGTAACTCTTTGGAAGGGCACTTATTAATTCTTTGGCATAAGGTAAAATCCAAGAGTCGTTATCAACCAATACACTGATAGTTTTAAAGTTACTATTATTCATGGTTAGTTACCTTCGCAATTAAACTTTGCGCGACTTTTGATGCCCCTCGGCCATCACAGGCACTAAAACAATGCTTAACCATGGTTAAATAGCTTGATGGGCTAGCAAGTATACGTTTTAGCTGTGTGGTTATCATATCTGAGGTGATATTTTTATGCCAACCCAAATTAATACTGGCGTCTGTATCGGCTAAGTTTTTGGCAATAACTTGTTGATTTACCGCATTAATTGTCATTAAACTAGGTAAGCCTAAACAGCATCTTTCCCAAGCCGTTGCGCCGCTAGCACCAATGGCGATATCTGCGCTTAGCATCAACTGAGCCATGTTTTTGCTGTCAATAACTAGTTGGCACCAAGGTGATTTTTTTTGTCGTTGTAGCAATAATTTAATATGCTTTGATTGGCTAGATAACACTAAGGTTGCGCTTACATTAGGCAAGTAAGTGTGTAACTTTTCAATTGCTAATAATGCCAGTTCTGAAAGGTTATCAGGATCGCCACCGCCCATGGTGATCAGTATATTCGCTTGGGTTAATTGTGTACTTTGTTGTTCTCGGTGAGATTTTGCTTGTGCTCGTAATGCAAGAAACTCATCTCGCAATAACATATAGTCTTGCCCTAAAAGTAATTGGCAATGCTCAGGCACTAACGATTGATAGTGCTCTTTGTGACAATTTAAGGTTTGATCCAGTAAAAAATCACAGTCAAGCAAGCGGTTGGCTAAATCATCAATAACCATTAGTTTTTGATAATAAGGTTTAACTCGTTGGTGCCATGATTTTGCAATAGCGTAATGATCAACAATGAATAAGTCTATTGGGGCAATTTTTTTTATCGCTGTAATACATTGCTCTGCATCATGCTCAGGTGTGCAGCCTAACCAAGTATCACTGTTTTTTTGCTCAATGAGTTGATTACCAATAGGCAATAATACCAACTGATAATTTGCTTGATTGATTAAATGATTAATGTTGCCTTGATTAGCTTTAGTAATGAAACTAATATTAACTTTTATATGCTTTTGTAAATGAGTAAGAGCGCGCGCTAAGGTTAAACATCTCATTACATGACCATGACCAATAATGGTAGAGCTATCAACTCGAAAGGCAATATGCATATTATAGATGAACCTTATTAAATCCAGAGTAAACTAGATTTGAATTACCTAACCTTAAAAACTGGCTCAAGTAGCTCTCCTTTAAAACGCGTATTGAAATCTTCGTTTTCAATAGTATCAGCTAACAGCGCTAACACTTGGCGATAAGCCTCTAATAAGGCATCAATATCCTCGGTTTTATGGGCATAATTCAAATTATGACCACCGCCAAGTAAAAAGCCCTGTTGTGCCATTTCCTGTAAAAATAAGGATTTTAACTGTATCGCGCTATAAGCACCTTGCTCGTGAATGTTTAAAAAAGACCATGCTGGATGACCGCTAACACTTAGCCATTGTTGTGCTTGCATATCGTTAATTATGCGATGTAAGCCAGCTTGTAATTTTTTACCTATGGTGTCGAAATGTTCAATGACATTGTTGGCTAACATAAAATCTAAAGTCGCGTTAGTGGCGGCAAGTGATAATGTTTCGCCGGCAAAAGTGCCTGAAAAAAAGATATCTTCCATTAGTATCATAATGTCTTTACGACCCACTATGGCAGAAATAGGATAACCATTAGCCATGCCTTTACCAAAGGTGGCTAAGTCAGGCGTTACTCCAAATAATTTCTGTGCGCCGCCCATGTGATAACGAAAACCAGTGATAGTTTCGTCAAAAATTAATACTGCCTCGTGTTTCTCACATAAGTCTTTAACTTGTGCTAAGAAGTTATCTTGAGGGAATTCAACATTCATAGGCTCTAAAATAACCGCAGCTAACTTATTTGGATGGTTAATGAATAGCTGCTCTAATGATGCAATATCATTATATTTAAATACATGGGTTAGATCTTTGGTTGTTTGTGGCACACCTAAATCACGTGAGGTTGAACCTATATACCAGTCTTGCCAACCATGGTAACCACACACAGCAACATGCTCTTTACTTGTAAATGCTCGTGCTAAACGAATAGCCGCAGAGGTTGCATCACTACCATTTTTACCAAATCGTACCATTTCAGCACATGGAATTAGTTCAACTAGTTTTTCTGCAACAACCATTTCAAGTTGATGAGGTAGGGAAAAGGTTACCCCTGACTTTATTTGTTCAATAACAGCATCATCAACTGCTTTGTTGCAGTAACCTAACGATACCGACAATAATCCGCTAACAAAGTCAGTATATTGGTTGTCATCAGCATCCCATACTTGACAACCTTTACCGCGTTTTATAAATAATGGTGAAACATTTTTTGGATAAGAAATGCGGCTTTTACTAAAGGTTTGTGAGCCCAGAGGAATCGTTTTTTCAGCTCTTTTTAACCAAGTGTTCGAGTTGTTATATACTTTAATTGTAGCCAAGCTTATCGTCCTTTTGTTTTGAAATTTTCATGCCTTCATTGCGTACATACTTTTTGTTGATTGAAATAAGTCCAGTATTTTCTTTAAGTAACATGAGTATGTCAGTCATATTAAATGTTGGTTTATCTTTATATAAATATTGAAAAATGAGGCTTACAAACTCAAAGTCTTCTTTTTCATCTACAGTCCAACGAAGGTGAGATAAATTTTTATGATAAGAAAAATTCTGTTGAGTGAATAATTCTCGATTACTTTTTATGTAAGGTGTCACATGCTCTCTCTCAGATGGTTTTTTTGCTTCTTTCCATGCTCTATTGAGAGAACTTAAAGTGAAAATTTCAACATCTAATCCATCGGGTAGCATAGGAGGTTCAATATTGGAGGTGTAATCAGCGTTATTTTCTAAGTGCAAATTAATTACACTATCTAATATTTCACTATCAATTAATGGGCAATCCCCCGTTAGACGGACAATATGATCACAAGGAAATTGTTTGGCGGTTTGATAAAAACGATCTAATACATCATCTAAACTTCCTCTAAAACAATATATTCCTAAGCTTTCGCATAATAGAGCGATATTATCATCCTCTTTTTCTAAGCTTGTTGCGACAATAATTTTGTCGATAAATTTTGCTGTTTGAATGCGCTCAATTTGTAATGCTAGCATTGGCTTGTTAACAATCTTTTTTAATACCTTGCCGGGTAATCTTGTTGAGGAAAACCTAGCTTGTAAAATGACATTAACGGTCATGTTAATTCTCTATTTCTTGAACGGCTTTGTTGCAGCCAGTATTATTTATAAATGCCAATTACTTGGAATGATTAAATTTTCATTTTCACAAGTAAGTGAAGATAAATCTTTTTTGATTTCTTTAGCTACAGCATTAGCACTGATGATTTCTGATAATTGTTTTATATTACAACAACCAATCACCATTTTTTCAATACTATTGTATTGGTGACCTATTGCTAATGCTAAACATAAAGGGGAAATGTTGAGTTGTTTAGCGATATTGATAAAACGGTGAAAATGCTTTTTAAAAGGATTGAAATAGGTTGGTAACTTTTCTGGTTCCATCAACAGTAATCCTTGCAGGAAAAGAGAACGGCAATGAATTTCTATGCCACTATCTGATAATTTCTGCAACCAATTGGTTTGAATAAAACGTTGGTCAAAACAATTTAATGGCAATTGCACTATATCGAATTGATAGTGTCCAAAGCAGTATTCGAGTTGTGCTGGGCTGTAAACCGAAATACCAATTTTAGTGATTTTTCCTTGCTCTTTTAGCTTAACAAGGGCATTAAAACGTTTTTTTGCATGGGTTGAGGAAATAATATCTTGCACTTGATGAAATAAAACTGCGCTAAGTTTTTTTATGTTGAGGTGCTGCAAGCTCGATTTTACATAGTGTTCAATGTCTATTTCATTGTTGTTAAGCGCTGGAATTTTACTAACAATACTAAATTGCTGAGTTAGCCTTGTTGCACCTAATACTTGCTCACTATCTCCATAGGCTGGTGCTGTGTCTAGTGTATTAATACCCGCTTGTTTTGCCAACGATAAAATTTTGGTAACTTCGTTTGGGCAAACTTGTCCTTGGCTGTTGCTAACACCATAATCTAAACCAAATTGTACCGTACCTAGCGCAAGTTTCATCATGATTTTTTCACTTGGATTTTTTTCACTTGTTCAATGATGTGATCTTGATCTGTTGAGGATAAGTTTGGATATAAAGGCAGTGAAATCACCCGTTGATAATATTGTTCGGCATTGGGAAAATCACCCAACTTAAAACCAAATTGTTGATAATAAGGTTGTAGGTGTACAGGAATATAATGCACGTGTGCGCAAATACCTTGCTCTCTTAAGGAGATAACCGCTTGTTTATGCGTTTCAACATCAGTTTCAGGTAATAAAATTAAATATAAGTGATAAGCCGATAGCTGATCATTATCTGGCGTTAATGGACTTATTTCATTGTTAGCAAAAGCTTCATCATAGTGTTTAGCTAACGCATTACGCTTTTCAATAAACTCATCAAGGCGTGTTAGTTGTGAAAGACCTAATGCCGCTTGCAAATCGGTCATACGATAATTAAAACCCAACTCAATTTGTTGATAATACCAAGGGCCATGACTTGGCTCGGTCATTTTGTCAGTTTTTGAGGTGATTCCATGGCTGCGAAAAAGTCGCATACGTTCAGCTAGTTCAGCATCATTGGTTAATGCCATGCCACCTTCGGCTGAGGTAATGATTTTTACCGGATGAAAACTAAATACTGTGATGTCGCTGTATTGCCCACAACCGACAGGTGCGTTGTGATAGTGTCCGCCAACCGCATGTGAAGCATCTTCAATAATGGCAAAGCCATACTCTTTCGCTAATTGGTGAATGGCTTTCATATCACATGATTGCCCGGCTAAATGCACCGGAATAACCACTTTTGGTAAATAATTATGCTGCTTAGCCCATTGTAGTTTTTTGGTTAACGCGCTCACTGACATGTTGCCAGAGCTTAAATCAACATCAACAAAATCTACTTTAGCACCACAATAAAGCGCGCTATTGGCGGTGGCAACAAAGGTTATCGGGCTAGTCCAAACAATATCACCTTCGCCAACGCCTAAAGCTAGGTTGGCAATATGCAAAGCAGAAGTGGCACTGTTAACGGCAATGCCATAATTTGTTTGGCATTTATCCGCTAAAGCTTGCTCAAATAAGGGCACTTGTGGCCCTTGGGTTAACCAGTCAGATTTTAATACCTTAATTACCGCATCAATATCTTGTTGGTTTATATCTTGTTTTCCGTAAGGGATCATGTCCACAGCCTTACTGGTTATAGCTCAGCTAAATTATTAAAACTTAATAAACTATCTTGAGATAAAAACTCACTATTATTCTTAGAGTTGTACTCAAAGCCTGGCTCTACCTGTTTGCCTTTCTCATCTATGGCGTTAATGGTGAAATCATTGCTGCGGCTAGAAAAAATTATGCTTGGTGCAATAACAAAATGATCATCATATTCATAGGTATGATAAGAATCATCAGCAGGGCACATAATTTCGTGAAGTTTTTCACCGGGGCGAATACCAATAATTTTTATTGATAAATCAGGTGCCATAGCCTTGGCTAAGTCAATAACGCGCATAGAAGGAATTTTAGGAATGAAAATTTCACCGCCCAACATGCGATCGAAATTTTTCAAAACAAAATCAACCCCATCTTGCAAGGTGATCCAAAATCGCGTCATTTCAGCATGAGTAACAGGTAGCTCAGAGGCGCCTTCATTAATAAGCTTTTGAAAAAAGGGTACTACCGATCCTCTCGAGCCGACGACATTGCCGTAACGTACCACTGAAAAAGTGGTTTTATGTCCGCCGGAAATATTATTGGCAGCAACAAACAGCTTGTCTGATACTAACTTAGTTGCGCCATATAAATTAATGGGGTTAGCAGCCTTGTCGGTAGAAAGCGCAATTACCTTTTCTACATCATGAGCAAGGGCAGCAGAAATAACATTCTCAGCACCTTTTATATTGGTTTTAATACACTCCATTGGGTTGTATTCCGCTGCGGGAACTTGTTTTAAAGCCGCTGCATGAATAACAAAATCAACACCATTCATCGCTTGAGTTAAACGCTCTTTATCACGCACATCGCCAATAAAATAACGCATACAAGGCTGGTTAAAGTCTTGCTGCATTTCAAATTGCTTTAACTCATCGCGAGAATAAATAATGATTTTTTTGGGGGTATAACGTTCAAGCAAAGTTTTGACGTATTTTTTTCCGAAAGAGCCTGTTCCACCGGTGATCAACACGGTTTTGTTAGTAAACATGCACGAGTCTCCAAACATTTTAATGCGTTTAGCTAAAGTTAAAGTTACTTTAACTGATATTAAAGGTTAAAACATAAATATCAAAGCAATAAACATGCCTGAAGCATGATTTTATTAGGAAATGAGACTATTTTTAGTGTAAAAGATTAAGAGAGCAGGGTCAATATGCTAGAGATACTTGCATTTGCTTGAGAAATCATTGCACTAGAAGACTGTTGTAAAATTTGTTGTTTACTTAACTGAGATGTTTCAGTAGCAAAATCTGCATCGGTTATGCGCGAACGACTATTGCTTGCTAATAAACTAACACTTTCATTGACAACAATAGTGCTAGCGAGCCGGTTGGAAATAGCGCCTAGGTTTGCTCTTTGTTCTGAGATGTAACCAAGCGCTCTATCAACCAAATTAATGGCAGCAGAGGGATTTGTTTCAATATCTAATTGCGTTAAACCAAGAACACTAGAGTTGACCTGAAAAAAATCTATTTTAAGATTACTATCACTTTCGGAACCAACTTTTAAATTATACTGATTCGCAAGCAACGGATTAACCACGCCAGAGCTGTCAACGGTAACATTGTTATAGCCTTCTAAAGGCTTTAAAGAAAGAAAAACATTGCTATTATCAACCACAGACTCGGCTGTTTTTTCAATACCTCCATCAACATCTAAACCACCTATAGCGCCGGTATCAAGGTTGGAAAAATTTAACGTTTGAATAAAAGCATCTGCACCCGTGGTAAAAGCGGTTTTAAGTGCGCCATCAGTTGCATAAGAGGTTAAACCATCAGTATTTAGTTGAGCTAAGGCATCATTAAGAGAGGTTAAGCCGCCAGCAAGATTTGCTTCATCACTTAAAAAGCTCATCACATCTTTAATGCCCTCGCCGCCATTGGCAACAATGTCTTCGTGTAAAAACCTGACCGCAAGGTAACCTTGAGAGTAATGTTTCCCTGTGCTGTCCCAAGCACTAAAAAAGGTATTGTCAGCAGCATAAGCGGCTCTGTCTGCGGCATTAAAGTGGGTGGTAGTATCATCTTGTGCAATTAACTGATTGAGTACACTTTCATCCGCCCCTTGAATTAACTCTGCCGCCCCTTCTTTAAACCAAGTTTCTAATGAGTCCATATCCAACGTTCGCCCCATAACCGCATGTACCATTTCATGGGCAATAGTGCGATCACTAAAGTTTGGTGTGCCGCCGCCATCAGGTGCTTTACCTATAGGAAATGCTTTGGTAAATAAGGTTAATGTCTGTTGGGTTGCACGGCTTAAACTATCATCATTCGCGGTATTGTAACTTACCGTAGCGGCAAACTCGCTATTAGGATCATCATCAAAAACAATACTGAGATTTTCTTTACCATCAGCTTTTAAGCCATATGAATTTTCAATCATACGCTCTGATTCCGCTAACCAGTTGCCAAACATTTGGTCAACATTAAATTGGCGTTGTTCATCAACCCATTGTGGCAAATCTCCGCGTTGGAATAAATTTTTGCCATTAAAAGCCGTTGTTGAAGTAATAAAATCTATTTCTTCAATAAGTACGCCAACTTCTGCTGCAAGAGATTTTCTGTCTGAAGCCGAATTGGTGTCATTAGCCGCCTGTACTGATAGTTCTCTAATTCGTTGTAGATTACTGGTGACTGAATCGAGCGCGCCATCACTGGTTTGAATGGCTGAAATACTATCGTTAATATTTCTAATTGCTTGGTTTGTACCTTTAATTTGAGAGGTAAAACCATTGGATATAGATAAGCCCGCCGCATCATCTCTGGCGCTATTGATTCGCATGCCTGAACTTAGTCGCTGCATAGCAACACTTTGCTGATCAAGCGCTTTGTTCAACATACGCTGACCAAACAAACTAGCAATATTTGTGTTAACCGAAAGTGCCATAAAAAAGTCGAATCTAATCCATGTAGATTTTTGTAGAGTAGCGCAGTTAAACTTAATATCGGCAGCTTAATAAATAACTTTAACTATTAGTACGAAATTCGTGCGAACTTCGTATGTTTTTAGTGCTGATTTTGTATTGTTTATGTTCAGTAGGCGTTTTGAAGGATAAAGAAAGGGAGGGAAATAAAGCTTATCAGGGCTTATTCATAAGCTTTTTTAATTTTATCAACTTGTTTTACTTTTAAAATATCTTGTTTGGTTTGTTCAAATATACTTTCGCATTGCTCAGTAACTTTTGTCGATAAGTCGACTAATCGTTGCAATTTGTCGCTTACGGCGATAATTTCGTTTGAAGAATAGTCTAAAAAAAATTGCTCAATAAGTTGTTGTCTAACGATCTCTTTGGTTTCAAGATGCTGATATTTTTCTTGTTCGATAATACCAAAAAGTTGCTGAGTTTTGAGAAGAATGAAATCTAAATCACGTTCAATAGCTGTCATTTTTATGGTCTACTTTATATTGCATAATTAAGCCGGTTTTATTCTTTTTTCAGCAGGAATAGCATCCCAACCTTCTTTTATTTCAGTAATTAGGTTTTTTACTTCTTCTAGCTTTTCACTGTTATTTTCAAGGTTAGCTTGTACTAAACAACGTACAATGTAGTCATATAAATCGAACAGTCCGGATGATATTTCGCCACCTTGTTCCATATCTAAACTATCTTGTAATTCACCTACTAAGGCGATGGCTTTGGTTAAACACTTACCTTTGTTTTCGGTTTCATTTCTAGTAATTGCACCACTTGCTATGGCAACATTGGCGAGAATATGCTTAAAAATTATGCTTATTAGTTGATGAGGATCTGCGTCAGCTACGTTGTCAGCATTGGCATTTCTATATTTCTTTATTGATGCTCTCATAATGATATTACTCAATTCAATTAAAAGTTTTGTACTACTATTGATGACTTATGCAACTAGTGAGCCAGATGAAAAACATCAATTCTTCAACTAGTCACCATGTTATTTAGTTACTTCCCACGCGAGAATAATTTAATTCAGTGGAATTGAACTTAAACTCCATTCTCTTACTATCTGATAAATAAACCATTAGCGCAACTGCAATTTTACTTCTTGCTTGACCCCAAGCATAGTGCAAAGAATGCTTTTTGTTAAAAAAACAGCTTTTTTCATTATAAGTCAATTAAATGACGTGTAAGTGTCAAAATTTTGTTGCCAATTAAAATTAACACGCTAGAATCAAAGCTAGCTTACCTAATAACGAATAACATTTATAATACCCTATGAACTCTAGAATGCATTTATCAGGTCACAAACAAATTCTTATTATCGATAATGAGGTGAGTAGAGCACATCAAATGGCCACTGTTTTATCATTTGTCGGTGAACACTTTGTGCAATGCACACAAGAACAAGCGGGTGAAGCGTTTAAAGAAAGTGAACATGTGTTAACGGTGATACTTTCTGGAGCATTAACTGCCGCTACTGCAGCATTGGTTAAAAGTAATCCGAAAATGCCTTTTTTACTCCATGATGTGCTTGATGTTAATGCCTTAAATGGTTATGTCAATGTTATTGCGAGTTTAAGTACGCCATTAAATTATGCACAATTAACTGAATTAATTCATCATTGTCATCAATACCACAATAAATTACCAAGACTGGGAGAACGACTTAGCTCTAGCGCTTTATTTCGTTCCTTAGTTGGCACTAGCAAAGCAATGAATGAAGTGCGTTTTTTAATTGAGCAAGTGGCCAAAACTCCTGCCAGTGTATTGGTGTTAGGGGAGTCTGGCACAGGTAAAGAAGTGGTTGCTCGTAATATTCATAACCTCTCTGAACGGGCCAAAGGCACTTTTGTACCGATAAACTGTGGCGCAATTCCGGCTGAGTTATTAGAAAGTGAATTATTTGGCCATGAAAAAGGTGCATTCACGGGGGCAATTTCTACGCGCAAAGGGCGTTTTGAATTAGCCGAGGGCGGTACTTTATTTTTAGATGAAATTGGTGATATGCCCCAACCGATGCAAGTGAAATTATTACGGGTATTACAAGAACGCACTTTTGAACGCGTTGGTGGCAGTAAAAGTTTGAAAGCGAATGTGCGTATTATCGCAGCCACCCATCAAAATTTAGAAGAGATGATTAAAGAGGGCAGCTTTCGGGAAGATCTTTATTATCGTTTGAATGTTTTTCCTATTGAAACCCCTGCATTGCGCGAGCGAAAAGAAGATATTCCCTTATTATTAAAGGAATTATTAACCCGCTTTGAGCATGAGCAAAATAAAACGGTACGTTTTACTGAAAAAGCAATAGAGTCTTTAATGGAACATCCATGGCGTGGCAATGTTCGTGAATTATCAAATCTAATTGAACGTATGTTAATTATGTATGGCGATCAAATTGTTGATGTTGCTGAATTACCATATAAATATCAGCATATTGAGGTGGAAGAATATACCCCTGAATATCCGGAAGAGTTGCAAGAGCAAGATGTTATTAATGAACTCTTTTCAGGCTTTGATTACGATGATTATGATGACACTGAAAGTAATGAAAACAGTAATGACTTAGCTGGAGAAAGTAAGCAAACTAGCTCAAACGCGAGTTTATTACCGAGTGACGGTTTGAACTTGAAAGAACATTTAGCTGAGTTAGAGGTTTCTCTTATATCACAGTCATTAAGCAAACATGATTTTGTTGTGGCCCGCGCTGCAGAAACGTTAGGTATGCGCAGAACAACGTTAGTTGAAAAAATGCGGAAATATGATCTGCAAAAACCGACATAATAACAACAAAAAGTGGTGAGTAGCGAAGTGTTACCTTTCAGCAGATTTTTTCGTAACTCGCTACTAGACACTAATCCCCGCCATTGATAGCCAATAGTTTGACAGTGTAATTATAGCGATTATAGTAATTACAACAGTTTAACTTGTTGTAAATAAACAAGTTAAACTGTGGCATATAAAATGCTTTAACCAATATGAAATAAATCTTATTTGGACGTTGGTTTTATGGCACTAGCACAGCATTTTATTGCTCATAATGGTTTTAACCCAGTAAACATTCCTGTCGCGACTAAAACACTGGCTGAGGCCGATGTTTTATTAGAGCAAGAAGATTTTCCCGGTGAGCTAGCTTCATTGCGCGCTCAATTATCACAAAGCAAAATGTTTCCACCGCAACAGTCACAACACCAATCATCAGTGGCTGATCAAACTAACTTCAACTTGAAGCCGCCAAATGTTCAACCGGCAAAACAATTGAAAATGGCGGAACAGCTTATTGAATTGATGCCAACAGGTTTGGTTATGCTTGATGGTAACGGTATTGTTGTTAAAATTAATAAAGTCGCACGAGGGTTGCTTGACGAGCCTATTCTAGGCCAGCTTTGGTTTAACGTGATTGCCCGTTCATTCAAACCCAGAGCTGATGATTGGCATGAAGTTTCACTAAAAGATGGCCGTCGAGTAAAATTAGAGATTACTAGTTTAGGAGAACAACCGGGTCAGTTGATCATGATTACTGACTTAACCCAAACGCGCTTATTGCAAGATAAAGTCGGTCAAATGCAACGACTTTCTTCATTAGGGCGAATGGTGTCAACGTTAGCGCATCAAATTCGAACACCTTTGTCATCGGCAATGTTATATAGCGCGAATTTATCCAACAGAAAACTATCGGATAGTGCTCGTAGCACCTTTCAAGAAAAATTAAGTTGTCGGTTGCGCGATTTAGAGCAGCAAGTAAATGATATGTTGTTGTTTTCTAAAAGCGGTAATGAGCAAGTGGTTAAATCTTTGTCTGTCAATGAGTTGATTAATGATTCGGTACAAGCCATGGATGCACTTATTAGTAAAGCTAATGCACAAGTGAACGTACACTTACCGACAAATGACAGCCATATTTTAGCGAATAAAAATGCGTTAACAGGGGCAATACAAAATTTGCTTCACAATGCTTTACAGGCAACAGGCTCAGCAAAAATTGACCAAGCGATTATTAATATTCAAGTTTATAACCAAAAAGATGCAGTATATATCAGTGTTAAAGACAATGGCCCCGGCATAAGCAGTGAAAATATTGAAAAAATATTCGAACCTTTTTATACCTCAAGCAGTAAAGGTACTGGTTTAGGACTTGCCGTGGTCAAGTCAGTCGTTGAAGCACATCAAGGTAAAGTCAAATACTTAAGCCACATGGGTGAAGGAGCACACTTTTGTTTGAAATTACCCTTGTTAGCGCAAACTGAACAAAAACAAACTGAAGTCACTCCAAAAACAAGCGGACAGGAGAAGTAACATGAGTCATCATAAAATACTTGTCGTAGAAGATGATGCCGGCTTACGAGAGGCATTAATTGACACCCTTAGTTTAGCGCATTATCAATGCGTTGAAGCAGACTCGGCAGAAGCAGCGTTATTATTGTTAAAAAACCACGCCATTGACTTAGTTGTTAGTGATGTACAAATGGGTGGAATGTCAGGGTTATTATTATTAAAAAACATTAAAAACCAGCAGCCAAAGCTACCGGTATTATTAATGACCGCATACGGCACTATTGATGATGCCGTGCGAGCAATGAAAGATGGCGCCTGTAATTATATTGCCAAACCCTTTGCCCCGGAAGTATTGCTGAACATGGTCAGTCAGTATATTCCACCGACAGTGGTGAATAAAAACACCCCTATAGTTGCTGACAAAAAAAGCATTGAGTTGCTTAGTTTGGCTCGTAAAGTGGCAACAACCGAAGCGTCGGTTATGGTGCTTGGTCCTAGTGGCTCAGGTAAAGAAGTTTTAGCACAATATGTTCATCATAATTCACCTCGGGCAAAACAGCCTTTTGTTGCCATTAATTGTGCTGCAATTCCTGAAAACATGCTTGAAGCAACCTTGTTTGGTTATGAAAAAGGCGCTTTTACTGGTGCCATTCAAGCTTGTCCGGGCAAGTTTGAGCAAGCGCAAGGAGGCACTATTTTACTTGATGAAATCACTGAGATGGATTTAAGCTTACAAGCTAAAATTTTACGAGTGCTGCAAGAGCGAGAAGTAGAGCGCTTAGGGGGCAGAAAAACTATTCATTTAGATGTGCGAGTCATTGCCACCAGTAATCGAAACCTAAAAGAAGCCGTCAGCAATGGCGACTTCAGGGAAGATTTGTATTATCGCTTAAATGTATTCCCGTTAACTTGGTTACCATTAGCTCAACGAGTCGAGGATATTTTACCTTTAGCCAAGCACTTAATCGCTAGCTATTGTCAAAAAAATGGCGAACAAGTTGCTGAGTTTACCCCTTCGGCTCGTAGTAAATTAAATGCGTATAGCTGGCCGGGTAATGTTCGTGAACTCGATAATGTTATTCAGCGTGCCTTGATATTACACACCGATCGAATTATTGACGCCGGCGACTTGATGATTGAAAACTTTGAAACTGCCAATGTTAATGAAGCTGAACCAGTAACAGCAGCTGATGATAAGTTAGGCAATGAGTTAAAATTACAAGAACATCAAATAATTCTAGATACCTTACAAGCTTGTCATGGTAGTCGAAAAGCGGTTGCAGAACGTTTAGGTATTAGTCCTCGAACCTTGCGTTATAAAATTGCTCGAATGCGCGACTCTGGTATTCAAATACCCGCGTAATAACAGCTTCAAGATTAAAGTTACAAGCCACAAGCATAGTTATGCATGTGGCTTTCTTGTTACTTATCTCTTACTTATAACTTGTCGCTTGCTATTTAAAGCTGTTCTTTTGGCACCATGCTTGCAATATCACTAGGTATAACTAATGTTTATTGTTTTTCTAATAGAAAACAGCAAAAAATTGACACAAGTGAGATTGCCATGGATATCAAAACAAATTCTTTATTTGCACAAATGCAGAATATGTCATTACAAGCAGGTACTAATCAACTACCTGCTATTGGTGGTGATATACCGGGTATGTCTGGTGTTGGTGCGATAGGCAAGATCAATCCCTCAAGTGATAATTTTGGCAATTTACTCACCGAGGCGCTACAAACTGTTAGAGAATTACAACAAGAAGCAGGCGCTACAAAAACCGCTTTTGAAATGGGTGACAGGAACGTTACTTTGGCTGAAGTGATGATTGCGTCATCTAAAGCTGGCGTCGCGTTAGATGCAACCGTGCAAGTGCGTAATAAATTTGTTGAAGCATATAAAGAAATAATGAGCATGCCCGTATAATTTAAGCGGCCTAAACCAACAATAGTCTGCGTTGCTTTCAATCGTAATAGGCCAGCTATTCCTCATTCAAGCGCCTTGCTCTTGATGGTTTATTCTCTCTTAAATGAGCAATAAATAATATGAAAAGTAATAATAAAGTAGTACGGAGAAGTTAAGTGGCTGATACAAATTCAATGGTAGCAACTGATGGAGGTAGCGCAATGATTGCCAATGATTCTGGTGATGATAGTGCTATAGAAGAAAAAAAATCAGGATTTTCTGCTACTTTAGGAAATGCCGATGTGCTGCGCCAAATTACCTTAGTGGTGGCTTTATCTATTTGTTTAGCCATTGCGGTATTTGTTATAATTCTTGCTAATGAACCTGATTATCGCGTTTTAGCTAAATTACCAACCCAGCAATTAATCAAAACCATGGATCATCTTGATGCGAACCAAGTAAAATATCGTCAAGAAAACAATACCCTTTCAGTACCCGCTGATGAATACCAGCAAGTGAAACTACTCTTAGCCCGTGAAGGTTTAACCAACGAACCCTCGGAAGGTGAAGATATAATCATGAAAGATATGGGCTTTGGTGTTAGCCAACGTCTAGAGCGCGAACGTTTAAAGTATGGCCGAGAAAAACGTTTAGCAAAAACTATCGAGCAATTAACAAGCATTGCTCGTGCTCAGGTTTTATTGGCTATTCCTAGAGAAAATATTTTTGCCCGCCGTGAGAAAAACCCCTCTGCTACCGTTGTACTAACGATGCAAAGGGGACGACTATTGTCAGCAGAAGAAGTTGACGCTGTGGTTGATATTGTTGCCTCTGCTGTGCAAGGATTAAGTCCAAACCGCGTTACTTTAACCGATCAAAATGGCCGTTTATTAAATTCAGGCAGCCAAAATTCCATTTCTTCACGTTCACGCAATGAATTTGATCTTGAGCAAAAACGTGAAAAAGAATATATGGACAAAATAGATAGCATCCTTATTCCTGTAATCGGTTTGGGCAATTATACCGCACAAGTTGATGTAACGATGGACTTTACTCGTGTAGAAGAAACGGCGCGTCGTTATAATTCCGATTTACCAGCACTGCGTAGTGAAATGAGAGTTGAAGACAGTAGTATTGGTGGAGCATTAGGCGGCATTCCGGGTGCATTAAGCAATCAACCGCCGCTTGAATCAACCATTCCTGAAGACGCGGTTGGCCAAAAGAGAAAAGCTATACCTAGCAGAAAACATAGTGAAATGACCAAAAACTATGAGCTTGATGAGTCGATAAGTCATACTAAGCAGCAAGCAGGTGTAATTCGTCGCGTCAGCGTTTCTGTAGCGCTTGATTATGTTGATGCTCCTGCACCTGCTCCAGCTGATGCAGCAACACAAACTGCAACCACAGTTAAAGAGCCTAGAAGTGTTACTGAAATGGCTTCAATTAGACGACTTCTACAAGGCAGTATCGGTTTTGATTTACAGCGGGGTGATGTTTTAGAAGTGGTTACTATTCCCTTTAACCGTATTGATCTTGGCCCCATAGTAGAACCACAAATATGGGAACAACCATGGTTTATGAAAGTGTTAAAATTGGTTGTAGGTGCTTTGGTTATCATTGTCTTAATCGTGGCAGTGGTTCGTCCCATGCTTAAACGTTTAATATACCCTGATCAAACCCCAGATGACTATGGTGATAAGTCACTAGACAGTCATATTGACCTTGGCGATGAAACCATGGACATGTTGACTTCAGAATTTGATGCTGGCAATGTTGGTTTTGCCGCCGATGGCAGTTTACAATTACCCGATCTTCATCGAGATGAAGATGTATTAAAAGCGGTTCGAGCTTTAGTAGCCAATGAGCCAGAATTATCGTCGCAAGTAGTGAAAAGTTGGTTGAACGAAGATGAGTGATGAAACAGAGGTAGGCGGAGAACTTGCTGCAGCACCAGCCGGATTTGATGTAAATAAGCTAGAAGGTGCTGAAAAAGCAGCCATTTTATTATTAAGTTTATCTGAAGAAGATGCCGCGCAAATATTAAAACACCTTGAGCCCAAACAAGTACAGCAAGTGGGTACGGTGATGGCGGCTATGGAAGATTTTACTCAAGAAAAGATCACTGCGGTTCATAAGCAGTTCATTCATGAGATTCAAAATTTTTCCACCATTGGCTTCCAAAGTGAAGACTTTGTTCGTAAAGCACTGACTGCAGCCTTAGGCGAAGATAAAGCGGGCAATTTAATCGATCAAATTGTCATGGGTGGCGCATCAAAAGGCTTAGACTCCTTGAAATGGATGGACTCAAAACAAGTAGCGAATATTATTCGCAATGAGCATCCACAAATTCAAACTATTGTACTTTCGTATTTAGAGCCAGAGCAATCGGCTGAAATAATGACTCAGTTCACCGAAAAAGTTCGTCTAGATTTAATGATGCGTATTGCTAACTTAGAAGAAGTGCAACCGGCAGCATTACAAGAATTAAACGAAATTATGGAGAAACAATTTGCCGGACAAGCAGGTGCACAAGCTGCTAAAATGGGTGGTTTGAAAGCGGCTGCCGATATCATGAACTATCTAGATACCAATATTGAAGGCATGTTGATGGACTCTCTGCGTGAAAGTGATGAAGAAATGAGTCAACAAATTCAAGACTTAATGTTTGTCTTTGAAAACTTAGCCGACGTAGATGATCGTGGTATGCAAGCTATTCTGCGAGATGTCGAGCAAGATGCGCTAATGAAAGCAATTAAAGGTGCAGATGAAGCGTTGAAAGAGAAATTCCTTAGCAACATGTCAAAACGTGCCTCAGAAATGTTGGCGGATGATCTTGAGGCCATGGGGCCAGTACGTGTTAGTGAAGTAGAAGCAGCACAAAAAGAAATTCTTGCGGTTGCCCGTCGATTATCTGATTCCGGTGAAATTATGCTTGGTGGTGGTGGCGGAGATGAATTCTTATAAACAAGTAACAAGTAACAAGTGAAGCAAGGTAAATAAATGAACAAAACATCAATGAACATTATTAAAGCAGAAAAACAAGAAGAACTAGATGTTTGGTCTTTACCTAATGTTCGAGCAAAGCCTACTGCTGAGCAAGAAAAACATACCAATGCTTTAGGAAAAAAAAGTACTTGGCGATACGAGCCACCAGAAGAAGAAATTACCGAACCAGCACCTCTTACCGCTGAAGAAATTGAAGCGATTAGACAAGCAGCTTTTGACGAAGGTTTTAATCAAGGTAAAGAGCAAGGTTTTGCTAAAGGTTACGAAGAAGGTAAAAAGCAAGGTATTGAAGAAGGCACTGTGCAAGGCATCGAAGCCGGTACGGAACAAGGTTTAGCTCAGGGTGAAGCAACGATTGCTGCACTAAGCGAAAACTGGCAAAATTTAATTGAGCAACTGACTAACCCTTTAGCAAGTGTTGAAAAAAATATTGAAGAGCAGTTACTTAATTTAGTGGTACAGCTCACAGAAGCGGTGGTTTTACAAGAAGCTCAAACTAACCCTGACATTTTAATGGCAGCTATTAATGCGGGTATAAAGTCCTTGCCCAGTAATGAAACAAACACTCAAATTTATCTGCATCCGGATGATATTAAACACGTTGAGCAGCAATTTGGTGAGCAACATATCAAAGAAAGCGGTTGGAAGCTGTTACCTGCTCCGCAATTAAGCCCAGGCAGTTGCCAAATAGAAAACAGTACTTCCAATATTGATTTACAGATGAAGTCTCGCCTTAAACAAGTATTGGAATCCTTCTTGCTGGATGCTTTACACCAATAATGTAGGTCGATGCTTGCCTCGACAATTTCTAGGGCAGAGAGAAAGGTATACATAACAATGGTAGATAGCTTACGCATCAGCGAACGATTGAAAAACTGTGAAAACTTTATTCACCCCTTTAAAGAGCCTGTTGCTGGCCGTTTGGTGCGTGTTGTTGGTTTAACATTAGAGGCGGTAGGTGTTAAGGCACATATTGGCAGTCAGTGTTTAGTGGAAACTACTCAAGGTGATTTGTTGGCGGAAGTGGTTGGTTTTGCTCAAGAAATCACTTATTTAATGCCAGAAGAAAGTTTGCGCGGGGTACTCCCAGGAGCGCGAGTTCTACCGGTTTCAACTAAGTTGCAGTTACCTTTATCGATGAATTTACTGGGTCGAGTAATTAATGGCATAGGTAAGCCGTTAGATGGTAAAGGCCCCATTAGCACCGATGAAGACTATCAAATAGACAACAAACCCATCAACCCGTTAACACGTCGCGCTATTACCGAACCGTTAGATGTTGGTGTGCGCTCAATTAATAGTTTTATTACGGTGGGTAAAGGCCAACGTATGGGCTTGTTTGCCGGCTCTGGGGTTGGTAAAAGTGTCTTAATGGGCATGATGACACGTGGCACCACAGCCGATGTTATCGTGGTGGGTTTGGTTGGCGAACGTGGCCGAGAAGTAAAAGAGTTTATTGAAGAAATTTTAGGTGAAGAAGGTCGAGCTCGTTCAGTTGTTGTGGCTGCTCCAGCAGATAACTCACCATTAATGCGACTCAAAGGCTGTGAAAGTGCAGTGCAAATTAGTGAGTATTTTCGAGATAAAGGCTTGAATGTTCTACTGCTGCTTGACTCATTAACAAGATACGCACAAGCACAGCGGGAAATTGCTTTGGCTGTGGGTGAGCCGCCAGCAACCAAAGGTTACCCACCGTCAGTTTTTTCTAAGTTACCACAACTTGTTGAACGCGCCGGTAACGGCGGCGAAGGGCAGGGATCAATTACCGCTTTTTATACGGTATTAACCGAAGGGGATGATCTTCAAGACCCTATTGCCGATGCGGCGCGTGCTATTTTAGATGGACATATTGTCTTGTCACGCGAGCTAGCTGATGCGGGGCACTACCCCGCTGTTGATATTGAAGGTTCTATTTCGCGGGTAATGCCAATGGTGGCCAGCAATGAGCATCAACAACTTGCTCGCCAACTGAAACAAATTTATGCGCTTTACCAACAAAATAAAGACCTTATTGCTATTGGTGCCTATACCAAGGGCAATGATCCGCGCATTGATCAAGCCATTAATGTACTACCAGTAATTAATTTCTTTTTACAACAAGAAATTCAAGAAATTATTCCTTATGAGCAGAGTATTACACAACTGCAAGAAATCATTGCTGCTGCAACAGCCAATAGCCAAACCAATAGCAACCAAAATATGTCAACGTAAGAGAAAACTTGCTAAGAACTAAGGGGAATTTTGATGGTAACTAAGACGAATAAACAACTAGAAACGCTATTAAAGTTTGAGCAAGGTAAAGAGAAAGAAGCGGCGAATACTTTACGTACAGCGGAAAATGATTATCAACAAAATTTAATTCGTTTACAAAGTGTTGCTGATTACCGATTAGAGTATATGTCGCGATTAAGCCAGCGCTCAGTATTAGGGTTAGATAGTGCGACTTATAATCATTACCATGCTTTTATCAGTAAACTTGATTATGCTGCTGAGCAAGTGAAAATTGCTATGCAGCAGGCTAAGGCACTCGTTGCTCAAAGCAAAGGATTATGGCTAAAGCAAAGGCAAAAAGTACAAGCGGTAGAAATGTTAACAGAGAAACGACAGCTTGTTTTAACGAAAATAGCCAATAAGAAAGAACAAAACATGTTTGATGAAATTGCCACACAGCAATTTTTACGTCGAAAACTGAGCCTTTAGGCGTTTAATTTACAACAAATTCCTTAATAGACTTTAAAAAAACTGTAAGTGGAATGTTTATTGCTTGATTCTACTCAGTAGGTGAATGTTCACCTACCTAATATGTAAAGTATGTATGCATATTAGGTAAATTTCTTATAAATTTTAGCGATAGATATTATTATGCCTCAACTCAATGTTTTACCTATTAATGTAGCCAAAAATGTCGATACTAAAGCGGATTCAAGTGCTTTAAATTCGTCCACATCAACGGATGGTTTTTCACGCCAAATAGACTTGCAGTTAGCTAAAAACAAGGATGTTAGTAATAGTGACAATACAGCTGCGGAGCAAAGTGTTGAGCCTAAAGCTGTAACAGTGTCACCTGAAAAAAACAGCTTAAAAACTGATGGTAATTCATCAAGAAATTATGATGAAACAGCGTTGGCAGATGATAATACTGAATCAACAAGTAATACGCAAGAAGTTGCCGCTTCCGGCAAAAAAGTAACAACAGAGCTAAACCAAGAAAAGCCTGATGAAGAAAACTTAGCGGTTGATGACTCAGAACTATTGATGTCTTTTTTATTTAAAGCAGATAAAACGTTAATTGAAGAAAGTGTGAATGAAGATATTAAACTTGGTGATATATCGGCCAAGAAAAAAGTAAACAATGAAGCACTGTTATTATTAAAATCAACTGATTTGGCTGCAGATTTATTAACCGTCGCTAAAGTAACAGACTCGAATTTAACAGGAGCATTAGAAGAGTCGAGAGCACTAGAATTAACGCAAAAAACTTTGTTAGCTGCAGATCTACGTAATAAAATAAGTACGGGTGCAGAGCAAGTTACTACGCTTAATTTAATTGAGGATAGTTTAGGCCAAAAAAATGAAATAAAAAGCAGTAATACTCTTACCGACAAAACAGCTAGTGGTGATTTATCATTAACAGACAAAGATACCTTGGCGCGACAGTTAACTGCTACTAATATCAAGGCAGACGAAGGTGTTGGTGAAAAAAACGAACTGTTAAATACGCAAAAAATAGTCGTTAAACAATCAATTAACAATGAGTTAGTGGGTAATTCTGCAGAAAAACTTAATGCTGACGGAGCAGCGTTAAAAGAAAAAGCGTGGTTAGTACAAAACTTAGTACCGACAAGTAAAAATGCGGAGTCGGCAAAAGTAGCGTTACCGACAACGTTAACCACAAGTAATCAAACGGCCGCGGGAGCACAAAACTCGCTTGAAGTCTCGGCAAAAACGACTGAAAACATAGCACAATTAATGCAAGCACAAAAGAGTCAAACAAAACCTGAGGTTGGCTTCACTTCGGCGCTACTCACGACTAAAAATGCTAACAGTAATAAATCTTCTGCATTGGATAACTTAGGCCTAACTTCAGCTACCGTGGTGAAACAAAACGATTCAGTGGCATCTGAAACGCAATTAACAAACAAAGCACTGGAACATTTGCTCGAACAGAGCAAAACGTTAAATACAGATGAGCTCAAAGATGTTAGTAAAAAAGTACCAGCTAAAACCAATGCTGATTTCTCTATCAATAGCAACTTTGTTGAGGTAACCAGCAGAGCGACACAGCTTATTCAAGATAGAGGAGAGTTACAAGCGGCTGAGATATTTAACTTAACAGGAAGCGCTGAAGTTTCGCAAAGTCAAAAAACTAACACTCAACTACATCAAGAAACTATTGCTATTTTTAGAAGAGATTTTGCTGATGCGGTCAAAAACAAGGTTATGTTAATGATTTCGCAAAAGCTGCAACAGTTTGATATTACACTTGATCCTCCAGAGTTAGGTAACATGCAAGTGCGGGTTAACTTACAAGGAGAGCAGGCGACGGTTAATTTTGTCGTTCAAAATCAGCATGCGAAAGAGGCTTTTGAGCAAAACATGCATAAATTAAAAGAACTCTTGGCTGAACAAGGCGTTGATGTCGGGGAGGCTAGTGTTGAGCAACAATCAGACAATGAAACTAATAATAAAGAAAACGCTGATGAGAGTGAACATAATTCAATGGCAAATACTACCGATGCCAGCGATGTTATTGAGCATAACTTGTCTGCTAGATTGCTCAATTCTTCAACAACGGTGGTTGACTATTATGCATAAAGTGACCAATTGCAGGTAAATAGCACTAAGTTGATGAAAACACATTGGCTAGAAGGCTATTCAACGATATAGTTTACCCTAGTGATTAAGATAAAAAATTTAAGGGAACTCATGGCTGACGAAAAAGGTAAAGCGGAAGGTAAAGAAGCTGATCTAGAAGCAGATGGTGGCGGCAAGAAGAAAAAGATGATGATAATCATTATCGCCGTGGTTGTTTTGCTGGCCGGTGGCGGAGCCTATTTCTTTTTAATGGGTGGTGACAGTGCGACAACTACCGAGCAAACTGACACGGTAAGTGAAGGCGAATCATCTACTGTTGGTAGTGGAAGTATTGATGAAGCACAAGGCGCTCAAGTTGGTAGTGCACTTTATGTGCCTATGCCTAGACCATTTCGTTTTAATGTTCCGGGTGCCGCCCGTGATCGTTTTGTTGAAATTCGAGTGCAATTATTGGTACGCGGTGAAGACAATGAAGAAAATGCTAAAATGCACGTACCATTAATTGAAAGCACCTTATTGAATATTTTTTCACAAGCCAATGCCGATGATTTAGCCACCAGTGCGGGTAAAGAAGCATTAAAGCAACAATCACTTGCGGCAGTGCAATTAGTAATGAAAGATCTTGAAGGTAATAAAACCGTTGAAAAAGTATTATTTACCGGTTTTGTTATGCAGTAATAACAGCATAACTGTTAGCTACTAGTTGAAAGTTTTAAGTTAAAAGTAAGTAACCAGCGAAAAAGAGAATGACGAGTGAGTGATTTATTATCCCAAGACGAAATTGACGCGCTATTACACGGTGTTGATGATGTTGAAGAAGAAGATGAAGTTGAAGAGGTTAGCGATCGTGCAGACGGTAGTGCTGACTATGACTTTTCTTCACAAGATCGCATTGTCCGTGGTCGTATGCCAACCTTGGAAATGGTCAACGAACGTTTTGCTCGTCATATGCGCATCAGTTTATTTAACATGATGCGCCGCACTGCTGAAGTATCGATAAACGGTATTCAAATGATTAAATTTGGTGAGTACATTCACACTTTATTTGTACCTACTAGCTTGAATATGGTGCGTTTTCGCCCGTTAAAAGGCACCGGTTTGATCACAATGGAAGCGCGTTTAGTCTTCATTTTAGTCGATAATTTTTTTGGTGGAGATGGTCGTTATCACGCTAAAATTGAAGGTCGAGAATTTACCCCGACAGAACGTCGAATCATTCAAATGTTATTAAAATTAATATTTGAAGACTACAAAGAAGCCTGGTCACCGGTGATGGATGTATCTTTTGAATATCTAGACTCTGAAGTTAACCCCGCTATGGCAAATATAGTGAGCCCAACAGAGGTGGTTGTTATTAGTTCTTTTCACATCGAACTAGACGGTGGTGGCGGCGATTTTCATATTGCTTTACCTTACTCAATGTTAGAGCCGATTAGAGAACTGCTCGATGCCGGGGTACAAAGTGATAAGGAAGACACTGATATGCGCTGGTCTAAAGCGCTTCGCGATGAAATTATGGATGTAGCTGTTAACCTAAATACTAGATTTTTGGAAGTAGATATACCGTTAAGTCAAGTTATGGACTTAACGGTAGGCGATATCATTCCGATAGAAATGCCTGAACATATCACGGTACTGATTGAGGATTTACCAACATTTAGAGCTAAATTAGGGCGTAGCCGAGACAATGTTGCCTTGAAAATTGAAGAGAAAATTAAACGCCCAGAATCAGTTAAATCTGAATTGACTATTTTAACCAAAGGTGGAAAACGCCTCGATAGTGATGCTGAACTGGAATTGTTAGAAGACGACTTATAATACCCACTTTCTTAAGTTGGTATGAAACATTAATAGTAAAGAAAAAATTGAGGCAAGCGGTATGAGTAATGACAATGAAGAAGATCTAAGTATGTGGGATGAGGCATTAGATGAACAGGCCGAAGCCGCGGAAGACTCTAACAAAGCCGAAGCAGTTGAGCTAGAAGAGCTAACCGAAGAACATGCCCCGATCACGGGTGAAGAAAAACGCAAACTTGATACCATTTTAGATATCCCCGTGACTATTTCTATGGAAGTGGGTCGCAGCCATATCAGTATCCGAAATTTATTACAGCTCAATCAAGGCTCGGTAGTAGAGCTTGATCGCGTCGCCGGTGAAGCATTAGATGTGTTAGTGAACGGCACGCTTATTGCCCATGGTGAAGTTGTGGTTGTTAATGACAAGTTTGGTATTCGCCTAACGGATGTGATTAGCCAAACAGAACGAATTAAGAAATTAAAATAATGATGAAAAAATTTATTCTTCTATTAATTTTTTCATGGTGCTTCTTGGCTCAAGGCTCTCTTGCTCAAGGCTTTTTTACTCAAGGCTCTTTTATTCAAAGTTCTTTTATTCAAGGTAATGCTGCCGTCACTAACAGTGCTCAGTTAGAGGAAGATCCAAAAGCTAGCCCCTCAATCACGGGTAAATATAGCCCGCAAGTGGGTAAACATGTGATGGCAAACATGGATGCTAGTAGTATGATTTTGTCGTTGTTAATGGTGTTAGCCTTAATTATTATCAGTGCTTTGGTGTTAAAGCGGTTTAATCTGACCCAACAAAATACTAAGCAATTAAATGTTGTTGCTAGTTTATCGTTAGGCGCCAAAGAACGACTTGTGGTGGTGCAAATTGGTGAACAACAACTAGTGTTAGGTGTTTGCCCACAACAAGTATCTTTGCTTAAAAGCCTAGAAAAACCACTTGATATTCAAACAAATAAACCGTTAGCATTGTCTGGCAACGTATTGTCTTTTTTACAAAAAAATAGTCTTGAAACCACGGCTAATAGCACTGATGCTAATAGTAATAGTGCCACCAGTGAAACAACAAGTAGAAAATAAATAATTATGAAAAAAATTGTCTGGTTTGTTTTATTCACACTGTTAACCTCAACGTTAAGTTTTGGCGTTTTTGCTGCGGAAGATTTGTCGATGACCGCACTGACGTTGACTACAAATGCTGATGGCTCGCAAGAGTACTCAGTGACCTTGCAAATACTTATGTTTATGACTGCGCTAGGCTTTATACCTGCCGCGGTGATAATGATGACGTCTTTCACTCGTATTGTGGTGGTGATGGCAATCTTACGACAAGCGTTTGGTTTGCAGCAAACTCCGTCAAATCAAGTCATTATAGGTTTGACCTTATTTATGACGATTTTTATTATGACGCCCGTTTATAATCAAATAGATGAAACCGCTATTCAGCCTTATTTAGCGAAGCAATTAACTTCAGTAGAAGCGATTGATAAAGGTAAAATACCATTACGCGCTTTTATGCTTGAGCAAACGCGCATAAAAGACTTAGATACCTTAGCGTCTATGGCTGGTATTGAGGCGGTAGATAAACCAACAGATTTACCGATGACAGTTATTATTCCTGCTTTTATTATCAGTGAACTAAAAACCGCCTTTCAAATTGGTTTTATATTATTTATTCCTTTTTTGATTATCGATTTAGTGGTTGCGAGTATTTTGATGGCGATGGGTATGATGATGTTATCACCCATGATAGTTTCATTACCGTTTAAATTAATGCTATTTGTATTGATTGATGGTTGGAATTTAGTGATAGGTACTATTGCCACCAGTTATGGTATGGGTAGTTAACAAGCTATAAGCGGTAAGTTTGAAGCGACAAGTAAACGAACAAGAGAAGCTAAGATGGGACCAGAAGTTTTTGTCGACATATTAAGAGATGCATTATTACTAGTTATTTTACTCGTGACTGCAGTTATTTTACCTAGCTTATTTGTTGGCTTGTTAGTCGCTATTTTTCAGGCCGCAACGTCAATTAATGAACAAACCTTGAGCTTTTTACCCCGTCTTATAGTCACGTTACTTGCCATTATATACGGAGGTCATTGGGGGGTGCAAAAGCTTATGGACTACACCTTTCGATTAATTGCTAGCATACCAAACGTTGTCAGCTAATGGAATTTACCGAATCAGTTGTTAATCAGTATATCGCTGATTTTATTCTACCATTTACCCGTATTGCTGCCTTAATCATGACAATGATCGGTTTTGGCGCTCGAACTCTTCCTGCCCGTATTAAACTATTTTTATGTGTGAGCCTAACGATAGCTGTCATGCCAGCAATACCACCAACACACGTTGAACAGCTATTGTCTTTTAGTACATTTTTAGTGATTGGGCAACAAATGCTTATTGGCATTACCTTGGGTTTTATTACTGTTATGGTGGTAAATACATTCACCCTTGCGGGGCAAATTATTGCGATGCAATCAGGTTTGGGTTTTGCTTCTTTGGTAGACCCTGCTAGTGGTATGAATGTGCCTGCTGTTGGACAATTTTTCTTAATATTATCAACCCTGCTTTTTTGGACGATGGACGGTCATTTAGCCTATTTGCAGTTTATAGTTGCTAGTTTTGAAACCATGCCTATTGGTAATGAACATTTTGCTAGTATTAAATATAAAGAGATCGTTTTATGGGGAAGTTGGATGTTTGCTACCGCTTTGTCGTTAGCACTAGCCCCGTTAACGGCGATGTTACTGATTAATTTTTCTTTTGGTGTTATGACCCGAGCCGCGCCACAGCTTAATATTTTTGCTATAGGTTTTCCTATTACCATGATGGCGGGTTTGCTCATTATGTGGTTAACCTTTGGTAACTTTCTTGTACATTTTGAATTGCAATGGCAGCGAGCGCTCGATTTTAGCTGTTACTTGATTGACTGTAAGGCAATATGACTTAATTAAAAGTCACGGGATATAACTATGGCTGAGTCAGACAGTGGTGAAAAAACCGAAGAGCCAACGGCAAAAAAACTCACCGATGCACGAAAAAAAGGCCAAATAGCCCGTTCTAAAGATTTAGGTACCATGTTTGTTTTAGTGGGCAGTGCCTTTGCTATGATGGTGATGGGTAGTGCCTTAGTTGACGGTTTATCAACGATGATGAAACGTTTATTTTCGTTAAGTCGTCGAGAAACCATGGATGTTCATGCATTAATGAATGTTATATCTAGTGGCGTTGGCGTTGTTGTTTTTCCTATGGCGGCTATTTTTTTTATCATTATGGTGGCCGCTTTCATAGGGAACACCATGTTGGGCGGCATGGCTTTTTCTTGGCAAGCAATGGCACCGAAAGCAAGTCGACTTTCTCCGTTAGAAGGTTTCAAACGTATGTTTGGTGTGCAAGCAGCGGTTGAGCTATTAAAATCCATTCTGAAATTTTTAGTGGTTGTTACCGTTGTTTATTTTTTGCTTAGTGGACTTTTTGAACAAATTTTAGGGTTAAGTCTAGAGGCGATACCTACTAATTTTGAACATGCTGTTACTATGCTATTGTGGATGTTTTTAGCCTTAGCTTTATCCATTGGTATTATTGTGGTTATTGATGCGCCATATCAGGTCTGGAATCACAATCGTCAATTAAAAATGACGAAACAAGAAGTTAAAGATGAGTTCAAAAATACTGAGGGTAACCCTGAAATTAAAGGGCGGATAAAACAAACTCAATATGATATGTCGCAGCGAAGAATGATGAGCGAAGTACCTAATTCTGATGTTGTGATCACCAATCCTACTCATTACAGTATTGCGCTAAAATATGACCCCAGTGTTGGCGGTGCCCCTAAAATTATTGCCAAAGGAATGGATGAAATGGCAATACATATTCGCACCATAGCGAAAGAAAATGGTGTTGAAATAGTTCAGTCAGCGGCCTTAGCGCGCTCCTTATATTACACCTCAGAAGTTAATCAAGATATTCCTGAAGAGTTATATGCCGCGGTAGCACAAGTACTAGCCTTTATTTTTCAACTGAGTGAACATAAAAAAGGTCGGGCTAAAAAACCGATTCCAATCGCTAAAGAACTGCCCATCCCTGAAGAGTTTAAATACTAATCGCCGTTGCGAATAGTGAGTAGCGAGTTAAGATCACTTCGTTACTTGTAGCTTAAACTCGTCACTTATAACTCGCCACTGGTCGTTCTGGTATAGCTTTTGCAAATTCATCATTAGCGTCAAAAAATCATCATCAAGAGCAAGCTGTATCCAATGCAATTAATCGCCTATTTTAATCAGTTCGACAAGAAAAAATTATCTCACCTTTCGGGTCTTGGTACACCGTTATTAGTTATGGCGGCATTAGGTATGGTTATTTTACCTATGCCCCCATGGCTGCTTGATGTGCTGTTCTCATTTAATATTGCTCTATCTTTGGTGGTATTATTAATTACTGTTTATACCTTAAAACCATTAGACTTTGGTTCGTTTCCTTCGGTTATTCTTATTGCCACTATTTTACGATTAGCGCTCAATGTTGCCAGCACTCGGATAGTATTACTTGAAGGCCATAATGGCACTGACGCTGCAGGTAAGGTTATCGAAGCGTTTGGTGCTGTTGTTATTGGCGGTAACTATGCGGTAGGTTTAGTGGTGTTTTTGGTTTTAATCATCATCAATTTTGTGGTCGTTACCAAGGGTGCTGGGCGTATTGCAGAAGTAACAGCACGTTTTACCCTTGATGCTATGCCGGGCAAACAAATGGCCATTGATGCTGATTTAAACGCGGGCTTTATTAATGCTGATGAAGCCAGAGAACGTCGAATTGAAGTCACCAGTGAAGCTGATTTTTATGGTTCTATGGATGGTGCCAGTAAGTTTGTTAAAGGTGATGCGATTGCCGGTATTCTGATTTTGTTTATTAACATTGTTGGTGGGTTGGTTATTGGTATGGTGCAACACGACTTGACCTTTGATAGTGCCGTTGAAATTTATACCTTGTTAACCATTGGTGACGGTTTAGTGGCACAAATCCCAGGGTTACTTTTATCTGTTGCCACCGCGATTGTGGTCACGCGTCAAAATACTGCTCAAGACATGGGCGAGCAAGTTAGCTCTCAGTTGGGACAAGAAAAATCACTTTATATCGCTGCCGGTGTTATGTTTGTCATGGGGGTTATCCCAGGAATGCCACATTTTGTTTTTTTACTTTTTTCGTTTTTGGTTGGTGCTACTGCTTATTTGGGCAGCAAGAATAAAGCAACAAAAGCGGTTGAATTAGAAAAAATGGCAGAAGAAGAGCAAGTACAAAGCCAGAAAAAAGAGGAAGAAATAAAAGAGCTTGATTGGGATGATGTTCATCATGTTGACATTATTGGTTTGGAAATAGGTTACCGTTTAATTCCCTTAGTAGACAAAGCTCAAGGTGGTGAATTACTGAGTCGAATTAAAGGCGTTCGTAAAAAACTGTCACAAGAGTTTGGTTTTTTAGTACCCGCGGTGCATATTCGCGACAATTTAGATTTAGATCCCAATAGTTATCAAATATCGTTAATGGGAGTCACCGTTGGCACGGCTGAAATTCGTCATGATCAAGAGTTGGCTATTAATCCAGGGCAAGTCTTTGGTAAATTAGATGGCGTGGCTACTAAAGATCCTGCTTTTGGTTTAGATGCGGTGTGGATTAACCAAAGTCAACGCGAGCAAGCGCAAACATTAGGTTATACCGTGGTTGATTCGGCCACGGTATTAGCCACCCATTTAAGTCAAATATTAACTAATAATGCTTCGCAATTATTAGGTCATGAAGAAGTACAAAACTTACTTGATATGTTAGCTAAAACCTACCCTAAATTAGTGGAAGGTTTTATTCCTGATACGTTAACGCTAGGTACTGTAGTGAAAGTATTGCAAAGTTTAATGAATGAAGGCGTTGCCGTAAGAGATATGCGCTCGATTATACAAACATTAGTTGAATACGGGCCTAAGAGCCAAGACGCAGAAGTATTAACGGCTGCTGTTCGTATTAGCTTGCGAAAATTTATTATTCAAGACTTGGTTGGCTCAGCCCCTGAAGTACCTGTCATAACCTTGGCACCTGAGTTGGAACAAATGTTGCACCAGTCAATGCAGATGGCAGGTGATGATGGCGCAGGTATTGAACCAGGTTTGGCAGAGCGTTTGCAAAAATCATTAACAGACGGTGCTCAGCAGCAAGAGTTGGCGGGTGATACACCGATATTATTAACATCAGGAATTTTACGAACCGTGTTGGCTAAGTTTGTTAAATATACCATACCGGGTTTGCGAGTTATTTCTTATCAAGAAATACCTGATGATAAACAAATTAAAATTGTGAGTGCCATAGGGCAGTAATGTAGTAACAAGTTAAAAGTGATAAGTAACCAGTTAAATACTAGGCGAGCAATTTGGTTCTCATTGTCGCTTGTTACTTGAAGCTTATTGCTGATATATAAGGGGTTAGCTGTGAAAATTAGACGTTTTGTTGGCAAAGATATGCGGTGCGCATTAGCACAAATAAAAGACGAATTAGGCGTAGATGCAGTAATTATGTCGAATAAAAAAATTCCTGAAGGTGTTGAGTTAATGGCGGCGGTTGATTATAGCCAAGCCGTGCCGCAAGCAAGTACCCCGGTTCAATCAGAGGCGGAAACTGTACGTGAAATGTCTAATGATGTTGTCAGTCTTAGTGAACCTGCTGTTGCTCCAGCAGGTGAACGTCAGTTGCAAGTAGGGGAAAGTCACGAAGCAAGTACAGCCGCTCCTGCGGATAGTTTATCGGCGTTACTTAATCGACAAGTGCAACATCCACAAGAGCCAACGACAGCACAAGTTAGTCAAATTTCAATACAAGATGAAAATAATATTGAAGCACAGTTACGTAATTTTACTCAACGACTACGCCACTCAAAACCTGATGGTACTATTCCCGCACCTTCTTATGTGAGTCAAAATGATCATGTTCAGCTTGAAAAGCCTATCGCGCTAGAAGCAGAGGAAATGGCAAGGAAATTACAATCTCCACAATCGAAAGAATGGCCTAACAGTCAGGTAAGCCAGCAAAACTTTGAGAAAATGCAACAAGAAATGGCATCTATCAGGCAGTTGCTTGAACATCAAGTGTCCGGTCTAATGTGGCAAGATATGGCACAAAAAGATCCCCAACGTGCGGTTTTGGTGACACGTTTATTAGCATTAGGCTTGAATGAGCAAATCGCAGATCAAATCGCCGGTTATGTGCCCGCTGAACATCACGAAGCACAAGCATGGCAACAAGCCACAAAACTCATCAGCGAACAGCTAAATACCACGCAAAATGATATTATTCATCGTGGTGGTGTGGTTGCCTTAGTAGGACCTACAGGGGTAGGAAAAACTACCACTATTGCCAAACTTGCGGCGCGTTTTGCACAAATACATGGTCATGAACAAGTCGCTCTCATTTCAACTGATACCTACCGAATTGCTGGTTTTGAACAGCTTGCTACCTATGGAAAAATAATTGGTTGTCAAGTAAAATTAGCGAAAGATAGCCAAGCACTCGATCTACTGCTACAACAATTTTCGAAAAAGAAATTAGTTTTAATTGATACTGCTGGCATGGGGCAAAGAGATATCCGTTTAGCGGAAAATTTAGCTAACTTAGTCGCTAATGCTAGAGTTAGAATTAGAAACTATTTAGTCTTAGCAGCCAATAGCCAGCAACAAGTTATGCAAGAAAATGTTGATCGCTTTAAAAAAGTACCGTTATCGGGTTGTATTTATACTAAACTTGATGAAAGCGTCAGTATTGGCGAAATAATTACAACTTCAATTCAAAATGGCTTGCCAATAGGTTATCTTACTGACGGGCAAAGAGTTCCAGAAGATATTAAAGTTGCAAATGCTGAGAAATTGGTTACGCTTGCAGATAAGATGGCAAGGAAATCAGCTAAAAATACGGTAACCTATGCCCAACAAACAGCGCGGCCAATGCCAATAACTCCGGTCGTGGTAATGTAGGTTTATTTTAATTGAAGTATTCTTAGTTGAAGCTGTAAAATAAGAAGTAATAAATAAATGTCAGATCAAGCGAGCGGCTTAAGAAAAATGCAGGACTTAAAAAAAGTTAAAGTAATCGCAGTTTCGGGTGGTAAAGGCGGTGTTGGCAAAACCAACGTCTCTCTAAACACAGCTATTGCACTAGGACAGCAAGGGAAAAGGGTGTTAGTGCTCGATGCCGATTTGGGTTTAGCCAATGTCGATGTCATGTTAGGGCTAAGGGTAAAACGTAACCTTTCCCATGTATTATCAGGTGAATGTGAACTTGATGATATTATTATTACCGGTCCGAGTAATATAAAAATTATACCCGCCACTTCTGGCTCTCAATCTATGGTGGATTTAACCCCTTCTGAACATGCCGGCCTTATTCGTGCCTTTAGTGAAATGCGAACTCAGTTTGATGTGCTAATTGTTGATACTGCTGCGGGTATTTCAGACATGGTGCTTAGTTTCACTCGTGCCGCACAAGATGTGATGTTAGTGGTTTGTGATGAGCCAACTTCAATTACTGATTGTTATGCCTTAATGAAACTTTTAAGCCGAGATCATGGCGTGTTTAAATTTAAAGTGGTCGCTAATATGGTGCGGAACCCTAAAGAAGGGCAACAATTATTTGCTAAATTGACCAAAGTTACCGATAGATTTTTAGATGTCGCTTTGGAACTTGTTAGCGTAATCCCCTTTGATGAAAACATTCGAAAATCAGTGCGAAAACAAAAAGCTATTGTAGAGGCATTTCCAGAATCTCCTGCCGCCATAGCATTTAAAGATTTAGCAAAAAACGTCAGTAGTTGGCCAATACCACATCAAGCTTCAGGTCACTTAGAGTTTTTTATTGAACAATTACTCGATTATTAAGCTTTAATTAATGTTAATCGTTTATTGAAAAATAAATACCAGACAAAATAGTTTCTAAAATAATTTAGGTGGGAATAGTGTACTCATGTTGCCTCGAAATGCACAGTTCAGCGAGAATTAAAAGGCTTAAATGCAAGGCGTTGATTGAAGAGAATGGTTGTTCCCTTGTCGAAATCAATAACGCAGCATATAATCCTTTTAAACTCGCCCTACGGGGACGACTGAGCAAATCATGTTCATCGTTGTATCTATTTTTAAGGGAGCAACCATTAATAAAAAGATACGCCTTGATCATGACTTGCTCAGTCGTCCTGAAACGTACATTTTGAAGTAACATGAGTATATAAAGTGGTTAAAGCTAAAGCCTATAATAACCCCGTTGATAAAACGGTTTTGCTTGAACAGCACACCGTGTTAGTTAAACGAATCGCTTATCATTTGTTGGCTCGATTACCAGCAAGTGTCATTGTTGATGATTTAATTCAATCGGGTATGATTGGTTTATTTGAAGCGGCTAACAACTTTGACAGTAGCAAAGGGGCTAGTTTTGAAACCTTCGCGGGTATACGTATTAGAGGCTCAATGTTAGATGAAATACGGCGTGGAGATTGGACTCCTAGGTCAGTTCATAAAAATAGCCGTATGGTCAGCGATGCCATTAAGCAGTTAGAAGCAAAGTTAGGTCGAGATGTAACTGATATAGAAGTTGCTGAAAAACTTGATATTTCATTAAATGAGTACCATCATATATTAAGCGAGGTCAGTACAGGTAAAATACTAGGTATTGATGACCTTGGGGTAAGTGAAGATGCGTTGAAGTTTGATGAGAGTTGTCATGGTGATGATCCATATCAAAATATTGAGCACCGAGCTTTTAAAAAAGGTCTTAGTGAATGTATTAGTACTTTACCCGAGCGAGAAGCTTTAGTACTGTCTCTATATTATGATGAAGAATTAAATTTACGTGAAATTGGCCAAGTACTTGATGTAAGTGAGTCACGTGTTAGCCAAATTCATAGCCAAGCAATGCATCGATTAAAAGCTCGCATGCAGTGTTGGCAAAGTTGAGCAAAAGAAGTATGAGTAAAATAATAACTGTATTAACCAATAAAATTTTTGAATGTTTCGCCGGAGGGTGCCTTGGATAAAAATATGAAAGTGCTTGTTGTTGATGACTTTTCAACCATGAGACGTATAGTGAAAAATTTGTTACGCGATTTAGGTTTCACCAATATTCAAGAAGCGGACGATGGCAGTACTGCCTTGCCCATGCTTCAAGGTGGTGATTTTGATTTCGTGGTAACTGATTGGAATATGCCGGGAATGCAAGGTATTGATTTATTAAAAGCAATACGAGCTGATTCAAGTTTAGCTCATATACCTGTACTTTTAATCACCGCTGAAGCCAAAAAAGAGCAAATTGTTATGGCTGCTCAAGCGGGTGTCAATGGCTATATTGTTAAACCATTTACGGCAGCAACACTAAAAACTAAGTTAGATAAAATTTTCGAACGCTTAGGTTAGTTTTATTTTAATTAGACGAGCTGATTAAATACAGACTCACTAATGAAATTTGGTATTAAGGATTTTGCATGAGTATGGCAATGGTGGGTCGTGTTTCTTTGGAGCAGGCCAAATCTTTGGTTGAATTTATAGAAACTGATCAGCAAGAAAAAGCCGATGAGCTTATTGCTGAGATTCAAAATCCAATCAATTCTGAATTATTTGCAGAAATAGGTAAGTTAACACGTCAATTACATGACTCTTTAACAAACTTTCAATTGGACTCTAGGTTAAATGACTTGGCGACAGCAGATATTCCTGACGCGAAAGAACGCTTGAATTATGTTATTACTCGCACGGAAGAAGCAGCCAATAAAACTATGGATGCGGTTGAGTCTATTTTTCCTGTTGTTGATAATATTGCTAATCAAGTTCGTGCAGTAAATCCAGCATGGACTAAACTGATGAACAATGAAATAGATCTCAAAGAGTTCAAAAGTTTATGCGTCGATATCGATACCTTGTTAGTAACCACGGGTAAAGAAACCTTACGTATCCATAGTTTAATGACTGATGTATTAATGGCACAAGATTTTCAAGATCTAACGGGTCAGGTAATTCGTAAAGTTATTGATTTAGTACGTGAAGTTGAAGATAGTTTGATTAATATGTTAACTGCATTTGGGATTTCAGCGGAAAATATTCAAGGGAATGCTAAGCCTAAAGTAGGTGATAATTTAGTTGAAGGGCCAATAGTCAATAAAGAAAATAGAGACGATATTGTTGAAGATCAAGACGATGTTGATGATCTATTATCAAGTTTAGGGTTTTAACGGGAGTTAATGAATGTCATTTGAAGCGGATGAAGAAATTCTACAAGACTTTTTAGTCGAGGCAGGCGAAATACTCGAATTGCTGTCGGAGCAACTAGTTGAACTTGAGAATGATGTTGATAATGCTGAGTTACTTAATGCTATTTTTCGAGGTTTTCATACCGTCAAAGGTGGTGCAGGTTTTCTTGCATTAAATGAACTTGTTGATGTTTGTCATGGCGCAGAAAATATATTTGATTTACTTCGTAACGGGCAACGCACTGTTAACGCAGAATTGATGGATACCATTTTATCAGCCCTTGATACCGTGAATGACATGTTTACGTTAGTGAAAAATAGAGAGCCACTGGTTCCTGCTAGTGCTGAATTATTAGCAGAGTTACATCGACTGAGCAAGCCTGAAGGACAAGAGCCTGCGGTATCAGCGTCTGACGTTGCTGTTTCTGAGCCAGTTGTTGAAACAGCGTCTGATTCAAGTGATATGAGTGAAGATGAGTTTGAACGCTTGCTTGACGAGTTACATGGTGGGGGAAGTCCTTCTGCGCCACCTGCTGTTAAAAAACCTTCTGTCAGCTCTGATATTGCAGAGGGTAATGAAATTTCTGATGATGAATTTGAATCCTTATTAGATGAGCTGCATGGCCAAGGTGCATTTTCTTCAGATGTTAACCACTCAACGCCTGGTTCGGGTGCTTCTACTGATGAAATAAATGATGATGAATTTGAAAACTTGCTTGATGAGTTACATGGTAAAGGTAATGCACCTAAAATTAGCGACAAAGCTGTTGCACCAGTCGTTGCGGCAAGTGCTCCAACTTCTGTAGCTAAACCGCTCGTTGCTAAGGCCTCTACACCTAAAGCAAAGCCTGCACCTAAAGCCGCCGCTAAAGCTTCAGCAAGCCCAGCAAAAAAAGTTGCCCAACCGTCAGCACCGCAGGGGGAAACTACCGTACGTGTTGATACTAAACGACTTGATAAAATCATGAATATGGTTGGTGAATTAGTCTTAGTGAGGAACCGTTTGACCAGTTTAGGTTTGATTTCTGATGATGAAGATTTAACCAAAGCGGTCTCAAATTTAGACGCGGTCACGACTGATTTGCAAGGTGCGGTCATGAAAACGCGCATGCAGCCAATTAAAAAAGTATTTGGTCGTTTTCCTCGGGTTGTTCGTGATTTAGCCCGCAGTCTTAACAAAGATATTCAATTAGTGCTAGAGGGGGAAGAAACCGATTTAGACAAAAATTTAGTTGAAGCATTAGCGGATCCTTTAGTGCATTTAGTACGAAACTCAGTTGACCATGGTGTTGAAGAACCCGATGTTCGTGAAGCTTTAGGTAAACCTCGTCAAGGCACTGTGGTTTTATCTGCCTCTCAAGAAGGGGATCATATTCTGTTAACCATTAAAGATGATGGTGCGGGTATGGATGCTGAAAAGTTAAAAAGTATTGCTATTGACCGCGGGGTACTTGATGCTGAAACCGCCGCCAGAATGTCAAACAAAGAAGCGTTTAGCTTGATTTTTGCACCAGGTTTTTCTACTAAAACTGAAATTTCTGAAGTATCTGGCCGTGGCGTTGGCATGGATGTGGTTAAAACCAAAATCACCCAACTAAACGGCACGGTTAGTATTGATTCAGAAATGGGCGTAGGTACGGTTTTAGAAATTAAAGTACCATTGACCTTAGCTATTTTACCAACCTTAATGGTTGTTATTGGTGAGCAAACCTTTGCTTTAGCCTTAGCTGCAGTCAATGAAATATTCCATTTAGATTTAACTAATACCAACAGCGTTGATGGTCAACTAACCATTATTGTGCGTGAAAAAGCGATCCCTTTGTTTTATTTAGATCAATGGTTGGTGAGAAACTATCAAGAGAAAGCTCGAGATAAAGGTCATGTTGTCATCGTGCAATTAGGCAACCAACAAGTCGCTTTTGTTGTAGACCGACTAATAGGACAAGAAGAGGTGGTAATAAAACCACTTGATCGCTTATTACATGGTACTCCCGGTATGGCAGGGGCTACCATAACTAGTGATGGTGGTATCGCTTTAATTATTGATATTCCTAGCATGTTAAAATTCTATGCAAGAAAGTCACCGGTAAATAAAAAACTGCGCTCATAGCAAGTAGAATAATTTTTGAAGTAGAGGAAGTAAATGGCCTACAAAGTGCTCGTTGTTGATGATTCAAGTTTTTTTAGACGACGAGTCACTGATATTCTTAACAAAGATCCGCAATTAGATGTTATTGATGTGGCCGTTAATGGCCAAGAAGCAGTAGATAAAGCGCTTGCTCTTAAACCAGATGTGATTACCATGGATATTGAAATGCCGGTGTTAAATGGCATTGCCGCGGTAAAAAAAATAATGGCACAGTCGCCGACTGCCATTTTAATGTTTTCTTCATTAACTCATCAAGGGGCTAAATCAACCCTTGAAGCACTAGAGGCGGGTGCTTTAGATTTTTTACCGAAAAAATTTAGTGAAATTGCTCAAAATAGTGATGAAGCGGGCAGCTTATTACGCCAACGGGTTGTACAGCTAGCCAAAAAATCCCCCGCGAGTAAGCGAAGTTTATCAAGCAGTCGCCCTGTTAGTTTACGTAATTCAGACGCTCGGATTAGTACTCGAAAGTCTTTAGGTTCATCGGTAGCACCGACAAACACTAAAACAATAACATCAACATTAACCGCTTCCTCGGGAAAAAATTATAGTTTACTGGCTATTGGTACATCTACCGGAGGACCGGTAGCACTGCAAAAAATATTGACGCAGTTCCCTCAAGATTTTCCGTTGCCAATTATTATGATCCAACATATGCCGGCAACTTTTACCCATGCTTTTGCTAGCAGACTAAATTCTTTATGTAAAATTAATGTTAAAGAAGCCAGTGATGGTGACATTCTCAAGCCTGGTTGTGCTTATTTAGCACCCGGTGGTCGTCAAATGATTATTGCTGGTACAGAAAATGCAGCAAAAATTAAAATAATTGATGATAATTCAGCAAAAATAACCTTTAAACCTAGCGTTGATGTAAGTTTTGGCTCCGCGGCTAAAATTTTTGGTGGTAACGTCTTAGGGATTATTTTAACGGGGATGGGCGCTGATGGCAGAGAGGGGGCTCGTATGTTAAAAACAAAAGGCGCAACTATTTGGGCACAAGACGAACAAAGTTGTGTTGTGTATGGTATGCCACAAGCGGTGACTGCGGCAGGAATTTCACAACTATCTTTACCGCTAGAGGCAATATCTAGCTCTATATTTAAGGAAATAAAACATGGATAGGCTCAGCATTGCTGGCCTTTTTGTTGCAATTTTTGCTATATATTTAGGCTTTACTTTAGATGGTGGCTCAATTACTGCCCTTTTTGAATTACCTGCGTTTATTATCGTGGTTGGTGGTACATTGGGGGCTGTTATGTTGCAGTCTTCAAGCAGTCAATTTCTTCATGCACTTTCACTACTTAAGTGGGTGTTTACCCCACCGAAATATGACATTGAAGAAGGTATTGAAAAAATAGTTCTATGGGCTGAAAAATCAAGAGAATCAGGGTATTTAGTACTTGAAAATATTGCCATTGATGAAGAAGATAGTTATACCCAAAAGGGATTAGATTTGCTGGTAGACGGGGTGGAAATTGAAAATCTTAGAGTTTCCCTTGAATTAGATTTAGATATTTATCGAGAACATAATTTGCGTTCAGCCAATGTATTTGAGTCTATGGGGGGTTATAGCCCAACGATTGGAATTCTTGGTGCAGTGTTAGGTTTGATTCATGCGATGAATAACTTAACTGAACCTGCGTTGCTTGGTCAAGGTATTGCAACCGCATTTATTGCAACCATTTATGGTGTTGGCTTCGCTAACTTAATTTATTTGCCTGTTGCTAACAAAATCAGAGAAATAATTCACCAGCAAACCATGTATCGAGAAATGGTTTCAGAGGGGTTAGTTGCTATTGCTCATGGAGAGAACCCTCACGCTATCGAAAACAAGTTATCGGCCTTTAGGTTACAGCAGTGAACCGTTTACGAGATAGAAGACACAGTGTTGAACATGACAACGTGCATCGCTGGTTGGTGTCTTATGCAGATTACATGACCTTGTTATTCGCATTATTTGTAGTGCTTTATGCGATGGCAATGGTCAATGAAAAACCGTTCGACACTATCACCAAATCGGTTGGCCGTATTTTTCAGGCAAGCGATGATGAGCCTAAAAATCGTGGTCATGGTGATGATATACTTATTGTGAATACGAGTAAGTCGAATAAAAGGTTATTTGGTAATGGCATTCTTGATGAAGCGGGACCGCAATTGTTAGAAGGTGAGCAAATCCTTTCTAACATTTCCGACTCACAAGTAGGCACTAATTTAACTTCTTTAGAAAATGAGCTTCATGCGGCACTTTATGAATTGGTTGAATCGGGTTTTGCTCAGCTACAAATTGACGGTGATTGGTTGGAAATAGAATTGAACAGTGGTTTATTGTTTCCCAGTGGTTCTTCTTCTGCAACTAACTCAGCAACCAGTATTTTAAGTGTTATTTTTAATGTTATTGGTGAAGTAAGTAACTTTGTTCGGGTAAGAGGCTATACTGATGATCAAGCAATCAATACAGAAATATTTTCATCGAATTGGGAGTTGTCTGTTTATCGAGCAACATCAATTTTACGGGTGTTAGAAGAATTGGGAATGAATCCGGGTAGAATGGCTATTGAGGGGTATGGACAATATTATCCAACTGCCGATAATGCCACTGCTCAAGGGCGTGCAAAAAATAGAAAAGTTGTTGTGGCAATTTCAAAGTATGGCTTAGAAAGGTCAAATTTATTAAATACCCCCACAATTAGTGTTAAAGATGTTGAGGCGATAACTAAGGTCGTTGCACCCGGTGAACAACGTGGTGAAATTAAGGTGATTCGTTTGCCTAATGGCGGTATTAGAATAACTACCCGAGATGAGAATGAAGACGTTATACAAAGTACTGGTTTGCAAAATAACGATAATAATTAAAGTAGCATTTAAGTAATACCAGTTTCATTTATTAAGTGGTTTATTTTAACAAGTATAAATGGTCACATGATTTGTGATATTGGTATGACACTAGCATTAGGGACAACTATTGGAAGTTTGGACTGTAGCAAATCAAAAAGGTGGTGTTGGTAAAACAACGACAACTATTGCGTTAGCAGGCTTATTAGCTGAATGTGGTAATAGAGTGTTGTTAGTTGATACTGATCCACATGCCTCGTTAAGTTATTACTTTGGCATCGAATCAGAAGATTTAGATTTAAGTGTTTATGACTTATTCGTGCAAGTTTCAACCAAAGAGCAAATATTACAAAGTTTATGTCCTACTCAATATAGCAATATAGATATATTGCCTGCCACTATGGGGTTGGCAACATTAGACCGCTCTTTAGGTGCGAAAGGTGGTATGGGCTTAGTCTTAAAAAAGGCGATGCAAAAAGTATCGCAAAGTTATGATTATGTTTTGATGGACTGTCCACCTGTACTCGGTGTGCTTATGGTAAATGCACTGGCGGCGTCTGACCTAATAGTTGTGCCTGTACAAACAGAGTTTTTAGCATTAAAAGGTTTAGACAGGATGATCAAAACGATGGATATTATGCAGGTAGAACAGGAGAAACCTTTTAATTATACCATTGTACCAACAATGTTTGATAAACGAACTAAGGCATCGCTGTTAGCTTACCAACAACTACAAGAAACCTATCAAGAGAAAATATGGCCGGGTGTTATCCCAATAGATACAAATTTTAGGAATGCCAGTGTGGCGCGAAAAGTACCTTCCCATTATGCTGCCAACTCTCGTGGTGTTTTTGCTTATAAAAGTTTGCTCGATTATTTATTGAAACATCCTAAAAGAAGTAGTAAGTAAATGACAAAACCATTAGCAGCAAGTAAAAAAGTAATGAAAAATTATTTGTCAGAATTATTGACAGAAGAGCCTATAACGCAAGAAACAGCTAAACATGAATTGGATAATAGAGCTCACAGCAGTGTTGTTGAAAACCAACGTTTAGAAACATTATTGAAAAATGTTAATGCCGAAATAGAAGTAAATGAATCGGTTGCCATTAGCCAGAAAAACAGTGGTGAGCAGGCCAAGCACAAAACTATTAAGGGTGTTGAAGAAAGCTTATCAACGCCTTTAGTTACCCATAAAAGCACGGGTAATATTGTATCTAAATCGAAAAAAGCTTATCGTCAAGGAGACTTTCAGGCGTTGTTTTTCAATGTAGGGGGGTTAACTATTGCAGTACCATTAATTGAATTGGGCGGTATACATAAAATAGAAAAAACGACTTCATTAATGGGCAAGCCTGACTGGTTTAAAGGTGTAATGCTTTATCGTGATGAAAAAATTAACGTTGTAGACACTGCTTTGTGGGTAATGCCAGAAAAATGTGACGAAAAATTAAAAAGTTCACTAAACTATCAGTATGTTATCATGTTAAGCGATAGTGTTTGGGGTTTAAGTGCTGAAAACTTGGTTGATACCGTTGTTCTACAACAAGACGAAGTAAAGTGGTTAGACTTGCCAAGCAAACGTCCTTGGTTGGCTGGTTTGGTAAAAAAGAAAATGTGTGCCTTACTTGATGTAGAGGCATTAATTCAATTACTCAGTGATGGTAGCGGAATTAATCAACTTGATTAATACTATGATTAGATAAAATAATTAATTGTTAACATTAAATTTAAGAGGCAAGTGGTATGTCTGATGAAAGACGCAGTTCTAGCGAAAAAACAGGTGAAAACGATGAAGTACTTCAATGGGTAACGTTTAAGTTAGCAAGTGAAATTTACGGCATTAATGTTATGCAAGTTCAAGAAGTGTTACGTTACAGTGAGATCGCGCCCGTACCAGGTGCACCGCTTTATGTGCTTGGTATAATTAATTTACGTGGTAATGTTGTTACTGTTATTGATACACGCTCTCGTTTTGGTTTAGAGCCATGTGATGTTACTGATAATACACGAGTTGTGGTGATTGAATTAGAAAAACAAGTTATTGGTATACTTGTTGATAGTGTTGCTGAAGTGGTCTATTTAAAAGCCTCTGAAATTGACGAAGCGCCAAATGTTGGTAATGAAGAAAGTGCGCAATTTATTCAAGGTGTTTCTAACCGAGAAGGCGAACTGCTTATTTTAGTCGACCTAGATAAATTATTGTCAGATGATGAATGGGATGAATTAAAGCAGTTCTAAACGCTTATTTGCGTTTGGTTTTGCAAACCCTTTATTTTGATTGTTGTGCTGTTTATTAAGTTATCAGGTTTATGTCTTTGTTAGCTATACCTATTATCGCTGTTGTTACGCTTATCGCCAGTGTTTTGTGCTTTGTTATTGTTTTTATTTCTTTAACAAGATACAAAACAAAACTGGCTGTTTATAGTTCTCAATATCAAGCCCAAGAATTGCTTGTTAGTAGCTTGCAATCGGCTCATGATAATTTAAGTGTAATTGTTAACGAGCTATCAATTCAACACCATAAATCTCTTACTGAAAATATCCTTATTTCTAAGCAACTTGAGCACAGAATCAAAACACTGCAATCTCAACTTAACTCTCAGCAAGAACTCATCATCCAATTACAAACGGACAAAGGTGATGATAAGTTTTATGCTCGTGCTATTAAGCTGGCTAAAAGAGGGGCAGACATTGACGAAATTTCTGCGGAATGTGAACTACCTCATGCGGAAGTTGAAATGTTGATATCCGTATACCAAAAGAAAAGTCAGGGATAGTTTTTTCCTTAAAGGAAACAAGTTAGACTAGGGCTTTTAAATTTCTATTTGCATATAATACCAATTGCACTAACTAAGTGATCATTTTTAAATATCCAATAACATCGTTGCTTTCAAGCCCAATAGCCAACTATTGCTCAATCAAGCGCCTTGTTTTTGCAAATTTATTCTCATTGCTTTTTTTTAAATGAAAGCTATATGCTTAATTAATCCAAATGGTATAACCATGCGTGAACAGGCAAGGAACTAGGCGCAGTGAAGTCTTTTTTATCTCAGTATTTTCGAATTATCTTCTTATTTTCTCTTGTTATTCTCTCGGGTTGCTCTACTACGCCAACTGAAAATGAGGGCGTCACTGATCCCAGAGATCCTCTCGAAGTGATTAACAGGCCCTTTTGGACATTTACTTGGGACTACGCGGATAAGTATGTAGCCAAACCGGCTTCTGAGTTATATACCGCATATACACCACCTTTTTTAAGAACGGGCTTGTACAATATGGCGCTGAACTTAAATGAGCCATCGAGTATTATTAATAATTTATTACAATTAAAATTTACGGCTGCCGCTAAAAATACTGGACGATTCGCGCTTAATTCAACCATAGGGTTATTAGGTTTTTATGATCCCGCCAGTGATTTTGATTGGTCTGGTGAACAGGAAGAGTTTGGTGAGGTCTTAGGCAGTTATGGCCTGAGTGATGGTCCTTATATCGTAATACCTGGCCTTGGCCCTAGCTCAGTTAGGGAAGAGGTCGGTGACTATGTTGATAAGTTATATTGGCCGTTAGTGGTTATTGATTTTTGGCCAAACTTAGTTCGATTAGGCATACTTGGTTTAGAAAGAAGGGCGTCAATTCGAGATCAAGAGCAATTAGTGCTTGAATCAACAGATTCTTATGAATTTATTAAAAATGCATATTTTCAAAATATGAACTATCGTTTGTATGATGGTTCGCCACCAATTGTTATCGATGAAAATGAAGAAGCTGAAATAGATGCACTATTAGACGAATTTGACGATTTAGATTGAACATTATTTAGTAAAACAGATAAAAATCTACCGAAGTTAGGCGTAATTTGCTAGAATTTCGGCAGTTTTTTTTAACCAAACACTTTTGGAAATAGTTAAATGAATATAATTGAAGGTTCATTTGAAGCAAAAGGCAAAAAATTTGCCATTGTTGTCTCTCGTTTTAACCATTTTATCGTCGATAGTTTATTAGAAGGTGCTGTTGATGCACTTAAACGTCATGGCAGTGTTGCTGATAATGACATTACTATTGTTCGAGTTCCTGGCGCTTATGAGTTGCCATTGGCGGCAAAAAAAGTAGCAGCCAAAGGCAGTGTTGATGCCATTATTGCTATTGGTGCTGTGATTCGAGGTGGTACACCTCATTTTGATTTTGTCGCGGGTGAGTGCAATAAGGGCTTAGCTCAAGTATGTTTAGAGTCAGGAATCCCCGTTTCTTTTGGGGTTATTACCACTGATTCTATTGAACAAGCAATTGAGCGTGCGGGTACAAAAGCCGGCAATAAAGGTGCCGAAGCGGCTCTTAGTGCACTAGAAATGGTTAACGTTCTCTCTCAAATTTAGGAAACCTATTGTGAAACCTTCTCCTAGAAGAAAAGCGCGTGAATTAGCGGTACAAGCTATTTATTCATGGCAAATTAGCAAAAATTCAGTAGATGATATTGAAGTCAATTTTATTTCAGATAACAGTAAACGTCGTTTTGATATTGACTATTTTCAGCAGTTATTGCGTGGCGTGACTAACAGTGTGAATGAATTAGATCTTGCTATTACTCCTCATGTTGATCGCCCGCTTGAAGATATTGACCATGTCGAAAAGGCTATTTTACGTGTTGCTGTTTTTGAGTTAAGTGATTGTCAAGATGTGCCTTATCGGGTGGTTATCAATGAAGCGATTGAATTAGCAAAATTATTTGCTGCAGACGATAGCCATAAATTCATTAATGGCGTGTTAGATAAAACCGTAAAATTGATCCGCCCTCAAGGTTAACTAGCGTTTAAAAAGTAAGCAGAATTTTATCAATCTATGAAAGAATTTGAATTAATAAAACATTTTTTTACCGAGCAAGCTGTTAGAAGAAAAGATGTCTTGCTTGGTATTGGTGACGACTGTGCGGTAGTTTCTAGTGCAGCAAATCAATCTATTGTCGTTACTACCGATACCTTGGTTGCGGGTGTTCATTTTCCTTTAGGTACTTCGCCCAAAGCTATTGGTCATAAAGCTGTGGCGGTTAATTTATCTGATATTGCAGCCATGGGCGCAGAGCCAAGTTGGATATCACTTGCTATTACCTTGCCTGAGGTTAATGATGATTGGCTTACTGAGTTTTGTACAGGTGCTTTTGAACTGTGTGAGTACTATAATGTGCAACTTATTGGTGGCGACACCACGCAAGGGCCGTTAAGCATTACCATAACCGCACAAGGATTAACGCCTGAAGGGAAATATTTATCTCGTTCTGGTGCTAAGCCGGGTGATTGGATTTATGTTACGGGTGAGCTAGGCGATGCTGCTTTAGCTTTGCAGCATCATAAAGAGCAAGTGTTAACAGATAATGACATTATTGAGCAAGTTCAAAGGAAGTTGGAGTTCCCTAAGCCACGTGTGCTTATGGGGCAATCATTACGTGAATATGCTTCTGCTGCTATTGATATTTCAGATGGGCTACTTGCCGATTTAGGACATATTTGTCAAGCCTCCAATGTTGGTGCGAATATCGTCTTAGATGCTATCCCCCTGTCTGATGCAATGAATAAATCGCAGTTGTTTGATGATGCCATTGATTTTGCTCTCAATGGTGGCGATGATTATGAATTGTTATTCACTGTCTCTGAAGATAATAAAGTAGGCATGGAAACCGCTTTAGCTCATGCAGGCGCTAAAATCACTTGTATAGGGCAAACCAATTCATCACAAACGATTTCAACAACGTTGAATAATAAAGCTGTACCTATTAGCAGCTCAGGTTTTCAGCACTTTTCTTCAAAAAAAGCAGCTAGTACTGATAACAACATCTAGGTAACATTTTTAATAAAGATGAAACATTCACCTGCCAAAGTCACTTTTGACCTTAAACAACCCATTCAGTTTTTAGCGTTAGGCTTTGGTAGCGGTTTAGCGCCAAAAGCGCCAGGAACCTTTGGTACATTGGCGGCAATACCCCTTTTTTTACTATTAACACTGTTAACGCCATTATTCTATTTAATCGTTGTAGTGTTGATGAGTATTGCCGGTATCTATATTTGTGGAAAAGCAGCTGAAGATGTTGGTGTTCATGATCACCCTGCCATTGTCTGGGATGAATTTGTTGGGTTTTTTATCACCATGTTTATGGTGCCGGTAAGCTGGCAAAGTATTTTAATCGGCTTTTTGTTATTTCGCTTATTTGATATTGTAAAACCTTGGCCAATTTCTTTTATTGATAAAAAAATGTCTGGTGGGGTAGGTATCATGTTTGATGATATTCTTGCCGGTGCCTTTGCTTTAATTATCATGCAGTTAATTTATTAAGTGTTTTTTGTCTCGTTTTATTGATTTATATCAATAGTATTCCTTTAATTTTTAAGCTACTTTTAAGTAGAGTACTAAATAAATTTCAGCTATAACTTGTTTTTTATTTTTCTACCCTCAGCTATTTATTAGAGCATAGAATATTTGTTCTAGTGCTTTAATTTTTCAGCTCAAGTTCTCAATACTTGTTTCAAGTAAATGTTAAAAGGAATACCTATGAAAATAAATCTTTCTGGTCACCATGTTGAAGTTAATGACTCAATAAAAGAACACATCGAGGAAAAATTCTCTAAAATAGCTAATCACTTTCCAACTTTAATAACTTTAGACGTTATTATTTCTAAAGAACACCATAAACATCAAGTTGAACTGACGACAAATTATGAAGGTGGACGAATATCAGTAACGGGTAGTGATAATGTTATGTTCCCTGCTATTGCCAGTGCTGCTAAAAAACTTGATGCGGCCTTAAAACATAGAAAAGGTCAATTAAAGGCTAATTTACATGAAAAACCACAAAGTACCGCACCTGAAATAGCCCATGAAAAAGTTCAAGAAATGAATCTCGCGTAACGTTATCGAAAAGACTCATTAAGCAAAATAAAAAAGAGCTGTTGAATTTAATTCACAGCTCTTTTTTGTTTGCAGGAGGAATGACATGGTTCGCGGTTAAGCGAGTAAATAGTGTTTAACTCGCTTGATTATCTTGCGATTCTTGCTCTGCTAGTGCCAACTTTTCTCTTTCAGCTTTAGAAACATAACGAGGTTTATTACTTTTATGTAATTTAGCATTTGCTTTTTTTAGCCTCTTTTTTAATGTATCGTTCATTTTTTTCTTACGGTTCATCTTACTTGGTTCCTATTATTGAAATAATGGCTATTCGCAGTTATAAATAAAAGTTAGTAATTAACACGATAACCATTAGTGGAACATACGGATATATAACTGTCGGTTTTAATGAGTTGTTAATATACTCTTTTACTAGTGTAACGGTATCCCCGCGGTTTTCATGCCATTGCCGATAAAACTGAAAAGGGATGGTAGTATTTTCATTACTGTGTTTTAGATCAATCAAAGCCTGTTCTAGCAACTCTATTCTGTTACTAACTCTTATTTGGTAGGTTTTCCATATGCCTTCTTGCAGCCATAAAACGGCTAATACCAGTAAGAAGGTTAAATTAAGTTGATAAAATGTGATCCCTAAAACAGTTAAGGTAACAGCAACTAATTTAATTAGTAGAGCAAAATATTCGTAGTGTTCATGACTATTATGTAATGTTTGCCATTCTTTTACTAAATCAGTTTGTTGTTCTATGGTCATAGAATATTAATAAACTAGGGGTGGGGCGAATTTGCTGTTATTATGCGCCCATTCACTTTCCCTTGAAAGTTTTTTATATTATTAAGGTTGATATTTTGACGGCAACACATTCTTCATCACGGGCTTTTTCATCGTTAAATCTACATCAAGATTTAGTGAAAAATTTATCGACCCTTGGTTATCAAGAAATGACTCCTATTCAAGCGTTGAGTTTACCTGAAATGTTAGCTGGTAAAGATGTTATCGCCCAAGGGCAAACTGGCTCAGGTAAAACCGCGGCTTTTGGTTTAGCGCTGTTGGAAAAACTGCAAGTAAAACGTTTTCGCATTCAGTCGATGGTATTGTGTCCAACACGCGAATTAGCTGATCAAGTTGCCAAAGAAATTCGTAAACTTGCCCGTGCGGTGCACAACATTAAAGTATTAACTTTATGCGGAGGTACGCCTTTTGGTCCACAAATTGGCTCGTTAGAGCATGGTGCTCATATTATTGTCGGTACACCGGGGCGAATTGAAGAACATGTTATCAAAGGCACACTGAAACTAGACGACTTAAACTTACTGATACTTGATGAAGCCGATCGCATGTTAGAAATGGGTTTTGAAGCAGCCCTTGATAATATTATTGAACGAACCCCACTTGAACGCCAAACCTTATTGTTTAGTGCCACCTTTCCAAAACAAATTCAAGTTATTAGCGAAAGTATTATGACTGAGCCAGTAATGGTAAAAGTCAGCAACAGTGACGATCAAGCTAAAATCAGTCAACAATTTTTTCATGTTGAAAACGATGAACAAAGATTTGAAGCGTTGCGTTTAATACTGCTAACTAATCCAGTTGAATCATCAGTAATTTTTTGTAATACCAAAAAAGAAACCCAAGCAGTATGCACTAAGCTCCATGATGATGGCTTTAGTGTTTTAGCCTTACATGGCGATTTAGAGCAACGAGATAGAGATCAAACTTTATTACGTTTTGCTAATAAAAGTGCGGCTATTTTGGTTGCTACCGATGTTGCTGCCCGAGGTTTAGACATCGACGCGCTTGATTTAGTAGTAAATTATCATATTGCTCATGATAGCGAAGTACACATTCACCGTATTGGTCGTACTGGGCGAGCAGGCGCTCAAGGAAAGGCTATTTCTTTATTTAGCGATAAAGAGAGTTACAAAGTGGGCTTAATTGAAGATACGCTTGAACAAGTGATTAAACCGGAACTGTTACCTTCTACTGAGGTGTTAAATAATACTCGAACACAAGCTAAAATGACTACCATCCAAATTGATGGTGGTAAAAAGCAAAAAGTTCGTCCCGGTGATATTTTAGGCGCTTTAACAGCGAAAAGCACGGGTGCAGAAGTTAATGGTAAAGATGTTGGTAAAATTAGCGTTTTAGATAATAAAGCATATGTTGCAGTTAATAAAAAAGTACTCAAAATTGCCTTAAGAAAACTTAGTACCGGCAAAATGAAAGGCCGTAGTTTTAAAGTGCGTCACTTAACCTTATAGTTATATTTTCTTCAGCTCTTGTGTAAACAATATCAATAATTGTTGGTACAACGGTTAACGGCGAGCAAATTTGATATTTTATTTTTTGCTACTTTTTCCATTTCGTCAAACGACAAGGCTAAACCCAGCTCGAAAAGATTTTCAGCAACTAATTCTACACGGACAACAATGCCTAAGAGGAAAATTGGTGTTGTTGAGTTTATTTCTAAACTAATTTGTAATCGACACCCTATAGGGTGACTCTTTGAACTTTCAAATAAGATTCCGCCAATGCCAATGTCTTTACTTATGCCTTGGCTAACAGCCGATTCACTAAAACCTAGCTCTTTAATTTGTACTTTCTCAGAGAATGTAATGCGTAAATAGCGCCTGTTTTCTTCTTTATATAAAGAAATATTATTCTTACCAGCACCTTTTGCCCGATAAACGGCAGTGTCAGCAAAAAATATCAGTTCTTCAGCGTCACTCGCATGCACAGGGTAGGAAGAAACACCGCCACTAATAGTCATATTAATAACTTGCCCACGTATGTCAAACGAGTGTTCTAGCACTTTTTCTCTGATACGGTTGGCCAGTATCAGCGAATCATTACACGCAGTATTAGGCATAAGTACAACAAACTCTTCTCCGCCATAACGCAAAGCAGTATCACTGTCTCTGATTTCTTTTAACATTAAGGTGGAAATTTCACTCAGCACATAATCGCCTGCTTGATGACCATAAATGTCATTGACTTGCTTAAAATCATCTACGTCGATAAATAGCATCGAAAATTGTGTACCTAAGCGTTTAGCGAGTGCTAATTGTTGATTTAAAATTTCATTAAAATAGTTACGGTTAAGTAAACCGGTGAGTTTATCGTAAGTTGAGTCATTAATTAAGCGCTCATAGTGATAGAAATTGATGAGCTTAGGTGCGAAATTATTTATTTTTTTGCAATTATTTGAAAAATAATCACTACAACCAGCAACTAAACTCACAGGTCGGTCAAGAGCAGCTGACATTTTTTTGACATGTTGACAGATATTCTGCCAGTGCAATGATGCTTCTTCTACCTCAAATGTCATATCAGCAAATTGTTGTAAAATTTCTTGACAGGCAATGTCACCATATTGTGCTACCAGATCAGTAAGACCTAATAATGCCTCATCTCCACCCACAGTAAGGCGAGCAATTGTTTTTACTTTAGTTGATAACGAATTGTCGGTCATAATATTCATCCTTTTTTATGAACCTGATAATAGCGGTTAAAAAACAAGCAATTATTGTGCCTTCACTGCTTGTTCTAAGCATGATAGGTGTTTTTCTTGATAAATATTATGGCAGAAAAATATACTAATATTTAGCAAATATCACTAATTTTTATCAGGTTTTTAATGAAATTAAAACATACTATTTTTATCTTGTTGATATTTAATGAATTTAAGTTGGCACTGCTTTTGTAACACTATAGTCAATTAAAACATCAAACGTAAATTTTAAGAAGGCTTTCATCATGATCAATAAATCACTATTTACTTTTAAATCACTATTTACTTTTAAATCGCCAAAAACAGTTGTTGCAGCAGCATTATTATCAGTATTTTCTTCAACCGCACTTTATGCACACAATTCGTGTGATATTGATTTAGAGGCCGGTTTGACAATCAATGAATCTACACTAGAGTTTTTCGATCCAGATAGAAAGAAACATGTTTATTATACTATTAAAAATGATCGTTACTTAACGGTTAATGGAGACCGTATTACGTTGAATGACAAGCAACAAGCTTTAGTTGAACAGTATTCAACGAGCATTCGTGCCATGGTGCCACAAGTTAGAAACATTGCTATTGAAGGCGTTGACCTTGCTATAGAAGGCATCAATTTAGCTTTTAATGAGCTGCTTGGTGAAGGTAATAATATTGGTGTGGAATTAACTCAAGACCTGTCTTCAATTAAAGAAGATGTTGGCACACGTTTTACCATTGCAAATGGTTTCACTATTGGTGAAAATGGCCTTGATGATGAATTGCTCGGTAGTGAATTCGAACAACGCATTGAATCGACAGTGGCAAAAGCGGTTATGGGTTCAATGGGTAGTTTATTGATTGCATTAGGGCAAGAGATGCTATTTTCTGGCGGTGATAGTGATGCTTTTGAAATGCGCATGGAAAAGTTAGGTGAAAATATAGAACATGAAATGGCATTAAGAGCGGAAAAAATAGAACGTAAAGCAAATAATCTGTGCTTAGCACTTGTTGAAATTGATCAACTTGAAGAAGAATTAAAAACAAGTATTGCATCGTTAGCCGATATTAATGTTATTACGACTAAACATAATAGTCGCCATACAAGCAATGGCTCTAGCTTAATGTAAGCTCAGCTAGCTTAGAAAGAATACTCGAATACTAATTTGGGTGACTTACCAAAGTAGATACCTCGAAAGGCTCAGTAATGTTATCATCACTGAGCCTTTTTATTGCCTATATTTTATCTGATCACCCATGCACGCTGTTCATCGATTGCATCATTTTCGAAAAAGCCTTAGTACCACAACTTATAAAGCTAGGGGGCAAAGGGTAAAGCGTTGTGACTTGTGCCGCTTAGCTAAACAGTACTGCATTTGCGCTATTGCACCTCAACAAAATTTAATCACTACAAAAGCTGGGTTTTTACTGTTGATGTACGACACAGAAGTACTCAAACCAAGTAATACTGGCAAGTTAATTGCCGATTTAATTCCTGATACTTTTGCCTTTTTGTGGTCGCGCACCACTAAAAATGAAGAGTTACTAGCTTTGCTTGATGATGAAAAGTGGCAGCCTTTTGTGGTTTTTCCAAAAGAATATTCAGATGATAGCCGGCAAGTTCATCAGCGAAAAGTGGTTTGTGATGAAGGTAAAAGACCATTATTTATCATGTTAGATGGTAGCTGGCGCGAAGCAAAAAAAATGTTTCGTAAAAGCCCTTATTTAGATAAATTCCCAATGGTTTCTTTCGATCCTCAACAACCTTTAGGTGAGCCAAGGTTACCTGAAAAAACACTCATTGAGAAAACATTGATGAGCGGCGAAAAAATTTCTCCTGTAGGTGATAAATCGCGTTATACCGTTAGAAAAACAACGCTAGAGCATCAATTTTCAACGGCAGAAGTGGCTGCTAGAGTACTCGAAATGTCAGGTGAAAAAGACAACGCTCAGCTACTTGATTTATGGTTTGATGTGTTTAATTATCAATACCAAAAAAGTGTTTGTCAGCGTAATAAAGGCAATGTTGATGCGTTAGAAAATTATCAAAACTTCGTTAAAGGGAAAAAATTAAAGTAGCAGGGAACAAGTTATAAAGGATGAGTTGCGAGTAACGAAAACACCTGGTGTTATCTTCGCTACTTGCTACTTGCTACTTACAGCTTTAACTTTACTTCATACTAATAGTGGTATGAATGGTGGTACCATCTTGATGATCCGGTTCAAACCAACGAGCAGTAACTGATTTAGTGTAAGTCCAAAAGCTAACCACTTGTTTGCCGTTAGGTCCTAAGTCACCTAATTTAGAGCCACGAGAACCAGTGAAGCTGAAATAAGCGACCGGCACCGGAATGGGCACATTAATGCCCACTTGGCCAACATCAATTTCATTTTCAAACTTTCTCGCATTCCACCCCGAAGATGTAAATAGTGAAGTACCATTGCCATTAGGGTTAGCATTAATGATTTCAATAGCTTCATCAAGGGTTTCTGCGGTCAATACACACAAGGCTGGGCCGAATATTTCTTGGGTATAAATATCCATATCGGTAGTAACATCAGTAAATAATGTTGGGCCGACAAAATTACCATTTGGATAACCTTCAACTTGGCAATCTCTACCGTCAACCAACATAGTTGCACCTTGCTCAACACCTGAATCTAGCAAACTAATAATACGTGCTTTGGCTTGCGGTGATACCACAGGGCCTAAATCAGCATCGCGCTGTGTGCCTGGGCCAACCTTCATTTGTTTAGTACGTTCAACAATTTCAGGCAACCAGTTTTTAGCTTCACCGACTAAAATAGTAACCGGGTTTGCCATACAACGCTGTCCGGCTGCACCAAATGCTGAGCCAAGTAAGTCGTTAATCGCTCTATCTTTGTTAGCATCAGGCATAATAACCATGTGGTTTTTCGCGCCCATCATCGACTGTGCGCGCTTACCGTGTTTACTAGCATGATTATAAATATGAGTGCCAACACCGGTTGAACCGATAAAAGAAACTGCTTTTACTGCATCGCTTTCTATTAATTGATTCACTACATCGGCGCCGCCATGAACAACATTTAATACACCGGCAGGAATCCCCGCTTTAAGTGCTAATTCAACCAATAAAATAGTTGCTGATGGAGCTTGCTCTGAGGGTTTTAAAACAAAAGTATTGCCACAAGCAATGGCTGGCGGGAACATAAAAGACGGTAACATTAATGGAAAATTAAATGCAGTAATACCAATACCCACACCTAAAGGCTTGTTCAAGGTATAAGTATCGACGCCGGTTGCGGCATTATTTGCCATGTCGCCTAATTGCAAACGCGTAATAGAGCAGGCATTTTCAATGGCTTCTAATGAACGTCCGACTTCACCTTCCGCGTCAGGCAAGGTTTTACCGTGTTCTAAGGTGACTAAGGCAGCTAATTCTTGAGTATGCTCTCTCACCAATTGTTGAAACGTTAGCATAATACGCATGCGATTAGTTAACGACACCTTTGACCACGTTTTAAAGGCTTGTGCTGCACTAGCAACCGCGGCATTAACCTCTTCTTTTGTTGCCATAGGAACACGAGCAACCACTTCTTGAGTCGCAGGGTTTAAAACATCTAACCAAGTATTGGTAGTAGAGCGAACTTTTTCACCATTGATAATTAATGGTATTTCTTTAATAGTCATGAGTTGTCTTAATGTTGGTAATGTATCTAATGCTTACTAAAATAATCCTTTAGGTGAAATTGAGCAATACGCAAAAATGCAGCAAGCGTTGCATTTTTGCAAATATGCTGCGGTATTGTTATGCTTTGTTGATGAATTGGAATGATATTAAGTTATTTTTAGAGGTTGCTCGTAGTGAGCGGTTGTCTATTGCTGCCAAACGTTTGAGCTTAGATGCATCAACGTTATCGCGTCGGTTACATAAACTAGAAGAAAGTTTAGCCACTAAACTGTTTGAGCGTACCGTTGACGGTCATGTGTTAACCCTTGATGGTGCCAAGTTATTGCAATATGCTCGACGGATGGAGTTTGATGCAAGGCAGGCGTTTAATGAGATCAAAGAGCATAAAAACCTTAATAGTGGCCGAGTTCGCATTGGGGTTACCGAAGCGTTTGGTAATTTTTTTATAGCACCTCATTTAACACAACTAAAACAAGCATTTCCAAATATTTTAATAGAGCTGGTGCATTTTGCTAGAGATGTAAAAATAAGTCGAAATGAAGCCGATATCGCCATTGCAATAGAAAAACCTAAAAGTACCTCAACAATAATTGCAAAACTTTGCGACTATCAGTTGCAATTATACGGTCATGCAAGCTATCTTAAAGAGAGAGGGCATAAAGTTCTAATCACGCAGTTGACTCAGTATCAATGGGTGAGTTATGTTGATAAGCTTTTGTTTACAGAGCAGTTATCTTATTTGAAAGAACTCAGTGCAGAACTTGGTGTAGAAATTGAATCTAGTTTTGAAAGTACGAGTATTACTAGTCAGTATAGCGCCATAAAAAGTGGCTTAGGTATTGGTATTTTACCCTGCTTCTTAGCTGAGCAAGATACTAGCTTAGTTAAGCTCTGCGCTAATGAAATTAAATTAGTGCGTAGCTTTTATTTAGTAACGCACCCAGAAAGCAAACGTTTATCTCAGGTTGATACGGTTTGGCAATATTTGAAAGCATTAGCACAGCAAAAAAAATCATTGCTAATGCCAGAATGAACAGCACATCCACTAGCGAAAGTAACAATATATTATAGGTGAATATGGATAACTCAAATCAGCTATTAGAAGAAAACACACAATCAGGTACGGCTAAGGCACCTTGGCCATTAATCGCCGTGATCATCGTAGTGGTAATTGCTATTGGTATTGCTTGGCAATTTACCGGCAACCAAGCCGAGCCTGAGATCGTCAAAGAACCAATAGTTACCCCTGTAGTTGAGCCCGAAAAGGTGGTAGAAATTATTGAACCAGTAATTGTAGAGCCAGAAGTAGAAGTAATTGAGGAAGTTGTCGAACCGATAGTGAATCCATTGCCTTCTTTAGATGAAAGTGATGAATGGTTAAAAATAAAATTACCAGAAATTACTTGGCGTAAAGAATTACTCACGCTGATTATTGATGAAGACATTATCCGCCGTTTTGTGGTGTTTACCGATAACTTTGCTCAAGGGAGTGTTGCTTATGAACATAGCCCTTTTGTTTTGCCTAAAGTTAAGTTTACCCCTGAAACTAACAGTGTAAGTTATCAGCAGACTGATCCGAAGCAAGGCTCCTTACCTAACTCTTTCTTAGGTAAGCAAAATGTTTGGCAATGGGATGAAAGCTCAAGTAGGCGTTTTAGTTTATATGTTGATCTGTTGCGTTCAATGGACAGTGAGACTTTAGTGCAGTGGTATTTGGAAATGAAACCCCTTATAGATGAAGCCTATACAGAACTAGGTTATGAAGATGATTTTACCAATACATTACAAGATGCCATTACGCGTGTTTTAGATATGGAATTGCCTAAGTCGTCGATGGCATTAATACAGCCAAGCGTAATGTATAAATTTGCTAACCCTCAGCTTGAAGCATTACCTGATACCGATAAGTTACTGCTTCGCTTAGGTAAAGAAAATTTATTAGTGATGAAGTCAGTGTTATTAGAATTACATGAGAAACTTGCCCAACAACAAAATGGTATTCGTTAAAGGGGTAAATTGATGATGATTATTCAAACCGATTTACTGTTCATAGCTACAGTATTACCGTTAAATAACCTGACTTCTCATCGCTTATTGCTTTAACTATACTCAATTGGATCTCAGGTAATAACTTATCTTTTTAATGGATAAAAAAGTGTTTTTTAGTCATTAACCCCTCTACTTAAAAACTGGACAGACACTACTATTGATTATAGCCGATAGTGTTATACATCGTGTCATCCAGCTCGTGTCTCGATTGTGCTAGTGAGAGTGTTTACATAAAATTAACAATACGTTAGTATGCTTTGTTATGAACAAAAAAATTAATTATAAACAATGTAAGATTAACGCAAGGAAAGAACAATGTTAACAATTAATGGGTTATCTAAAACCTACGATAATGGCGTTAAAGCGCTTGATAATGTTTGCTTGGAAATACCTAAAGGTATGTTTGGTTTACTTGGCCCTAATGGTGCAGGTAAATCTTCATTAATGCGCACTATTGCTACTTTGCAAGATGCGGATACTGGCAGCATTAATTTTGATGGCATTGATGTTTTAAACGATCCACAAGCGCTACGCCAACGTTTGGGTTATTTACCACAAGATTTTGGTGTTTATCCAAGAATAAGTGCGTATGAATTGCTCGATCATTTAGCAATTCTTAAAGGCCTTAAAAATTCAGCTGAACGTAAAGAAGCCGTGGACGGTTTGTTAGCCCAAACTAATCTGTATCAGCACAAAAAAAATGCGGTTAGTGGTTTTTCTGGTGGTATGAGGCAACGATTTGGCATTGCTCAAGCGTTATTAGGCGACCCTGATCTTTTGATTGTTGATGAGCCTACTGCGGGTTTAGATCCCGAAGAACGTAACCGTTTTCATAACTTATTAGTGGCTTTAGGTGAAGAAAAAGCCATTATTTTATCAACCCATATTGTTGATGATGTGACCGAGCTGTGCCCACAAATGGCAGTAATAGCATCAGGAAAAATTATTCTACAAGGTAACCCTATTGCCTTGACCGACAAACTTAATGGTCAAATATGGCGTAAAACTGTATCACAACATGAAGTGGCTGACATTGAACAAGCTCATAATGTTATTTCGCGGCGTTTGTTTGCGGGGCAAACTATAGTGCATGTTATTGCAGAGAATGCGCCAGAAGGTTTTGACCTTGCACCTGCTAATCTTGAAGATGTGTATTTTTCAACGCTTCATGATCATCGACGTGTCGCTTAAGGAGAGCATTATGTTAATCAAAATGTTTGCCTTTGAATGGCGCTACTTTACTCGACAACCTTCTTTTTATGTCACCAGTTTAATTTTTTTCTTACTGACTTTTTTTGCCACGATAAGTGAAAGTGTACAAATTGGTGGTGGCGGTAATGTGTTATATAACGGCCCTTTTTCTATCGCACAAACCTTGCTTATTATGAGTTTGTTTGCCATGTTTTTGGTGGTGAATTTTGTTGCTAGCACGGCAACACGCAATGAAACCAGTAAAATGTCAGAGCTGTTATACAGCAAACCAATTAATCCGTTAAGTTATCAACTAGGGCGTTTTTTAGGATCGTTTGCCATTGTCGCAACGGTATTTCTTTTTGTACCACTGGGTATTTTACTGGGTACAACGTTAGGTGGTTTAGTGGGCTGGGTTGATCCTGAGCGCTTAGGCGATACTAATTTAAGTCATTATTTTACCGCTTATTTTTATTTGTCTTTACCAACGTTATTGGTGCTGTCATGTTTTTTCTATGCGGTGGCAATTAAATTTCGCTCGATGATGGCGGTTTATCTTTCGGCCGTCGGTTTATTCATGCTCTACTCTATTTCAGGGCAGTTTATAAATGAGCCAGAGTATCGCACTATGGCGGCCTTGCTTGATCCCTTTGCTTTAAATACTTTTGGTGAAGTAAGTCGTTATTGGACCATGCATGATAAAAATAATAGTCCTATTGAGCTGACCGGTATTTTATTAGAAAACCGTTTACTTTGGTTAGCCGTGTCTGTGGCAATTATGGCGGTATTTGGCGGCTTTCGCGCTAAAGTGCGTCTAACCTCAAATAAGGTAAAAAAGCTTAGCAAAAAGGCGTTAAAAAAAGTCGAAAAAGAAGCACAACTTCAAGATGAAAATTTACCTAATTTATTGAATAATAACATTGCCACTAAAAGCAGCGGTATTCAAACCGCAGCCCACATGCGCCTTCGTATTTTATTTGAAATAAAACAAGTGATTTTTAGTGCGCCTTTTATGGTATTAGCAGTATTAACTGTTTTTATGCTAGTTGCGCCGTTAGTTGATCCTCAAGGTATGTTTGGTACCCCAAATTGGCCTTTAACACAATCTATGGTGTCGTTAATTGTTAATTCAACCGGCTTATTAATGATGATAGTGCTTGCCTATTACAGTGCTGAAATTGTCTGGCGAGAACGTAATTCAGGTATGGGAGATATTGTTGATTCTATGCCGGTAAATAACATCACTTTTTGGCTTTCTAAAATTATCGCTATCAGCTTAGTGTTAGCGTTATTGTATGTTTTTGGTGTTGTGGTAACAGTGGCAAATCAATGGCTGCAAGGTTATGAACATATAGAGTTATCCCAATATATCATTCGTTTAGGTTATATTATTTTATTCCCCTTAATTTTGACGGCAGTTTTAGCTTTTTTCTTGCAGGTAATCAGCCCAAATAAATATATTGGCATGTTGTTATTTGTACTTTATATCATCAGCACTATTACCTTAAGTAACTTTGGTTTTAGCCATAATATGTTCCAGTTTGCTGGTGCGCCAAGGGTGTTTTATTCTGATATTAATGGTTACGGTACTTTTTTAACTAGTCAACATTGGTACATGTTGTATTGGACGGGTCTGACCTTAGTCTTAGCCAGTTTAACTTATGCGTTATGGCATCGTGGGCCAGCACAACCTTTAAAGACTCGTTTGAGCAAGGTGGGTTATTATTTAGCGGGCTCTGGTAAAGCGACTATTGCCGTTGGTTTATTAATTTTTATCGGCGCAGGCAGTGTTATTCATTACAATACACGTATTGTTAATGACTATGTTATAACGGACGATATAGAAGATAAACGCGCTGCTTATGAGCATAAATACGTTAAACAGTTAAATGCTGCTATTCCAACCATCACTAAAGTACATGCTAAGGTCGATATCTTTCCAAGTGAGCGTCGTATAGAAGCAACAGCCGAGCTGACATTAACTAATACGAGTGATAAAGCCATCACTAAATTTTTAGTGTCAAAACCTCAGTTTACTAAGCAATGGAATGTTGATATAGCAGGTGGTACGTTAGGTGTATTAGATGAAGAGTTTGACACCGCTTGGTTTACTTTTGATAAACCGCTACAGTCGGGAGAAATGCGTCAAGGCACCTTAACCGCGAAACGAGAACATCATGGTTTTTCTGACGGAAATAACGATTTCACCTTAATTAACAATGGTACTTTTATTGATAATCATAGCTTGTTTCCAGTCTTTGGTTATCGTCAAGGTTGGCAATTAAGCGATCGCCATAAACGTCGTCAACTTGATTTAGAGCCGTTGCAACGGGCTAATAAACTTGAAGATAAGCGCTTCTACAATGAAAGTTTCTTTGGCAAAGGTGTTGCGTTTATTGATTTTGAAGCGACTGTTTCAACGTCGATAGATCAATTTGCTATTGCCCCAGGGTATTTACAAAGTGAAACCATTGAAAATGGCCGCCGTATTTTCCATTATAAAATGGATGCGCCTATGGTTAATTTTTATTCGTTTATGTCAGCAGAATTAGCCTCGACAAAAGAGCAATATAAAGGCATTGATATTGAGGTTTATTATCATAAAAATCATGATATGAATATTGACCGAATGATTGAATCGGTACGTGATTCAATTGATTACTTTACCGCTAATTTTGGCCCGTATCAGCACAAGCAAATGCGCATTATAGAATTTCCTGGTTATCGCTCGTTTGCACAAAGTTTTGCTAATACCGTGCCTTATTCAGAAAATATCGGTTTTATCAGTGATTTACGTGATCCTGAAAATATTGACCCTGTTTATTACGTTACTGCTCATGAAGTAGCTCACCAATGGTGGGGACATCAAGTGGGCGCTGCTAATGTACAAGGCAGTGCTATCATTTCAGAGAGTTTGTCGCAATATAGTGCGTTAATGGTAATGGAGAAAAAATACGGTAAAGATAACATTCGTAAATTTTTAAAATATGAATTAGATCGTTATTTGCGTGGTCGCAGTAATGAATTTTTAGAAGAAATGCCTTTGTACCGCAGTGAAAGTCAGCAGTATATTCATTACAATAAAGGCTCGATTATTATGATGGCACTTAAAAATAGACTGGGTGAACAACGACTGAATAAAGCGTTGCAAGACTTTTTGCTTGAGTTTAAATACCAAAGCACACCTTATCCAACCACGTTAGATTTAATGGCCTATATTAATCAAGATACTAACGAGCAAGAGAAAAACTTTGTTAGTAATTTGTTTGAACATATCAGTTTATACGATTTAAAAACAACCGATGTGCAAGTGGTCGCGGTTGATGATGAAGCGGGTACTTTTGATGTTACCTTAACCATAGAAGCGGCGTTAAAACGCGCTGATGGTCAAGGAAAAGAAACAGAAGTAGATTTTGTTGATAACATCGATATTGGGCTGTTTAGTGAAGATCCCGAAGATCTTTCTGCCGATGATTTTGTTTTATATCTAGCCAAGCATGAAATAAAAACCGGCACAAATGAAATTACTGTTCGAGTTAAAGGCAAGCCTAAATTTGCCGGTGTTGATCCTTATGTTCGTTTGGTTGACAGGGACAGTGCCGATAATATTTATCGTTTATAAAGCTTAGTGAGCTAACAAGCACTAAAGTGTACAAAAGTATGCCAAGTAAGTTTACAGTAACTTACTTGGTTTTTTTTATTTTTTATTTTAACGCTATTAATATGACCTGCTTTTAAGTAAATTAAAGCCTTTCAAAATAATTATAACAATTACACCAAGCTCAAAAAATATAAAAGAGCAGTAATAAAAATAACAAAGAGAAGTACCAATGAATTTTACTAATGGGCGTTACCTATGAGTGTATCAAGAGGCGGCTTTAGTTCGCGAATGGGTTTTATTTTAGCGGCTGCAGGTTCGGCAGTTGGATTAGGAAATATTTGGGGCTTTCCAACGCAAACGGCTAGTAACGGTGGTGCTGCGTTTGTATTAGTGTATTTGGTATTGGCATTTTGTTTAGCTTACCCAGCTTTTATGGCGGAGTTGTTAATTGGTCGTTATGGGCAAGCTAATGCCGTAACCTCGATGGAAAAAATGTCACGCACACTATGGCAAAAACGTTTTGCCTTTATTGTTGGTTTTGGCGGTATTATTTGTGCTGCGCTTATTCTTAGCTTTTATGGCATTCTCGCCGGTTGGATGATGTCTTATGCGGTTGAACCCGTAACCTCTTTGTTAGGGTTAAATGACGCGTCAAACTGGCTTACCTCACAGTCTATTGCTCGAAATTTACTGTTTACGGCATTATTTATGATGCTTACCATTGCTATTATTCGCCGTGGTGTTGAACAAGGCATTGAAAAGTGGTCGAAACGTTTAATGCCAATGCTTATTGCTTTATTGGTTTTAATGATCATTTACGTGTTCACCTTAGAAGGGGCAAAAGAAGGTTTCGCGGCTTATTTAAACCCTGATATTTCTCGAATATTTGAACCTGATTTATTGATCAATGCGCTTGGTCAGGCATTTTTCTCTTTGTCGTTAGGCACCAGTGTTATGGTGATTTATGGCTCGTATATTTCGAAAAAAGAAAACTTAGTCACCCTTGGCGCCCAAGTAACCTTAATAGATGTATCAATCGCCTTTTTAGCAGGTTTACTTATTATTCCATCAATGTATGTGGCACAGGCACAAGGTGTCGCTATTTTTGGTGCTGATGGCAGCTTGATTTCTGGACCTAACTTAGTATTTGATGTATTACCTACCTTGTTTACTGGCATGGGCGCGGTTGGTTTATTCGTCGCCTTTGGATTTTTTGTTTTAATGTCTATTGCGGCGTTAACCTCAAGTATTTCGATGTTAGAAGGGCCAGTATCTTTTGTGGTTGAACGTCATCATGTTGAACGGAAAAAAGCGACTACGTTTATTGGGCTGGGTATTTTTATTTTGAGCGCAGTCATTATTTTAAATTTTGATGCACTTTTTGGTTTAGTTATTTCAATTTCTACTGTTTATGGTCAACCGCTTATTGCGATGTTATGTTGTATCTTTGTTGGTTGGATCTGGCAACGCAGTGGCATACTTGCTGAAATCAAAGAGGGCAACGACACGGTCGAGCACAGTTTGTTTTGGAAAATTTGGCCATGGTACACAAAGTTTGTTTGTCCTAGTGCCATTGCGATTGTTTTTTATCACTCGTTATAAAAAACGGTATTCATGGTCAGATAGTATATCCTTTTATAAATAAAGTATTAATACTTTATTTATCAAAAAGCTTACGTTAAATTAACGTAAGCTTTTATCACATAAAGTGATTAATATTATATTGGGATACCCGCTAACTTATGTCTCGCAATACCCAAATCACCCCTACCTCGAAAGAATACAGGCTTAGCCCTGATGCTTTAATTGTCACTAAAACAGACCTAAAAGGCTGTATAACTTACGCTAATGAATCTTTTTTGAGCATTTCAATGCTTGAAGAACAACAAACCTTAGCTAAACCTCACAATATTATTCGTCACCCCGACATGCCAAAGGCGGTATTTCGTTTGTTGTGGGATACCTTAAAAAAAGGTAATGAATTTTTTGGCATCATTAAAAATATAAGTATGGATGGTAGTTTTTATTGGGTATTTGCCAATGTTACGCCAAGTTTTGATGATAAAGGTAAAATGATAGGTTATTTTTCGGTATGTAGGCAGCCTAGCCAAGCACTAGTGAAAATCATGAGCAAGTTGTATCAGCAAATGGTGCCAGCCGAAAAACGCCAAGGTGATGAGCAACACGCTATTGACGCTTCAATGAAAATCCTCAATGATTTTATAGACGAGCAAGGAGTATCATACAATGAATATATTATCTCTTTTGTCTAAAGTATTTTCTAACTTGTTACCTGCTAAAGTCGCTCAATGGTTACATTTTATTTTATTAACCTTAGTTACCGTTAATTTTGTTTATTTTCAAAATGCCAGTCCGTATTACATTCTGGTTGTTTTTATTTCAGCAATATTTTTATACACCTCAGAGGTAAGGCTAGGTATTGAAACTGATACTTTAGTGAAAGTTAAAGAAACTATTGCCGAGATAAAACAAGGCCACTTAGAGTCTCGTGTATTGGGTGTTCATAAAAGTGATATTAACTATGAAATGGCAAAAACGCTCAATGATGCGCTAGATCAGTTAGAGGTTTCAGAGCGTGAGTCTAAGTTTTGTCATATTGCTGCAGAAGCAGGACAGTTTTATCGCAAACCATTAACGCAAGGTTTAAATAAAGGTTTTTTGTCTGAATTAGAAAATACCGCTATTTCAGTAGACTCTATTGCCGACTCATACTTTACCGATAGAATGAATGAGTTGTTTAGTAAACTCTCATCAGGAAAATCGGAAAGTTTATTAGATGGCCTTGGCGGCACCCAAAATGATTTAGGTTTTATCACCAGCGAAATGAAAACAATTGAAAATTTTTCAAAATCGTCAATGGACAGCGCAATAACTAATCAACGCAATGTCAAAACGTTACGCGATCGTTTAAATGTTATTGTTGAACGCTCAACTGCTATGCGCGGTAATTCGCAAGAGTTGGCAGCAAGTAGTGAAGAAATAAAAAATATGGTTTCTATGATTGTAGGTGTAGCGGATCAAACCAATTTACTTGCTTTAAATGCAGCCATTGAAGCGGCGCGGGCAGGGGAACATGGTCGCGGTTTTGCCGTTGTTGCCGATGAAGTAAAAAACTTAGCAGGTACGACTAAAGATGCTGCCGAGCAAATATCTAACATCATTGAACGTTTTGCTAGCGCATCGCAAGTGATGGCTGACGATACGGAACATATGGCCACTATTTCAGAAGATTCAAAAGAACTAATTGACGATTTTAAAATTAGTTTTGATGAAGTAGCTCAAGACTCACAAAAAACCTATCAAATGGTTTCTAATGTACAAATTGTTTGTGATACCGCCCTGATCAAGGTTGATCATTTAATTTATATGCAGCGGGCTTATTATGCGGTTGAACACAATAAGCCTAACGGTAAAGAAGCCGATATGGCTGCTGTTGGTCATCATAATTGTCGCTTTGGTAAATGGTATGACAGTGCTGAAGGTATTGATGCTTATGGCCACTTGCCTTCTTATCCATCAATTGTAGAGCCTCATAGCCGTGTGCATGACAATGTGCATAAAGCGATGGCAGTTATTCAAGAAGACTGGACTCGTTCACTTGATATGCAGGCTGATTTATTAAGTATATTTGAGCAAGCCGAATTGGCTAGTAGAGATCTTGTTCTGTTAGTTGACAGTTTAGCGGACGAGAAACGACACTTTGAATCTACCGATAGTGAAGACGCTGGCGAGGTTGAGTTATTTTAACCTTTGCGCGCTTAATGCTTATTTACGGTTTATAGCCTTGGCCAATTAAGCTGCCAAGGTTTTGTTAATTCAACTATTTTTTCTTGTGTGCTTGGTGTTAAATAAAACTCGCCTTCGTTGGGCGGCATAATCACGTCATAACGCTTCCCTAACAACTCAAATCGCAACGCGTAAGCATGTAAATAACCTCTATCAATAGTTAAAGGTGAATCTTCCTTTGAGTAATACAAAGCATCACCCAAAATTGGAGCACCGATACTGCTCAAAGCGACACGTAATTGGTGGGTTTTTCCTGAATGAGGCTTTAGTAAATACAAACGCTGCTTGTTGCCAATATGATAAGAATAAAACTGAGTAATGGCTGGATTGTCCATTGTTCTCATTAATTTGAACATGCCGCGCCGGCTTTTAGCCATGTCACCTTTGATCATCCCTTGTTTTTTAGTCGGTTTTTTATCACTGATAGCAAGGTAGTATTTTTCGACTTTATGGGCTTTGAATAATTCACCAAAAGCTTGGGCACTACGGTGATTTTTGGCAAAAATAAGTAAACCAGAGGTCATTTTGTCTAACCGGTGCACAGGGTAAAGCTCGGTAATATCACCTTGCTGCAATAAGTAGGTTTTTACCTGTGAAAACAAACCTGCGCCAAGTTCTCCTTCATCATGAAAATTTACCTCTGCACTTTTTGAAATTACGACAAAATCTTCAGTTTGTGTAACAATTTTAAACATTTAAAATTTCCAATTTGTTATCACTTAAGGCTAGATTTGCTATGATAATTCAATCCCTCACATTTTACTCTGATTACCGGATGTTATTTTGAAAACCACTCATCAATTTGTTACGCAGCATGGCATTTTTTTTGGCATAATGTTTTTAGCTAGCTCGTTATTATTTGCCTGTACTAGCCAAAACAATTCATCATTAAACGAAGCCGCTAGTTTACCTACCGGTGTTAGCTTAGTTGAAAATGTAATAGCGACAGAAGGTCGCCTTGCTATTCCTTTTAAAAAGTATCTTTTAACTAATGGACTAACGGTCATTTTGCATCAAGATAATTCAGACCCTTTAGTGCATGTTGATGTTACTTACCATGTTGGCTCGGCGCGTGAACAATTAGGAAAGTCAGGTTTTGCTCATTTTTTTGAACACATGATGTTTCAAGGCTCAAAAAATGTTGCCGATGAACAACATTTTAAAATTGTTACCCAAAGTGGTGGTAACTTAAATGGCACGACCAATACCGATAGAACAAATTATTATGAGACGGTGCCGAAAAATCAGTTAGAAAAAATGCTCTGGCTTGAGTCAGACCGCATGGGCTTTTTATTAGAAACGATTACGACAGAAAAATTTGAAATTCAGCGTTCAACGGTGAAAAATGAACGTGGTCAAAATGTTGATAACCGTCCTTATGGTCGTTTAAGTGAAACGGTGAACCAAATGATGTACCCAAGAGAACACCCCTATTCTTGGCCAGTTATTGGTTATATGTCAGATCTTGACCGCGGTACAGTGACTGATTTAAAAGAATTTTTTAGCCGTTGGTATGGCCCTAATAATGCGGTGCTAACTATTGGCGGCGATATTGATGAAGTGCAAACACTCGCTTGGGTAAATCAATATTTTGGTGGTTTAAAAGCTGGCCCTCAAGTTGACAATATTCCTAAACAGTTAACGAGCTTAACCGACAATCGTTATTATTCTTTTAGCGATAATGTTTCGCTACCGCTGCTTTATATTAGCTATCCTACCGTTTATGGTATGCATGAAGATGAAGCGGCATTAGATGTTTTTTCAAACATTATAGGCAATGGGCCAACCTCATTACTTTATAAAAATTTAGTGAAATCAGGTGTCGCAGTACAAGCAGGAGCAAGTCACCCATGCCAAGAGTTAGCATGCAAAATGAGCTTTTATGCTTTACCCAATCCACAACAAGGCATGGAATTAGCCAAAATAGAGCAAGTAATTACCGATACTTTACTCGAATTTGGAGAGCGTGGTGTCAATGATGATGATTTACTGAAAACTAAAGTAAGTATAGAAACCGGCACCATTTACGGTTTGCAAAGTGTTTCTGGCAAAGTCTCAACCTTAGCTCATTATCAAACGATATTAGGTAATGCTGATTACACTGCTGCTCAAGTCGCACGTTATAACAAAGTGACCAAAGCTGATGTGATGCGCGTATATCAAAAATATATTAAAGGTAAAGGGGCAGCTATTTTGTCTATTTATCCTCATGGACAACCACAGGTTATTGCCCAAGCGGATAACTTTGTACTGCCTGATGTCAATAATCCTCCTGAAATTACTGAGCTTGATACACCAATCATGACCAACACCAGTATGTTTGATCGCAGCATTATGCCAACATCGGGTGCCAATCCACAAATTGACGTACCGAAATTATGGCGTGATAGCTTTAACAATGGTTTACAGATAATAGCGACTCAAAATAGCGAAACACCCACGGTAAGTTTACTGTTAAGTATAGAAGGTGGCCCTTTACTTGATCCGCTAGAAAAAGCCGGGCTCGCTTCGCTTACAGCTAGCTTGATGAATGAAGGCACTACTAACTACATTAAAGAAGAGTTATCGAACGAATTAGCAAAACTGGGTAGTAATATTTCATTTAGTGCTTCAGGGCGAAATACCACCATACGTGTCAGCTCGTTAGTGAAAAATCTGGATGCTACTTTACTGTTAATGCTGGATATGATGTTAAATCCTGCGTTTGAAAAAAGTGATTTTGATCGCGTTAAAAATCAATTGATTCAAGGGTTAGAACAAGGTAGTAAAGACGCATCAACGTTGGCTGGTTGGGCATCGAAACAAGTTACTTATGGCACAAATAATCGAGTTGGCTTAGCTGATAGCGGCACCATAAAAACGGTTTCAGCCATTAACCTTGATGATATAAAGTCTTTTTATCAACAATATTTTTCACCTAAACATGCCAGTTTAGTGATTGTTGGCGATATTAGTAAAAATGAAATCATACCAAAATTGAGTTATTTAAAATCATGGCAAGGCAGTGATTACACCATTCCTAGTTACGATAGTTTTCCGCAAGTAACACCTAACAAGATTTATTTTGTTGATTTACCTGATGCTAGTCAGTCGGTTATTAATTATAGTCGTCGAGCGATGACTTATGATGCAACAGGTGAGTACTTTAAAGCCACCTTAATGAATTATCCGTTAGGTAGTGCTTTTAATAGCCGTATTAATCTTAATCTTCGTGAAGACAAAGGTTACACCTATGGCGCTTCAAGTTATTTTTCTGCAGGAAAAACCCTAGGGCGTTTCGCTGCTGGCGCAAGTGTTAAAAAAGAGCATACTTATGATGCTATGATTGAAATTGAGCAAGAGCTTGCTAATTATCAAAAAAATGGCTTAACCAG
>JAESPR010000127.1 GCA_016765685.1 Colwellia sp. | reverse complement strand
CCTGAAGATATGCTCAACTTCTATACGCCAGAAGAAAAAGCTGCCTTAATAGCCATTAAAGGCACCGAGCAAGATATCGAATCTCGCATGCCGGTCAAAATTACTCGTCACTATTATGATCTCGCTAAAAACAGCGTACCACTGCAAACTTTAGTTAAAGCGAGTCCTGCTGAAACATTTGACATGCAAGGCGCACCAGATCCCGGTAACCAAATGGACTACAGCCCTATAGAAGGTTTAATTCACAAATATGAATTGGGGTTAATTTATGTGGCATCAACTTGCTCTGCCCATTGTCGTTTTTGTTACCGTGAAGAGCTTATCGCCAAAAAAGAAATTGCCCGCAATGATGGTAGTGTTGAGCGTAAAGGTTTAGCACAAATTTCTGAGCTGGTTAATTACATTAACAAACACAACGACATTGTTGCTACTAATGGCGGTCGTCACCCTGATACGGGTCGAGAAAAACTGCGTGAAATTTTGATGTCGGGTGGTGACCCTATGGTGCTACTCAATAAAAATTTAGCACAATGGTTTTCTGCTTTAGCTGATGCGGGTATAGAAAATATTCGTGTCGGTACTAAAGAGCTTGCTTTTTATCCTGATCGTTTTGATGATACTTTCTTTTCCATGATGGATGATTTTCATCAAAGCTACCCCGGCATTAAGTTTAGGTTTATGGTGCACTTTAATCACCCTGATGAATTCTTGCAAAAAGATGACAGTGGCAGTTACATTGAAAAAGACGAGGGTGGTTTACTGTGGGTTGACAGTACTTTAAAAGCAGTAAATCAGCTAGCAAGTCGCAACTGGATCTCAATAGAAAACCAAGCACCACTCATTAAAGGCATTAGTAACGATGCTGACGCTTTGCGAATAATGCAACGTGAATTAAAACGTAACCGTATTGAAAATCATTACTTCTTTTGTGGTCGCGATATTATCGGCCATAAAGCCTTTAACTTATCAATAGAAGAGGCTTGGCAGTTATTGAACAAATCACAACAAGGCCTTTCTGGTGTCGAAGCACATGCGCGTTTATCCATTACTCATTACTTAGGTAAAACCGAAGTAGTCGCGGTTACCAATGAACCTATGGCGGGTGTTCCCGGCAGTGAAAACGGTGTGGTGATATTTAAATTATTACGCGGCGCTGCTGATGCACATAATAAAGGCGAAGTAGCGATAGTTGGCAGAAATCCCGACGCTATCTGGTTTAGTGGCTATGAAGACCGAGTCATTTTTGATGAAGCAGGTTTGTTTACAAAATCGATGAAAGATACTAGCAGCGCATAAAATACGGTTGCTGTAAGTGCAAGCTTATAGCAATAATGCCAATAGCAGTAAGTTGGTGATCAAATATCAATGAGGATAAATTTTCAAGAACAAGGCGCTTGATTGAGTAATAGCTGGCTATTAGGATTGAAAGCAACGATGTTATTGGATATTTAGTCCATTTAGAATGATCACATATTTATTTGTATTGGTATAAGTTAACATTTCTGTTAAAGTGCGCTTCTTTAAAAATCCAAGCATCTTGCTTGGATTTTGTTTATCTACAGCACTGGATTTACGTTCCAGTTCGCTCAATGGAGAATACCTTGTCACCAGTTGAAAATACTGACGCAATTACTATTTGCGCCCTTTATAAATTCGTCCGCCTTGAACACTTTGAAGCCTTACGCGAGCCTCTTTTAGAAAAAATGACTCACCTAGAAGTGAAAGGCACCTTGTTGCTTGCCGCAGAAGGGATTAACGGCACCATCGCAGGCTCTCAATCAAGCATAGAAGAAGTACTAACCTTTTTAGCCCAAGACGCTAATTTAGCTAACATCTCTCATAAAGAGTCTTACACCGATGAAAACCCTTTTCATCGCACCAAGGTAAAGCTGAAAAAAGAAATTGTTACCATGGGTATCGAAGGCATAGATCCGAATCAAGTGGTGGGTACTTATGTTAAACCTAAAGATTGGAATGCCTTAATCTCTGATCCTGAAGTATTGTTGGTTGATACCCGTAATGATTACGAAGTTGAAATTGGCACCTTTACTGGAGCATTAAATCCAGATACTGAAACTTTTCGTGAATTCCCTCAGTACGTAAAAGATAATCTAGACAAAAACAAGCATAAAAAAGTCGCTATGTTTTGCACCGGTGGAATTCGCTGTGAAAAATCGACCGCTTATTTAAAAGAGCAAGGTTTTGAAGAGGTTTACCACCTTGAAGGCGGTATTTTAAAATACCTTGAAGAAGTACCAAGCAATGATACCTTATGGCAAGGCGAATGTTTTGTCTTTGATGGTCGAGTCGCGGTAAATCATGATTTAGAACAAGGTCAATATGATCAATGTTTCGCTTGCCGTTTCCCGTTAACTGAAGCTGAAAAAGAAAGTGAGCATTATATTAAAGGCGTCAGTTGTCACCGTTGTCATGATAAAGTCAGTGAAAAGCAACGTAGTCGTTTCGCCGAACGCGAACGTCAAATCACTTTAGCTGAAAAACGTGGCGAAAGTCACATTGGCGGCGAAGTTCAAGGTATTATTAATGAACGCCGCCAGGATAAAGCAGATAAAAAATCGGTTCAAACAAAAAAGTAACGGTTTCTTGCTGAAAATTAAAATAACAATGGTGTTTAGGGTATAAAGGCGTTTCTCATTCTAGCTGAATCCTGCGTTTTACCCGTAAGTAGGGTTTATGCCAAAATAGAGTTAACAAACTGTTAATTACTTATCGTTCTGGTAAGCTACTGCTATATGAAGTAGCTTACTCAATGGACTAATAACATGGCGATACTTTCTACTGATGCCACACAGAGTGATTTTTCCACATCAACACAACCTGAACAAGCAAATAAATTTAGCAATCAAGCAATAAACACCGCGCAACTACCTCACCTTATCAGCTTGAAACTACAACCCATTTCACCTAGTTACGCCAGAGCCAATCGTTATATTAATTTAATTTCAACCATGGTTTTAATGCTCATTGGCTTAGCCATCGCCTATCAACCTTTTATTGAACTGAGTAGCAAAATACAAAGCATAATTTTTTATGTTATTTGGGCTGTTGGGGCTTTAGGGTTATTATCCACAGTTTATGGTGCTTTAGCAGATGTGAGAAAATTTTATGCGCTTAGAGAGCAAGACATCAGTTATTGTTCAGGGCTTATTTTTCGTAAAACCGTCAGTCAGCCCATTTTACGCATTCAACATGTTGAAGTAAAAAGAGGCCCCATTGATAGAAAAATAGGGTTAGCCAATTTGCAAGTATTTAGCGCGGGTGGTGCTATGCACACCTTTGAAATACCTGGATTACTACTAACAGAAGCAGAGTCTATTCGCCAATTTATTCTCAGTCATAAAGATACCAAACATCATGAATAATGCTTCAAGTACGTTAGCAGAGCCTAAGATTAATGATGCGTTATTGACTGAAAATAAACGACTCATTAAAGCAATGATGATAAAAAAGCCAAACGTTAACGATTGGCAGCGTATATCGCCCATTGCCATACTGTATTTTATTGCTAAGTTTATCTCTGGTTTATTCAGTAATGTGATTTATATTATCCCTGTAGTGATTATTGGCTATAAAGAAGTTTTAGCACAGCCTTACATTTGGCTACCTGTTGCTTTGCTTCTGTTAGGGCTTGTTATCCTCGGTACTGTGCTAAGTTTTTACTTTTTTCAATATCGCTTAGCCGATGATCATATTGAAATAAGATCAGGCGTATTCACTAAAAAGCATATTAACCTGCCGTTTAGCCGTATTCAAAATGTTAAATTAGAACAACCTATTTATTACCGCCCTTTTGGTTATACCTGTTTTCAACTTGATACGGCCGGCTCAGCCAAACAAGAGGCAAAAATTATTGCCTTAAAAATTGATTTTGCCGAACAGCTAAAAAAAGAAATTCTTGCTTGTCATATTGCTAATAACAACACCGTTGAAAATGATAGTGATAGCGATAAAAGCTCAACAACATCAAAGCAAACAAGTTCGATATCAAGCAATGAAGCTATATTAAACCGACGCTCATTATCCGACTTAATTATTCATGGTTTTACCAATAACCGTATTTGGATTTTTATTGGTGTATTAGCACCATTTTTAGATGATATTGCTCGTTATACTGTTGATTTTTTTAATTCTTTTGGTATTGATATCGAACAAGCTTTCATCATTGCTAACAAACCTTGGTGGCAAATAAGTATTTACGCGTTAACGTTAACCTTGCTCATTTTGTTACCCTTTACGCTCTTTTCAATATTTGGCGCCATCATAAGTTTTTATAACTATACCTTAAGCAAAATAGATGACCGTTATATTAGGCGGAGTGGTTTATTGACAAAACACGAAGTCACCATGCGTCTTGCACGTTTGCAAATGATTATCAGACAGCAAGACTGGTTAGACGTATTATTAAAACGTATTAACCTTAAAATGGAACAAAGCAACGCCAACCTACAAAACTACCAACCAAGTGCACAGCACAATAAAATTATTGTTCCCTCAATTAAGCCCGATGAATGTAAAGCACTCATTGATGATATTTATCCTGAAAACCAAATGATGGATATCCCTTATCAAAGTATTAGTAAGCATTTTTTAGTAAGGAATATCGGTTATATACTACTGCCCTTATTTTCAATTATAAGCGGTTTTTTTATCTTGGTAGAAAAACCTCATGCACTGTGGGTGATCACTCCTATTTTTAGCTTGTTAACTATCATGGCTTTTTGTCGGTGGTTACGTTGGGGTTTTGCTGAAGATGAAAATTTTATTTATATCCGTAAAGGCATGTTTGGTGTCGATTATTATTGTTTTCCACGTTATAAAATACAACAAACGTTGTTTAAGCAAAGCTGGTTTTTAAAGCGTAGTCAGCTTGCTAATGTTCGTTTTATTTTAGCTTCAGGCGGACAAAACATTCCCTTTATTGCTGAGGAAGTTGCCTACCAATTACTTGATGATGCGTTATTTGAAGTAGAAAATAGCCGTAAATCTTGGATGTAATAGCCGTTAGTGAGATGGGTATAATACCAATATAAATAGGTGACTGGTTCACTTATTTGGTAATTAAAAACTACAAAACAAAACACATGAAAATTTCACATAGAAAAGTTACGCGCAGCCAAAAAAACTTTAATATCATTTTGGCTTGTTTTTACTTAGTAACTTTTCAATGTCCATTAGTTTGTCGTAAATCTCTGTATTTTGCTGTCTCAGCTCTCGATTTTTGACATTTGTATCTGAAAACCCAAAAACTTTGGTTGCGATTAGAGCGCCCAAACCGCCCATTATTCCAACGCCAAATACGAACATTAACGTTACCATAATACGTCCAATGTCTGTCGTCGGATATTGTGAACCAAAGCCTATGGTGGTACTCGACATTATCATCAACCAAACTGCATCACCAAAATTTTTAATGGTGGCCCCATCTTGCCCTATTTCTGCTAAATAGGTCACGTAACCAAAACTCAGCACTAGCGATATCATCAATGTTATCGACATTAATGTAATAAACCGTGTTTTGTAATTTTTTACACCAAACTCATCTACGGAGAATAATTTTGAGTTCTGTGCTACTGCATTGAATATTATTGACATGATTAATTGACTCGTTATTTTTGTCTATCTAAAGCTATTGCTTAGTTGTTTACTTCATTCTAATGGCTTTTATTGTACCATTTGTCACTAACGTTTTTAAATGTGCTGATAAACGTTCCGCATATTCTTTAATATGAGAATGTTTTGATATAGCAATATAAGCATTTTCCGATTGGTCATATTGGTACTTTGCCAGTGTGAATTTTTGTAAATACTGTTCTAACGGTAAATGAGGCAAAACAGATTCTTCACGCTCAATAAATACATCTATTCTGCCACGAAGTAACATATTAATTAATTGTGTGCGTGAAGTGAGTTCAACCTTTTTAATGACTTTATCATCATCAAACAAATCAAAATAACTTGCCCCTCTTAACATGCCAACAGTTAAGTTATTCAGATCAGCAAAGCTGTTTATTGCTATTTCCTGTGATGTCAAAGTAAAAAAACGCAACGGATAATGCTGCACCATATAAGGGGGACTCAGAAAAATCAGATCTTTTTCGCGATCGACTAATTTTCTCAAGCCCATGATCATATCGGCTTTTCCATGTTTCACTAGAGCCAAACACCGAATAAAAGGGCAGCGAATAAAAATAGGGGTTAAATCTACAGACTTTGATAATGCCTTTACTATGTCAATATTTTCACCGACAAACTCACCATCAACTAAATCAGCAAAAGGTGGTTCAATAAAAATAGCCACCGTCAGGTTTTTTGCCTGTACCATGGTTACGTGGCAAAATAAAATGAATACTAACAGCACAGATAATAGGTAATTCATCATCATTCCAAACAGTTTAATGAAGTTCACAATAGGCGAAGCCTTATTTACTATTATAGCAATTTACTTTTAGTTGCGCACTGACTACCCGCTTCATTAAGTAGGTGATCTATTTTATACGTAGGAAGCTGACATTAACCTTTAGGGCCTTTATTTAAGGCACTTAACCCCTGCCAATCTTCCAAATCTTGCTCTGGCTTTTCGTTACGAAATAGTGCATAAAGCTCTATACCTTGCGAATCTTCTAGGATGTCAACGTGAATACCTTTTTCTTGTAAAAGGAGTTCATTACCCGCAGCGTTAGTTATATCACCAACAACTACGCGACTAAAACCCCTCATGTAAATTAATGTCGCGCAAACATCACAAGGACTAAGGCTAGTAAAAATTGTCGTTTGGCTAAAATCTATCCGACCCGCGTCTCGAATAGCAGAGGTTTCACCATGGTTATAAGGATGATCTTCTTGCACTAACGTATTGTGCCCCTTACCTACAATTTTTCTGCTCAAATTGTCAATTATAACCGCGCCAATTGGACAACCGCTTTCATCATAACTTTTTTGCGCAAGCAATACGGCGATACGCATAAACTCAGCATCGGTTAACCCACGAGCAAAATCATTGTTCATTAAAACGGGTAGACTTTTAGTCGGCATATGAGCTATTGCCTTTAATAATTCTGCGCTTTTATTTGTCTGTTTACCAAAAAGAGTTTTCATACTATATTCTCAAAAAGTTAAACGGGTGATGGCTCAGTATAATAAGCAAAACCGTGGTTACCCTTAATCACGGTAATGTGTAATTTAATTTTTACCTGTCAGCAGAAAACTACGTCAGGCCTTTTTCAAGCCTAAACTGTTTTATTAAAAATAGGATCACAAGTAACAAAATTAACATCCCTTGGCTGCCACCATTTGATTTTTTAGCGGGTGGCGTTACTATTGCAAATGCAGGTTGAATAACACTCACAGTAATAGTATCACTGCCTGCGGATCCTTTATTATCTGTTGCCGTTAAAGTGAAGCCTAAAGAGCCTGCGACCGATGGCGCCACAAAATTTGCTGATAACTTGTCAGCATCATTCAAACTAACCGTCTCTCCTGAGTCTTGTTGCCAAAGATAGCTAAGTTCATCATTTTCAGCATCAGTTACTGTTGAAGTTAACGTTACTGTTTGTCCGGTATTAACCTCAAAGTTCTCAGTTATATTAACTACTGGGGCGGTATTAGTATCATCATCAGAAATGCGAACAGTTATGATTGAATTTATCCCCAGGTTGTTTGCTGAATTTGCCTCAAGCAACAAAGTAAAGCTTTCTTCTGGCTCTTCAGTATCATCATCAATCAAAGTAATGTTAATAACCTTGTTATCAGCTTCGTCATCTAGCCAAGTTAACGTACCATTAATGTCTTCAACATCTTGTCCAACAAGTGCGCTACCACTTTGCATTTGATAAGTAACCGATAACTCGCCTGACGTATTACCATCTCTAGAAACTTCAATGCTAATGTTTTGCTGGTTTTCAGCGAATAGCACTTCACTTTGAATAAAGCTCGCTGCACCATTATTTATTTGGCCAGCAATATTTACCGTGATATAACTCGGCGAAGCAATGGTTGCACCATTGGTTGGGTTAAATAAACGTACATAAAAACTTTCGCTAAATTCTTCGCCACTGGGATCTTCAGCAATAGGAATGGCAATACTTTGAGGCGAATCATCATTATCGCTCCAAGATAAAATACCAGTACTTACCGTATAATCCACCTCTGGACTGGCACTACCGCTAAGTATTTCATAGCCAACAGTGACACTCCCTGCCGTATTATTACTATCAATTCGCTGTACGCTTATTTGCAGTGTTTCGCCTTGCGCCGCTGTTATATTTTTTTGGGAAAATGACAGCTTTCCTTGGCTTGAGTCTAAAGTATTATCCTTTAAAACATACAAGCCACTATTAATATCACTAATTAAAATATTGCCCGACGGTAGAAAAGGATAAGCTCCCCAAGCACCATTAAAGCTAGCGCTATTTGACGGAGTAAAGGTATCGAAATAACCAATTTCTGTGGGATTGGTCGGGTCGCTGATATCTAACACGGTTAAGCCACGTTCATAGTTAGATAGGTAATAACGATTGCCGCGTACAAAACCATTGTGATCTATCGCTCTAGTTGAGCCGGTCCACTGCCCAACTTGTTGTGGATTAGTTAAATCGCTAATTGAAAAAATGCGTACGGTAGAATTTAAGCCGCCTTTATATTCATCAAATTCGTCATGTAAAAAAACATACTGTTTGTCTTCACTGCCCCAACCCGAGTGCACATAGGTATTTTCTTTACTAACATCATTGTATTCAGCCAAGCCTAAGAGTTTGGCCGAACTCGCATCGCTAATGTTCCATAATTTCAATTCTTTTTCGTTAAAATCAAGAAAAACGCTACAGGTTTCTGCGGTGGTTTGACAGTCAGTAACTTTTCTATCATCGCTAATCAATAACGAAGCCCCATCATGGCTATAACCGCTGCCCGCTGATTTTGCGCTTAACAAGGTGATATTTTCAGGATCGGTTAAAGAATAACTATGAAATGCACCGGCAAAGGTATTAGCACCGGTAAGCTGCAAAGTGGGAATCACGCCCGGTAAAGCAATATTTAAGGTGTGATCCACGTTCGTGATATAAACATTATGCGCCTGAGTTACTACGGTACTTTTTTGCACCAAACTAATGGAGTTTGGCAAGTGATTTAAGTTTATTATTGTTAGATTATCGCTAGAGCCATCAATAGTTGCATAAGCATAAGCACGCCATAAATTGAGCGAACTATCAAAGTATTGATAGACTTTGATATCTCGCCATATATTGGTTTTACCGCTAATGGTGCCCACTTCAACAGGGTTGGTTGGCTCGGTAACATTCACCACGGCAATACCGTTATCTAAACCAATCAGGGCATACTCAGCACCATTATTTAAATCAACATGTCCCCAAATATCATTAGCCGCGCGTGGCGAAGATGAAAAATCACCCAAAGGAATATGAGCTAGCAAATCAATATTGTTACATTCAAAACTGCCCGCAAGGTTATCAATACAGGCTTCATTCGTTTGCTTTTGCGAAAGTAACTTATAAGCCCTTAATTTTTGCTGCAAGTCTTCATCAAACAATTGCGACTTACCATCAGCAATAACAGCAAACCCCTTCATCCGTAAGTTATCAACTAATTCACTGGGCACACCCAACAGTGTGGTGACATTGTTATCAGGGCTTTGACTCTGAAAATGATCAAAACGATTGTAACCACCTAACACCGGCACTATTTCACTTTTTAGATAAAATAACTCTGCACTTGAGTTAATTAAATATTTTCCTGAAGAAACTAATACCTTGTCGCCTTTGTTGGCTTGCTGAACTGCATAAACTATGGATTGACAAGGCCTAAGCACATTATCGCACTTTCCTTTGTCAAGACCTGTGGGTGAAACGAAACGTGCTTTATCATGCTCGGCATGGGCAAATGTGAGCTGAGAAAACAAACTAAATAGCAGTAGGGTTAGCGGTGCGGTAACTTTAAACTTGGTCATAATAATCCATCAATAACGGGGTTAATAAAAATATAGCTAAACAAATGTTATAATTTTGTTAAAATATACAATAAATAATAAGATTTTGCTAATAACTTCATCGATAAGGATAAGTATGTTCGATATTAAACAGGTAATTTTGGCAAGTTATGTTGGCCTTTTTTTACTATCTGGCTGTGATAACGACCAAAAACCTATTCATCTAAATGAGGTGATTTTTCACCCCACTTTTAATAACCAAAAATTAACTTGTGATAGCGTTATATCTCATTCAAATAATTATTGGCACTACTCTCAATTACAATTTTTTATTAGCATTATTGAATTGCAAGATAACACTGGCACATGGCAAAAAGCATCCTTATTAACATCCGCTTATCAAACAAAAAACGTTGCTTTACTTGGTGAATATTGCCAACAGCCTAAGGTAAACGACCAAGCTATCAGCAACACAAACTGGTCATTAAAATTTGATAAAAATACTAATCTTAACAAGGCAACCCATATTCGTTTTACGCTAGGGTTACCCTTTGCCATTAATCATTTAAACCCATTAACACAAAAAAGCCCTTTAAATATCCCTAGCATGTTCTGGGTCTGGCAGCAGGGTCATAAATTTTTACGTATTGAAATGGCAGCACATAACGACAACTGGTTATTTCATTTAGGATCGGTCGGTTGCCAAGCGCTAAGCCCTTTACGTATGCCTTCTCAGGAATGTCGCTATCCAAATCGTTATATTGTTGAATTACCGCTTTCCAAAGAAAATGCTAACATTGTCTTCGACTTAGCAAACCTACTAAACCAGATACTAATAACCGAGCAAAATAGCTGTCAGTCATCACCCCAGCAAGATAGTTGTCAAAGGCTATTTGCTAACCTGAGAAAGAAAAATGAACATAGTGTTTTTCAAAGTGTTAAACAAAAGCAGCAAAAAGAGCGCCCTCATGACTAAGAAGTTACCTTTAATTATTTCATTTTTTCTAACGGTGATAATATTTTCCTGCTCAAAAGAAAAACCGAAAACGAGTATTTATCAGTGGCCTATTATTAATGGTTTTCCCAAACCACAAGTACCCGCAGATAACCCTATGACCACAGCTAAGGTCATTTTGGGTAAAACATTATTTTATGATGTCAATTTATCTGCTAATCAAAGCCAATCCTGTGCCAGTTGCCATATACAAAAGTACGCTTTTGCCGAGCCCTTGACCACTTCAATTGGTTCAACAGAAGATAAACATCGTCGTAACTCTCCCGCGTTAGTAAATATTGCTTACAATAAAACGCTTACTTGGGCACACGATGGTTTAACCTCTATCGAGCAACAGTTGCTATTGCCAATGTTTGGTGAAGATCCCGTTGAATTAGGCATTACTAACCACGAAACTGCGGTGCTGGCTCGTTTTAACAGCCCTCATTATCAACAACTATTTCAACAAGCATTTCCTCAGCAACAAGATAATTCTGTTACCTTTGATCAAATCAGTAAAGCACTGGCGAGCTTTGTTAGAAGTTTAATTTCGTTGCAATCACCCTTCGACCAATATGCTTACGCTAATAAAGATGATGCTATTTCAGCGTCGGCTATACGGGGAATGAATTTGTTTTTTTCTGAAAAATTAGAGTGCCATCATTGTCATGGCGGTTTTAATTTCACTCAATCAACCAGTCATGAACAACAATTAATTGATCGGCGACCATTTCATAATACCGGACTTTATCAAGTACTTAACAATGACGATGCGATAAAAAACAGCAGTAAAAATGACATTACCAATGAAAGCCATGGTTACCCCGCGCATGATACTGGCCTAGCTGAAATTAGTACTTTGGCTGCAGACAATGGTCGTTTTCGAGCACCAACACTGCGCAACATTGAAGTATCAGCACCCTATATGCACGATGGCAGCATAGCAACGCTAGCTGAGGTTTTAGATTTTTATGCGGCGGGTGGCAGAAATGTTATTTCAGGTAATTTTCAAGGAGATGGTAGATTAAACAAACTAAAAAGCCCTTTTATTAAGGGCTTTGTTATGACTGAGCAAGATAAAAATGACTTAATGGTATTTTTAAAAACGCTGACCGATCAACACTTTTTAACTGATCCTGCCCATGCTGAGCCTTGATTATTGCTAACAAAGCAACGTATTAAACTAACAATAAAAAAGAGTATGTTAGCCAAACTAACTTACTCTTTTTTATATTATTTTGAACTTACAAGTTTACTCACCATCAAGGAAGCTTTTTAATTGCTCAGAGCGTGATGGATGACGTAACTTACGTAATGCTTTCGCTTCAATTTGGCGAATACGTTCACGGGTTACATCAAACTGCTTACCCACTTCTTCTAAGGTATGATCGGTATTCATATCAATACCAAAACGCATTCTCAATACTTTAGCTTCACGAGCAGTTAAACCTGCAAGTACCTCATGAGTTGCCCCTTTAAGGTTTTCTGAGGTAGCAGAATCAACAGGTAGTTCCCCGTTACCATCTTCAATAAAGTCACCTAAGTGTGAATCTTCATCATCACCAATGGGCGTTTCCATTGAAATTGGCTCTTTGGCTATTTTCAATACCTTACGAATTTTATCTTCCGGCATGATCATGCGTTCTGCTAATTCTTCCGGTGTTGGTTCACGACCCATTTCTTGTAACATTTGACGCGAAACACGATTTAGTTTATTAATCGTTTCAATCATGTGCACCGGAATACGAATGGTACGCGCTTGGTCAGCAATTGAACGGGTGATCGCTTGACGAATCCACCATGTTGCATACGTTGAAAACTTATAACCACGACGGTATTCAAATTTATCAACCGCTTTCATTAAACCGATATTACCTTCTTGAATTAAATCTAAGAACTGTAAACCACGGTTAGTGTATTTTTTCGCAATAGAAATAACCAAACGTAAATTGGCTTCAACCATTTCTTTTTTGGCACGGCGGGCTTTTGCTTCACCAATTGACATACGACGGTTAATGTCTTTAATGCCATGAATATTTAAGAAGGTTTCTTCTTCAATTTGATTTAACTTATAGATACAGCGCTCAACATCAAGATCAATATCACTCAATTTAGCCGAGTAACTGTGACCGGCGGCTTTTTCTGCTTCAAACCAACCTTTTGAGGTTTCATTACCTGGGAAAATTTTGATAAACGTGGTTTTAGGCATACCTGCGCCCATAACACAATGTTTCATGATCAAACGCTCTTGCACACGTAATCTGTCCATAACACTACGCATGTTTTTAACAAGCTTATCAAATAATTTAGGAATTAAACGAAATTCTTTGAATACTTCGGCAACCGCGTCAACAGCTGCTTGTGCGTCTTTGTGACCACGACCTTTTTTGTCAATAACTTTATTGGCATTTTCATAAGCATCACGCAAGGCAGTGAATTTTTCTTTAGCAAGTTCAGGACAAGGGCCGGTATCTTCCTCTTCTTCGTCTTCATCGTCTGCATTAGCTTTATCTTTGTCTTCTGCTGCTAATTCATCTTTTGAAAGCTCAGAGCCGACATGTGTCGCTGCTGCGGGTACTTCTTCTTCTTCTGCATCAGGGTCTAAAAAGCCAACAATAATATCCGTTAAACGCAATTCTTCCGCTTCGAAGTTATCCCACATATCAAGGAGAAAGTTGATTGCTGGTGGGTACTCAGAAACACTACGTTGTACTTCTTTAATGCCTTCTTCGATACGTTTGGCGATAACGATTTCGCCTTTACGGGTCAGTAATTCTACTGTACCCATTTCACGCATATACATGCGAACAGGGTCAGTGGTGCGGCCAATTTCGCTTTCTACCGTAGCTAATGCTTGAGCCGCGGCTTCAGCAGCATCTTCATCGGTATTGGCTTCGCTCATCATCAGCGTATCATCATCAGGAGCATTCTCAAAAACTTGAATGCCCATATCATTGATCATGCTCACAATGTCTTCGACTTGATCAGTGTCGATAATATCTTGAGGAAGATGATCGTTAACTTGCGCAAACGTTAAATAACCTTGCTCTTTGCCTTTGGTTATTAAATCTTTCAATCTAGATTGAGGGGCTTGTTCCATTGACGAGTGTCCACCTATGTCTGGTAAATATGGTTTTATAAAACAATATCGTAAAATATGTTGTAAAAATGGGGTAGCAAAAGCTGCACAAATTAAAGCGGGAAATTATAGCGAGTTTTTTGCACTATTTCCACCTTTGAATTCAAGTATAGCCGTTAATGTGTATAATGAGCAGCTAAGCATTAAGTATGGCTTGTAACTCTTGCCTTTCTTGTGCTGTTATTTGTTTCACCCGTGCTTTTTGCAATAAAAATTCAGCCCGCTGTTCAACAAAATTATTAAGCAATTTTTCAATACTATCGAGAAAAACATCGGTCGCAGCATCCGCTTCAATATGATGCTGCCAACACATTAATTTTGCTAGCTGTTTGCCTTCGTTAGTATCGCGAAAATATTCTAATAATTGCGCGGTTTTTATTTGGGGATTTTGTTGACACAACGTTAATAACTGGTTAAGTAAGTCAACACCGGCAACATTCAACGGCTCAAGTACTGAAATATCCCCTAATTCATTAGCTATATGGGGGTGCTCTAACAGTAAAGCAATGGCTAATCTAACCGGGGTTATTTTAGTGCTATTTTTCGGTTTTTTTTGCGCTGTACCCGCGTTGGCACTTTTGGTTATTTTTGCCAGAAATTGCTCACTGCCTGTACCAAAGTTATTAGCAATATCATTGATGATGGCATCTTTTAAAACACTATCGGGCAATTTAGTTAAATAAGGTTGGAACGACTCAACTAACGCGGCTCGCCCTTCTAACGAACTCATATCTACTTGCATCATTAAATGCTCAAACAAAAATTTAGACAAGGGCATGGCTTCATCTAAAATTTTCTCAAAGGCTCGTTGACCCTGTTGACGAATTAACGAATCAGGGTCTTCGCCATCGGGCACAAAAACAAACTTTAATGAAAAGCCATCACGAATCAAGGGTAAAGCATTTTCCATCGCACGCCAAGCGGCATCTCGCCCTGCTCTATCGCCGTCAAAACAACAAATCACTTCTTTAACAGTGCGAAACATGGTTTGTAATTGTTCCGATGTAGTCGCTGTGCCTAATGAAGCTACCGCATAATCAACGCCATGCTGTGCTAAAGCCACCACATCCATGTAACCTTCAACGACCACTAAACGTGTCAAATTTTTATTAGCTTGCTTGGCTTCATGTAAGCCATATAATTCTTGACCTTTATGATAAACCCGCGTTTCTGGCGAGTTTAAATACTTAGGTTTTTCGTCCCCTAATACCCTACCACCAAAGCCAATAACTCGACCACGCTTGTCACGAATAGGAAACATAATGCGACCGCGAAATCTGTCATAGGGTCTGTTTTTATCTCCTTGTATCGCCATACCTAAATCAACTAATTGTTGATTAGCTTTGCCTTGCGGGGAAAACACCTTCATCATGCCATCCCAAGCATCACTGATATAACCAATACCAAAGCGCTTGACCACTTCACCACTTAAACCGCGACCTTTTAAATAACTAATGGCGGTTTCTTTATCGGTTGCCGTTTTTAATTGCTGTTGATAAAAACGACTCACTTGATTCATTAACTCATAGTCGTCTTGCTTTTGTTGATAAATCTGTTGCTGACGACGCTGCTCTGCCGGACTGGCGTTATTTTCTTCGCGCACCACTTCAATGCCACAGTAGCTTGCTAGTTCTTCAATAGCATCGACAAAATCTAAACGGTCAAATTCCATCAAAAAAGAAATAGCATTACCGTGCTCACCACAACCAAAGCAATGATAAAATTGTTTGTCTTGGCTTACGGTAAAAGAAGGTGATTTTTCATTATGAAAAGGGCAGCAGGCTTGATAGTTTTTACCGGCTTTTTTTAATGGCACACGAGATTCGACTAAATCAACAATATCAGCACGGGCTAATAAGTCATCAATAAATTGTCGAGGGATACGTCCGGTCATACTGATAATATTCTTGTGAACAGGAAATAGGGAGCATTTATTGTACACAAATAAAATGCCAGCGTGGTGATATTTTAGGGAATCAAGAAATAAGCATACACGCTCTTTGCCATCCATGGCACCGCGACATACCGTTCATCCTGAACATAAAAAAACCGTAATAGCTCAAGCCATTTAGCTTAACTTATTACGGTTTTATCAAATTTGATAACCAACTAATTTAAAGCAGACCTTACTTGACCGCTAACCGCGCCCATATCTGCTTTACCTTGCATTAACGGTTTCAATACCGCCATTACTTTACCCATATCTGCCATGGTGGCAGCACTGGTATCCGTAATTGCTTGGTTAATTAATTTGTTAATTTCTGCATCTGTTAATGGCTGAGGAAGAAAAAACTTTATCGCATTTATTTCTTCAGCTTCTTTAGCGGCTAATTCATCACGCCCACCGTCAGTAAACATCTTGATAGATTCTTTACGCTGCTTAACCATTTTGGTTAAAATAGCAATAACATTGTCATCAGTTGCTTCGGTTTTATGATCAATTTCAGCTAGTTTGATTGCAGATAATGCCATACGGATAACACCAAGACGACATTTGTCTTTGGCGCGCATGGCATTTT
>JAESPR010000054.1 GCA_016765685.1 Colwellia sp. | reverse complement strand
CATATCTTTAAACCTACTAAAATCAGAAACAGCGCATAAAGTAGGCATTAAAATTAAGCGGCAAATGGCAGGATGGGATAGCGATTACCTACTAAAAATATTACAAATATTTTAATGCGATTGCCCTAGCTTAGCACCTGAAATTACAACACAAGCCAATAGAGACATATCAATACCACCACAGCCTTTGCCGTACAGTTTATTGAGTTGAATAAATTGGACAACATACGCAGCACTAACAGCTTGAAGCTTAGGTAATTTGTCCATACTAGTAAAAAACAGATCGCGATTTGGGGGAGTCCAACAAGAAAGCTCTAATGTGACAAGCTCGTGCTGATACACCCGGTTATCATTAAGCAAATCAACCATTTCATCTAAACCGTATCGGATATGCTCTACCCAAACAGTAGTATCAACTAGAATCAAAATTGTTTCCTTGGTGGCGCGTCCTCTAAATTAGGCGCAGCCCCGCCCATGGCTGCAAGACGCCTTGCCGCTGCCTTTTGTATAAACTCTTTCAATGATGCTTGAATTACCTGTGTTTTTGTCAATTTAGGATAATACTCTGCAAAATCTGCAATTAGTTCATCATCTAATGTAACTGTTGTTCTCATGATTTAACCCTCATCAATAAGTGATGACATAGTATGTCATATTTTGATGTAATATTGCTATGATATTGTAAATTCCGTTAAACTACTGCCTGTTAACGCCACTCTATAAGCACCACTATTTGCCGCATAATAAATTACCGATCAAAAACTACTATCTTTAGAAGATCTAATTTAGGGGGATCCTCTCTTTTTGCTGTCAAGGCGTATCAATAAAGAGCATCGAATAATATATACCATAGCTGATAACGCTGTTATTATTGCTTGTTTTGGTTTTTTAGGAAATCGATCATATCTTCGTTTTTAACACGATGATAAATTTCTTCCACAGAAAGCGTTAAATCAATAGATTCAAAATGAATATTTTCACCTAAAAAATAATGCTTTGGAAACCATTTTTCACTTCGACGATAAACAGTCACATCAGCACAATATTGCTCCACAATGACATACTCTTTCAGTGTAGGTAAATTGATATATTCTAGAAGCTTATCTCTTTCATCTGTTTTACGAGTGCTTTTAGATAAAACCTCTACAATAATGGTAGGTGTTTCTGTTACATTCCCATTTTCAATGAAATTATCATCACATATAACTAATACATCAGGATAACGATATTTACTGATCGATGTTTTTACTTTCATATCTGAAATAAAAGGCTCGCAAGGATTATCTATTAAATGATTACCTAATATTCTATTAATATTAGATGATATTCTTCCATGGTCAGGTGTTGCACCAGCCATAGCGAAAACTTGACCATCTACATATTCATGTTTTACTTCACTAATAAGTTCACCGTTTAGGTATTCTTCTACCGTAATAAAATCATTTTTTTTTGCTGTTGGCATAAAATACCTCCTAATGTTTGTATTGGTGACTATCATTTTAATGAAAATGCTAGTATGTCAATATTATCCAACAAGGCATTTAACCGCAATGGATTTTTGTTAATAAAATAACCAGTGTATCGCAGCCGTAGGCTGCGATACACTGGTTAAAAAACCAAAAACCAAAAACCAAAAACCAAAAACCAAAAACCAACTAGTAATACCAACGTAGTATACCAAGACAGCCACTTTTATTTTTAACCACGCTAACAGACCTAAAACCATCACTCAATTGATGCGAAAAGATTAACTCCCTTTAAATTGGGTATGATGAGCAAAAAACACCTAAAAAAAGTGTAACTTCGGTATTTTAGATACAGGCAGACCTCAAGAGGTTGTACTTGTGGTTAAATATTGTTTGGCTGAGGGTTAAGCAAATAATTTCTGGCAACAACTAACATTATGTCGTCGTTGTATTTGTTGATGCCGACAAAAATCAGTAAGCGCATCAGCATGACCTACCGCACCATGAAAACATTGTCTAAATTGCGTGGTTAATATCAGCCAGTTTTCAGGGCTGATATTTAATCGTTGTAAAATGCTTGGTTGGTTATTATCAATATAACCAAATTTATCTTCACGAATACAGCGCCCAGTGAGTTCAATTAATTGAATATAATCTTTTAGATCAAAAGGTAAACCTGTTGTCATGTTTTTTCTGGGGTTACCAGTAAATGGTTGTAATGCTTGAGGTTGTTTTCCTGTTAACGCTGATTTGATGCGTAATTGAATACTAGTATGATTTGAATCTTCAGGTGTTTTTGCCATATTAGCGCGTATAGGGTTTAAATCAACATAAGCCATACAAGCGGCAAGGGCGGCTTCATCAAGCAAGGCTTGAGATTTAAAACGTCCCTCCCAAAAACGTCCAGTGCAGTTGTCTTCAACATTCGCCTGTCGAGCAATGCTTTCATTTAAAATGCGCATAAACCAGCTAATATCCATGAGGCGTTGACGATAAACAGCAGCCGTTTCTTCAACCATTTTTTGCAAGGGCTCAATGAGTGATTCACCCCGTAAATATTGTTGGGTAATTAATGTGCCTTTAAATAATTGATGCCAGCGACTTATTACTTCGTGCATTGACCATGATTTGGCCTGTTCAACATCAACAAATAATACAATATGGGTATGATTGCTCATTACCGCATAGGCACAAATATCAATGGCAAATACTTTCCCTAACGATAATAACTTATCTTCAACCCAAGCCCTACGGTGCTCATAACTAACACCAGACACTTTATCTTCACCACACAAAAAGGCGCGACGAACACAACGCGAAACACAGTGATAATAAAATGTGTCAATTAAACTTATTTGCTTTTTCCTTGCCGTTGCCATAACAAAACCCTTTCAAGATTGTTGATTATTTAACCTTAGTTCAGCTTTGTGATAATTTCCACTAACAAGGGTGTCTTGTTATTTTTTTTTAGTTTAGCTTTGTGATAATTTCCACTAACAAGGGTGTCTTGTTATTTTTTACTAACAAGGGTGTCTTGTTATTTTTTTGTTATTTTTTGCTAACAAGGGTGTCTTGTTATTTTTTGACAAGGGTGTCTTGTTATTTTTTGGCGACTTATTACTTCGTGCATTGACCATGATTTGGCCTGTTCAACATCAACAAATAATACAATATGGGTATGATTGCTCATTACCGCATAGGCACAAAT
>JAESPR010000126.1 GCA_016765685.1 Colwellia sp. | reverse complement strand
AGAAGTAGTATTAATGGTGCCGACTGCCGGAGTCGAACTGGCGACCTACTGATTACAAGTCAGTTGCTCTACCAACTGAGCTAAGTCGGCACTACATTAAGTGGTGCGAATTCTAGAGTAATGTTTTGTCCCTTGCAAGGGCAAAATTGAAAAAAATTAATGTTTTTCTCACTTTCCTGAATGTTTGTTGTAAGTTTGATGTTTTTTTACTCAACGCCTATTTAATTCTTACCATTAATACTTAAATATAAGCTTGCAGACCATTAAACACTAGCTGTTCAATTATCGTATTTTGATGAGAAACGAGTGAAGAAAGTAACCCACTATTTCCTCCGGTAAAGACTACTTCATCGACAATGATTCCTTGTTGCTGAGCTTGTGATATAGCAGAGTCGACCGCCGCTACGGTTGCTACCCATGCTGCGTTATGTACATTTTCAGAAGTATTAGTGCCAAAAGCTAAACTTGCTCTTTCTTCTGTTTTGACTTTAACTTGAACCGTGTCGGCTAAAACACTATTAATTAATGTTGTTATTCCTGCTAAGATCCAACCCCCTTGGTGCTGGCCATCCGCTGCTAACAAATCAATGGTTGTAGCGGTACCGGCATCAATGATCAAAATATTTTTATTTGGAAACAATGCTGCTGCACCTACTAATGCCAACCAACGATCTACCCCAAGCTGGCTTGGCTCTTGATAACCAGTGACAACATTGTTTTTTTTAATCTCACTAACTACCCGTTGATAAGTTATTTTATTAAGTTGACACCAAGCGAATATTTCATCGGTTAGTTTATTATGACTAACACTCGCCACCAAAAACTTAGTCGCATGACTAAATTTGTCGCTTAAAAATTCGTTATTAACATGATCATTTAATAGTGCTTGCTGCGAACTGTTCTTCCCCTCATTGACAAGGCAATATTTTGTTCGAGTATTTCCAATATCAATGAGCACTATCATTCATCACCTCGCAGACTAACCTCACCGCCATAAATAGGCTTTACTTGTCCGTTAACTTCTAACAGCAGTGCGCCTTGGCTATTCACACCGCGACATATACCTTGGGTAGTCCGCTCACCTGTGAGTAATTTTACCGGTTTATTTAAATAAAGATCTCGGTCATGCCACTCATCAAGCATGGCTGTTAAACCACCTTCTTGATGTTGTTGCAATCGTTTGAGTAAATGATAGATTAACTGAGCACTTAAAATATTTCTATCTATCTGACGTTGACTGTGGCTTTGTAAATCAGTCCATTTTTGGTCAATTTTTTTCGCTGCTTGCGCAGGCATGTTTAAATTTAAACCTATACCAATAACACTGTGACTCGGCTCTAGTGCTTGCCCATCAAGATCGATTAAAATGCCGGCTAATTTGGCTCCACCTAAATAAACATCATTAGGCCACTTGAGTTGAACTTGAATGTTAGTCAACGAAAAAACAGCATCACTAACCGCCAATGCAGTGACCAGACTCAAGCCCATGGCAGCCGATAAGCCTTGCTCTAAATACCAATACATTGATAGATAAATTTGTGAACCAAAAGGAGAAATCCATTGCCGACCTCGACGACCTCTGCCAGTACTTTGATATTCCGCTAAACAAACCTGCCCTTGTGATAACTGATTAGGCAAACGGCGCAATAGGTAACTATTGGTTGAATCAATTATACTATGCACTTCAATTTCTGGTGCTGTGCTGCCTTTTGGTAATGCATTAATGATTTTGCTGTTGCTTAATAGGTTTAACGACTGAGATAATTTATAACCTTTCCCAGTAACGCTATAAATATCTAAGCCCATTTCGGTTAATGTTTTTATATGTTTTGAAATAGCCGTACGACTAATATTGAGCTGATCGCCAAGATTTTGTCCTGAAATAAAACCTCCTTTGGCTAATGCTCGAATGATATGCTCTCTTACTACCTTGGCCATGTTATTTCCGCTTTTATTTTATTACTAAGTCAGCAAAATCTTGCTCGCCTTGTGAGGTAAGCATACGTACTTCAGGGGAAATGATAATGTCAAATTTTGCCAATACTTGTTGCTGTACAAAGTGGGCAAGTGCAACAATATCCTGTCCGTTCTCACTTTCATAATTAACTAAAACCAGTGCTTGCTTTTCATGTACACCAACACCATTTTCACAATACCCCTTTAAACCAGCTTGCTCTATAAGCCAACCTGCGGCGAGTTTAACTTGCTTTTTCCCCTGAGGATAAAAAGGCATCTTTGGATATTCCCTTTGTAACCTAGTAAATATTGTCTCGTCAACAATTGGATTCTTAAAGAAACTGCCCGCATTAGGTAATAATTGTGGATCAGGTAATTTAGCTTGGCGTAAACTGATCACTTTCTCCATCACTGCTTTAGCTGTTGCATTTTCATTTAATTCATTCAAACCTGCATAAGATAAATTAGCTTGCCACACTTTCGGAAATGAAAATACCACTTCAATTATAATACCTTTATTATATAGGGCGTGTTTAAACACACTATTACGATATGTAAATTGGCAACCATCATTGTTTAACGTATTCACTGTTTTGCTAACAAATTCAAACCACTTCACTTGTATGCAAAAATTAGAAAATTCCACACCATAAGCACCTATATTTTGTACCGGTGCGGCACCCACACTACCAGGAATTAACGCTAGATTCTCTAGACCAAAAATTCCCTGTTCCAATAAAGAACTAACAAGTTGATGCCAATTTTCTCCTGCACCTACAGTAACAATATAGCTATCTGCAGTTTCAGTAATATCAACCCCGGTAAAGCTTGGTTTGATTATGGTTGGGGCTTGCTGGTCAATAAAAAGTGTATTGGTACCATCACCTAGAATATAGAAATTTTCCGATGCTAAATCAGGCAATTGTTTTAGATCGGTTAATGATTTAGGAAAATATATAGTTGGGCAAATAGCTTTTACATTAAAGCTATTATTGTTTTGCAAAGAAAACTGCTGGCTAGATTCCATGATCACTTATTGAAATAGTTTGAATATTGTTATTGTACTTAATATTCAAAGCAGTGATAGACAATATAGAAATAAAATTTCAAAAAGCAAAAACCCCGTAGCACTAACTACGGGTTTCTTTAAATAGAAGTTTAGCAATGTCCTACTCTCACATAAAGAGAAGAACATCCACACGCTTACTACCTTCGGCGCTACTGTGTTCACTGCTGAAGCGCTGTGGCATCAAGAGTGAATGGACTCAGGTGGGACTACAGCGCTATTGTCGCTGTTTTATTTTAAAACTCATTACATATCCAGATACATCAGCGGATACTAAATTGTCAATCTTAAGCAAACTTGTAGGTATATCCGCTTTTAGTGATTTTAGAGTAAAAGGAATT
>JAESPR010000125.1 GCA_016765685.1 Colwellia sp. | reverse complement strand
TTGGTGAGCTTTTTGGTGAGAGCGGGCGCCAAAAGCGTCTTGCATTTCACGGGTAATACCATGTTGCTTACCTAAAAGTTCAGCAGTTAAGCCCATGTTGCCTGATGCACGGGCAATATGTTTGCTAAGCGCGGGGTCAAAGTCAATGTCGTACATCATAGGGACATGACCCATGTGCTCAACACCGCCAATTAAATAAACATCACCTTGGCCTGCAATAATACCAGTAGTTGCATCATGCAAGGCTTGCATTGATGAACCACATAAACGGTTCACAGTTAAGCCGCCGATAGATTTTGGTAAACCGGCAAGTAATGAGGCATTACGGGCGATGTTAAAACCCTGCTCTTTAGTTTGCTTAACACAGCCCCAAATAACATCTTCAATGTCATTGGGATCTAATGCTGGGTTGCGTTTAAGAATTTGCTCCATCAAGTGGGCTGATAATTTTTCTGCGCGTACATTGCGAAAAACACCGGCTTTTGAACGTCCCATAGGAGTTCGAATGCAATCAACTATTACAACTTCTTTCATTTTATTTCTCCTAGGGCTATTTATTTGATACGTTTGCAGATGTTTTAACGTCTGTAGTGAAGTAAGATTTTCCTGATTTTGTCATTTCGCGTAAACCATCAGTTACCTGATAAATTTCACCTAAATGCGCATAAGAATCAGCCATAGTGATAAAGCTATCTAAACCAAGAGTTTCTAAATAACGAATTGCACCACCTCTAAAAGGAGGAAAACCAATACCGTAAATCAAGCCCATATCAGCTTCAGCTGCGGTATCAACCACACCTTCTTCTAAACAACGAACGACTTCATTAACCATAGGGATCATTAAACGGGCAATAATTTCTTCGCTTTCAAAGCTCTTCTTATCAGCACAGTTCTCAGCAAATAATGCATAAGCGGCATCTGCTGGCACTTTCATCGGACGGCCACGTTTATCTTTAATGTGATCATAGAAACCTTTACCATTTTTCTGACCTAAACGATCATTGGAATATAAAGCGCTAACTGGATCATTATCAAGCTTTTTCATGCGTGTTGGGAAACCAGCCGACATCACGCCAGTACAATGATCAGCAGTATCAACACCAACAACATCAAGCAAGAATGCCGGACCCATCGGCCAGCCAAATTGTTTTTCCATCACTTTATCAATAGCGACAAAATCAGCACCTTCAAGCACTAATTGACTAAAACCAGCAAAGTATGGGAATAAAACACGGTTGACATAAAAACCAGGACAATCGTTAACAACAATGGGAGATTTACCCATTTTAGCGGCATAAGCCACCACAGCAGCAACGGTTTCATCTGAAGTATCTTTACCACGAATAACTTCAACCAGTGGCATTTTATTTACTGGGTTAAAGAAATGCATACCACAGAAATTTTCTGGTCGTTTAACGCTTTGCGCTAATAAATCGATAGAGATAGTTGAGGTATTAGAGGTTAGAATGGCATCTTTGCTAATAACACCTTCAACTTCAGCTAACACCATACCTTTAACTTTGGGATTTTCAACCACGGCTTCAACAACAATATCAACATCTTTAACACTGTCATAACTTAAACTTGGGGTGATATTGTTTAATACACCTGCCATTTTTTTAGCGTTAATGCGACCGCGTTCAACTTGTTTAGTTAAAATACCTGCAGCAGTACTAAGACCTAGATCGAGTGCTTGATCATTTATATCTTTCATAATAATAGGCGTGCCTTTATAGGCAGACTGGTAAGCAATACCACCCCCCATAATACCTGCGCCTAATACCGCTGCTTTATTAACTGCTTTGGTTGCTTGCTTAGCCGCTCTTTTGGCTTTGCCTTTGATCACTTGGTCTGCCATAAACAAACCTATTTGCGCGGTTGCTGCATCAGTTTTTGCCAATTTAGCAAAACCAGCGTTCTCTGCTGCCATAGCACCGGCGCGATCTAATCCCGCAGCGGCTTCAATAGTTTTCACCATAACCATAGGGGCAGGATAATGTTTACCTGCTTTTGCCGCTATCATGCCCTTACATGTGCTAAAGGTCATCAGGGTTTCAACAGGGCTAAGGGTTAACGCTTCTAATTTAGGTTGACGTTTAGCGCGCCAATCTAATTTGCCAGCAATCGCTTGTTTAAGCATGCTAATCGCCGCAGTTTTTAATTTCTCTGGTGCAACAACAGCATCAAGTAAGCCGACCGCTAACGCAGATTCTGCTCGATGTGCTTTACCGGTGCTCATCCACTCAATAGCGTTATCTGCACCAATAATACGGGGTAGACGAACCGTACCACCAAAGCCCGGCATAAGGCCTAGCTTAACTTCAGGTAAGCCGATGCTAACGTTCGTGTCTGCAACTCTGTAGTCACATACTAAGGTCATTTCACAACCGCCGCCTAAAGCAACACCGTTAATAGCAGCAATGGTGGGTAATTGAATGTCTTCAAAAGCATCAAAAACATCAGATGCTTTTTTCACCCAAGGCACTAAGGCTTCTTCAGGTTGTTTAAAAGTTTCTAAAAATTCGGTAATGTCAGCGCCAACTATATATGTTGACTTACCCGAGGTCACCATAACCCCTTTTGCCTCACTGCAGTTGTTAATCGCGTCAACAACGGCTTGGTATTCTACAAAAGTTGCTTGGTCAAATTTATTTACTGAACCTTGGGCCTCGAACTTAAGTTCGACAATACCGTGTTCAAGTAATTGGGCGCTAAGGCTGCTGCCTTGATATATCATACTCTGTCTCCTTCACCTAATAAGTGGTGTTGATGTATTGATGATTTCTTTTTTGTGTAATTGATTTTCTCATGCTATTTAACTGTGACATATAGCTATGCCACTTAATAATAGACGACTGAGTGTGCCTTGAAAGAAAGTTAATTGCAATATTTTTTAAACAAGCGTTTTAATCAAGCGTTTAACACAGTGGCATCACCCACTAACCTTATGTTTAAAACAAAAAAGAAAAGGCGTAAACTATAGCCTCAAAAGGTATTTCTAGAAAATAACTGCGTGCCATAGAATGAAATGAAATTTATCAAACGTTTTAACCAACCTGAACATTTATTGCTAGCCATGGCTTTTACTATGCCATTAGTTTTTTCCGTGTGGATGGTATTACTTAATAATTTTGTTATTGAAAAAGCCAACTTTACTGGTGTAGAAATTGGCATATTACAAAGTTTACGTGAAATCCCTGGCTTTTTAGCTTTTACCGTTATCTACGCCTTATTATTCATTAAAGAACAGCGCTTAGCGTTAATTGCTTTGGTCGTCACAAGTCTGGGTGTTTTGATTACTGGCTTTTTCCCATCGGTAGTCGGCTTATATTTAACTACTATTTTTATGTCGGTGGGATTTCATTATTACGAAACCTTAAGCCAGTCTCTGACTTTACAATGGATAGATAAAGATAAAACCGCTCACTTTATGGGTCGACTGTTATCAATAAAAGCCATTGCTTCTCTATTAGCCTTTTCAAGTATTTGGGTACTAGTAGAGCAATTTAGTTGGGGATATAAAATAACGTATGCTTTATTTGGCAGTATAGGTTTATTGATGACTTTATTATTAACATTATCATTTAAGCATTTCGAAGAAAAAACACCACAAACCAAAAAATTAATTTTAAGAAAGCGTTATTGGTTGTTTTACGCGTTAACTTTTTTTAGTGGGGCGCGCAGACAAATATTCGTCGTGTTCGCTGGTTTTTTAATGGTAGAAAAGTTTAATTATAGTGTTGCTGATGTTAGCGCACTTTTTTTAATTAACTATGTATTCAACTGGTTATTCGCCGCAAAAATTGGCAAGTTAATTGGAAAAATTGGTGAACGAGCGACCTTACGTTTTGAATATATTGGCTTGATTGTCGTGTTTATTAGTTATGGTTTAGTCGAAAATGCCAATATTGCCGCAGCACTTTATGTGATTGATCACTTATTTTTTGCACTCTCCATTGCAATTAAAACTTATTTTCAAAAAATTGCGCAACCCGAAGATATTGCCGCCAGTGCAGGGGTAAGTTTTTCTATTAATCATATTGCTGCTGTCGTGATCCCCGCGTTGTTAGGGCTGTTGTGGATCATTCACCCGTCGTGGGTATTTTATATTGGCGCTGGCTTTGCCTTGTGTTCTTTGGTTTTAGCGCTGCTTATTCCTGACCAACCAGAACAAGGCAGAGAAACACGGATGACGAGTAGCGAGTAGCGAGTAGCGAGTAGCGAAAAATGTTGCGGTATCAGTCGCTACTATCAATTAAAAGCTTGAGACCTTTAACTATTATTTTGTAAAAACTTCATAAATTCATTGGCGGGCATCGGTTTGGCGTAATAAAAACCTTGTACTTCATCACAACCAAGTTCTAATAAACGCTCTTGTTGTTCAATTTCTTCAATACCTTCAGCAATGACTTTTAGATTCATTTTTTTACCTAAATCAATAATAGTTTCTGCAATAACTGATTGGCCTTCTTGAGCAATATCAGTAATGAAAGCACGATCAACTTTAAGGCGATCTAAGGGTAGTTTTTGTAAATAACTTAACGAAGAAAAACCAGTACCAAAATCATCCAGAGCAATACTAATATCATGGTTTTTCAATTTAACCAGTGCATCAATAACCACTTGTGGATCATCCATTAAGATATTTTCGGTAATTTCTAATTCTAATTTACTCGGCTGAATTTTATGATTTTTAATAGCACTCAATACCGTATCAACAAAGTTTCCACGCCTAAATTGAGGAATAGAAACATTGACTGAAATAGTGATATCGCCAAATATTTTGCCTTCAAGTACTTTAATTTGTGCACAGGCTTGATTAACAACCCAATCACCAATATCAACAATCAAACCTGAATATTCTGCTAACGGAATAAATATAGCAGGAGAAATAAAATTACCATCGGTAGTGCGCCAACGTAATAAGGCTTCTGCACCAATCACTTTACCTGAACTTAAATCAAGCTGTGGTTGATACCATAATTCCAGACGATTATCAGCAAAGTCTGTACGTAACTGCCTGATCATATTCAAACGCCATTGCGTTTCATCTTCCATTTCAGGGTTATAATAAGCAAAATGCTCAACCTGTTTTTTCTTAGCAAGATTTAAAGCAATATTAATTTGGTTTAGTACCTGTACACCACTGCCACTAGCATGTTCTTTTGTACAAAAACCAAAACAGGCATTAATAGGTAGTTTTTGCTCCCCTGCTGTAAAAGGTTGTTCGAATAAAGTCAGTAAAGCATCCGGTGTTAAACAGGATTGCGAACCAATCATCCCAAAAACATCCGCACCAACACGGGCTATTTTACAAGTACAACTTAGCGTCTGTAAACGTTGAGCGACGGCTGTTAAAAGTTGATTACCTACATCTTGGCCTAACGCATCATTAACGTCACTAAAGTGATTCAAGTCTATTAATGCCGCCACCTGATGTTCACCGTCATCTTTGGCAAAAGTATCAAGTAAACGGACAAACTCTAATCGATTCGCGAGGTTAGTTAACCAATCTTTATAAGCCGCATTACTGAGTTTTTGAAATAAATGAACGTTTTCATAACCAATAGCAATTCCAGCTAAAAACACTTCCAATAACTGTTTTTGAATATCGCTTAGTGTTTCGTTCAACGTAAGATAAATAACCGCGCGATAACCCCCTTTAGCGATATATAAATAAAGTGAATCATCAAAGTATTGGTGGGTCTTTTGGGTAAAACAGCTTTTAACTTGTTTGCTAATTTTCTCATCTTTTAAGGTTTCTAGCTTTTGATTGGCTAATACCGATGAATAACCTTGTTGGGCGATGATATAAAAACTCAAATCGTCAGCATGTTCTATAATGCCTTGCCCTCTCGCGCAAAACAAACATTCAATGTCTTGATCGATAAGCTGAATCAATTGTTTTAGGGTGCCTTGACAGTATTCGGTTATAGAGTGTAATTCAAGCAGACTAGCAGAGCCTGAGACTATTTTCTCTAAGCCTTGGCGGCTTTCAGTGACTGTTGCTATTTGTTGATAAGAGCGAATAGCCGCATAAACAGTAGTGACGAGTTTTCTACGAGTTAGTTCCGTTTTTGTTTTGTAATCGTTAATGTCATATTCTTTAATAACACTTTCTTCGGGCGCATAACCAGGTTGACCCGTTCTCAGCACAATACGAATATCTTGTCGGTGTAAATTCTCTCGGATATGCTTAACTACATTTAATCCCGCATCATCAGTTTCCATCACAACATCTAATAATACTAGAACAATGTCATGGTTTTCTTCAATTAATTTACATGCATCTTGGCCTGAATAGGCGTGCAGATATTCTAGACGACGGCCTAGTACCTCTAAATCAGATAGTGCTAACTGTGTAACCGAATGAATTTCAGGATCATCATCAACAATAAGAACTTGCCACGTTTCTTTACTGGTGCCGTCTAAAATTTCATCTTCATCGCTATCATCGATAAATAGAAAATCATCTTGTGAATTTTCTGATACTTGCATACTACCCTCAAGTAACTAACCTTTATTATCCGTATTTTATTATCCGTATTCCGCATAATAGGAGCTAATTAAATTTGAATTTTATATCGTTAAGCCAACTTATTACATAACTATAACTTAACTATGCCTTATTGCTACTTTTTTACTGTTTTCTTTTACACTTTTTACCTATTTTGTATTACATAACAAAAGTCACTTTGACAATACTCAATAAACCCATACAATTAATTTAGTTATCTTTTTAGTTATCTTTTAAGTTATATGGATATGGGGTGTAAAAGTGAAAACAGATAAAACGTCAGTTATTGTCATTGAGCAACCGAACAACGGTCAACCTAACAATAAGAAGCATGAGAGCAACCTCCCGATAGAAAATGAGGAACTCAAAAGCAAAAACGTAGAATCCCCCACTCATAAACAATTTTTCAAAATCACTCAACAATTTGGCCTTGAAGCGCCTTTATTGCCTATTGAAAAACAAATGCCTATTGAAGATCGTAGCACTAAACGCGGAAGGTTAACTTACTTACGACAACAAGAGAATATTGAAGCCATTATGGATAAAACCTTTGCTTTTTGCGCAAATAAATCTCTTGATAAAAGACCCGATTTAGACTGGTTTGACCGTTACATCACGTTAGCTGAAAATGTTAGTAACAAAACAATGCAAGATTTATGGGCAAAAATATTAATGGGTGAGTTAACTCGGCCAGGCTCCTATTCATTAAAGGCATTGAAAGTATTTCGCGATATGAGCATTGTTGATGCAAAATTATTAGCAAAAGCTTGCTCACTGGCAGTGAAAGACCAGAGCAAAAAAAACATTCGACTTATTTCCGGTACCTACCAGCAGCCTGGTCTGCTCAATTTTTTCAATAAAAACAGACAACAACACATTAATTTAAGCCACTTTGGTTTGAATTACGCAGATATATTATCGCTCGCTGATAATCACTTAGTTTATAAACAAGAGAGTGAATTAAACGTAATAGCAGTCGGAGAAAAGCTTAATTTTTATTTTAATGGGCTACCATTAAAGCTAAGTGGTAAAAAATCGAATATTGCCATACAATTTTATAAATTTACGCCTATTGGCACTGAACTAGCCAATTTAATCAGTGACAAACCTAATGATGACTTTTTTACTACCTTAAAACAGCAATTAAGGCATCATTTTGAGATAAGTGAATAGCGAAAAACTGAAATCATCCTAGATTCAGCGGTTGGACGCGACATAAAAGTGTATCAACTGCTGAATTTAGGATTATATGCCATCACCATCGGTATGCAAACCACATTCTCTTTGACCGGGACCAAAACGGGTTTCACTTTCGTCCATACCTAAGGTTAATGGTTTGGTGCTATGAACATCACCTACTGAAACATAACCTTCATCCCACAAAGGATGATAGGGCAAATTATGCTTAGTTAAATACTGGTGCACATCTCTGTTGCCCCAATCAATAATAGGGTGCACTTTAAAACGACCACGTAAGATACTCACTACCGGTAAACCTTGACGATGCTCAGACTGCTGCCTGCGCACACCTGAAAACCAAGTACCACAATTCAGTTCAGATAAACCACGCTCTAACGGTTCAACTTTGTTTTTCCTATTATATTGCTTTAACGCTTCTTCATCTTGCGCCCATTGTTCGCCATATTTTGCTAATTGCCATGCAGCACTTTCAACCGCACTGTAAACATGCAAATTTAAGTTCAAGCGCTCGGCAAGCTTTTCAATAAAGCGGTACGTTTCTGGAAACAGGTGACCTGTATCAGTTAACAACACCGGAATATTGGCATCAATTTGTGTCATCATGTGCAGCATAACGGCTGACTGAATACCAAAACTAGAAGAAAGTACAAACTGGCTTGGCAAATTTTCCATGGTCCATTCAATACGAACAATGGGTGATTTTTTCTCTAAATCTTCGTTCCATTGCGCTAACCACGGTTTAGGTAACGAAGCAGGAAAACGATTATTTATCGGCGTGTTCTGCACTGGCAAATTATTAACCCGCGTAACACCTTTGGTAGTCACTAATGAATTAGTCATCATAAAAGTCCCTAACGCTTATTTTTACTTGCTCAACAATGCCGACACGCACAACAAAATCACCAAACGCTTCGCCTTGCTGACGCTCTTTCGACCAACGCTGTGTTAACGCATCAATTTCAGTTAATACGCCCGCTTCATCAACATTTTCTTGATAGAGCTTAGGCACTCTTGAGCCAGCTAAATCACTGCCTAAATACATATTGTATTTGCCCGGCCCTTTACCCACTAAGCCTATTTCAGCCAACATGGCACGACCACAGCCATTAGGACAGCCAGTAACACGCAAAATAATACTTTCACCTTCAAGGTCGTTTTTCGCTAAAATAGCTTCAACATCATCCACTAACTTAGGCAAGTAACGCTCGGCTTCGGCCATAGCTAATGGGCAAGTAGGAAAGGCAACACAAGCCATTGAACTTTTACGTTGATTCGAGGTGGTATCGTTTAACAATCCATGCTCGCGAGCAAGCTGCTCAATGGCGTTTTTATCAGCCTCAGCAACGCCGGCAATAATAACATTTTGGTTTGCGGTAATACGGAAATCGCCTTGATGCACTGCAGCTATTTTTGCCATACCGGTTTTTAAGGGTTTAATTACGCCATTGTTATTAGAAAAATCGAGGATGCGACCATTTTCGATAAATAAGGTCAAATGATGTTTACCGTCAATGCCGGCAACCCAACCGAAACTATCACCTCGGTGCGTAAATTCATACGCACGAGACTCGCTAAACTCGATGCCTGCTCTGCGCTCAACTTCGGCTTTAAAGGTATCAATACCCACGCGGTCTAAAGTATATTTAGTTTTCGCATTCTTACGATTAACTCGGTTACCCCAATCACGTTGTGTAGTCACTACCGCTTCCGCGACGGCTAAAGTATGCTCAAGAGAGATAAAACCGAAATCGTCAGCACAACGGGGATATGTTGCCTTGTCACCATGAGTCATGGCTAAACCACCACCAACCAGTACGTTAAAACCAATCAACTTACCGTTATCGCTTATCGCGACAAAGTTTAAGTCGTTGGCATGTACGTCAATATCATTATTCGGTGGAATAACGACGGTAGTTTTAAATTTACGCGGTAAGTAAGTGCTGCCTAAAATAGGCTCAATCACTGCATCTTCAGTGGTTTCTACTTTCTCTTCGTCTAACCAAATTTCAGCATAAGCACGCGTTTTAGGCAATAAGTGTTCACTTAATTTAGTTGCCCATTGATATGCTTCTTGATGCAGCTGAGACTCGACCGGGTTTGAAGTGCACAACACATTACGATTTACATCACCTGCAGTAGCAATAGAATCTAAACCTATGCTGTTTAAAGTTTGATGCATCAATTTAATATCCGGTTTTAATACCCCATGAAACTGAAAAGTTTGTCTGGTGGTTAAACGAATACTGCCATAGGAAGTATAATCATCGGCAAACTTATCAATACCTAACCATTGTTTTGGCGTGATAATGCCGCCGGGTAAACGCGCACGCAACATAACATTATGTAAAGGCTCTAACTTTTGCTTTTGGCGTTCTGCGCGGATATCTCTATCATCTTGCTGATACATACCATGAGTACGAATTAACTGAGAATTATCACTAGTGAAACCGCCGGTCATTCTGTTTTGTAGATCGGTAGTGATGGTACCACGCAAAAAGTTGCTTTCTGCTTTCATACGTTCATTATCGCTAAGTTTACCTTCAACAATAAGCACAGATTTAGCTTGGGTAGTTTCTGGTGTATTGGTATCTTTGCTCATTAGTAAACATCCTTCTGGTAGCGTTTATTGCTACGTAAATCTTTTAAATATTGCTCAGCTTGTTCGCTGTTTAATTGGCCTTGCTCACTAATAATGTCAACTAGGGTTTGATGAACGTCTTTTGCCATGCGGTTAGCGTCACCGCAAATATAAAGGTGAGCACCGCGTTCAAGCCATGCAAATACTTCACTGGCTTGTTCTTTTAACCGGTCTTGCACATATATTTTATCCGCTTGATCACGAGAAAAAGCCACATCCATGCGGGTTAATAATCCTGATTTAAGATAGTTCTGCCATTCCACTTGATACAAGAAGTCTTGAGTAAAGGTTTGTTCGCCAAAAAACATCCAGTTATCGCCTTGTGCTTCATCGGCTTCACGCTGCTGCATAAAAGCTCTAAAGGGTGCAACTCCTGTACCTGGACCAATCATAATAACAGGGGTGTTGGTATTACTAGGCAAGCGGAAATTGTCATTGTGTTCAACAAATACCCGTACTTTTTGTTCTTCTTCAAGGTCATTCGCTAAAAAATGAGAAGCACCACCAAAGCGTTGTTTACCATTATTTTCATAACTCACTAAACCAACAGTTAAGTGTACTTCTTCTTCCACTTCTGCCTGACTCGATGCAATGGAATATAAACGCGGCGTGATTTTACGTAACGCGTCAACAAAAGTTTGTGCGCTTACGTCAGCAGAAGCTAAAGTAACCACATCAATAATTTGGTGAACACCAGCAAACTCTCTGGCACTATTTCTATCTGATGCTATTGCTATTAATTTTTTGTCAGCACTTTGTTTTGCCCAAAATTCAATAAAAGCAGGGGCGGTTTGGGTAATTTCTAAGTGGCTGGTTAACGCGTCAATTAAGGATAAGTTTTGTTGCTCTCTATGAATAACTAAACTAACTTGCTCATCACCCGTAAAATCAAGAGCTACTAATAACTCAGCAACTAAAGCACTGTTATTATCAAAATAAACACCTAACGCGTCACCTGCTTGGTAAGTAAGTCCTGACTCACCTAAATCTATTTCAATATGACGTACGTCTTTAGCTGAATCACGGCCAGTAATTTTTTGACTTAACAAAAATTCAGCAGAAAACGGATTTTTTTTACTGTACTGACTAACCGCCGCTACAGGTAAATTCATAACCGGTGCTAAAGCAATTTCAGTTTGTGTTAATGCATCTTTTAGGTTGTCGACAATGTTTACAGTCCAGCTTTCGCTGTCTTCATCATAATCAACATCACAATCAACCCGTGGCAAAACTTGTTTGGCGCCTAGGGCTTGCAAACGATCATCAAAATCTTGGCCCGTTTTACAGAAAAATTCATAACTACTATCACCTAATGCCAGTACGCTATAACTCAAGTTAGGCAATTTCGGAGCTTTTTTACCTAATAAAAACTCATGGAATTCAATGGCATCATCCGGTGGCTCACCCTCGCCATTAGTACTAGCGACAATAAGAATATGGCTTTCATGTTTAAGCGTTTTTGGTTTGTAATCACTAATGTTTATCAATTTTGTGCTAATACCTGCAGCACTAGCACTTTGCTCAACTTGGCTAGCAACCCCTTTGGCATTACCCGTTTGTGAGGCGTATAAAATAGTTAATGTTTTAGCGGCAACTGGGGCTGGTGCCACACTCACTTGCGCAACTTGCCCTTGTTCACTTTTTGCTGCAAGGTAACCACTTGCCCAAGCAAGCTGTAATGTTGTGTAACTAGAGGTAGCCTGCTGTAATAACGCTAGTTGATTAACATCAAGTGGACTTGATGTTATATTTGAATTCTGCTGTAAAAATAGCTGCTCTTGTGACATAAAAATATTTACCCATAACAATTTATAGGTAAAGGATAGACAAGAACGAATAAAACCAAAAAGAATAGATGGGAGCTTGTTATTCCAAAAAGGAATAAGGATGAATGTAAAAAAATTTCCTTTCGCTAATTCTTAGCCAGGCTCTTTATTTTATTACCTTTTTTCACCCATCATTAGAAATGAACAACAGTACCAATAAAGACACCTTCAAACGTTAAGTCTGAATATAAATTATCTATATCATTTAGTTCTAATTTGACACCGCGATAACCTAAGGTAACATCAAGATCGACGGCTAAATTATCAAGTAACTCGTAACTAACGCCTATTTGATAATCGTAAACGCTATTATCATCATAAGACAAAAAATTTGCTTCAGCGAAAATGTTAAAACCAGTAAAAGGTAAACCAATAATAGTATTAACATAGAGCAAAGGAATAAAACCAGTCACCGCAAGGTTACTACTTTGTGTACTCATTTGCTCAACAACCTTAATTTTACTATCAAGATCACGCGCTGTGAGACCAAAATCAAATGTTAATAAGTCATTATCAAATACTTCATAATAAAAAGTATAATCTATATAACTTGCATCAAAAGTGGTATCAAGTTGTGAAGTAGCATTATAAGTAGTACCTTCAAAAGTAAAGTCTACCGAGAGGGTTGCTCCACCTACGGTATCAAGTGTTGTAGAAGCTATTTTAATATTAGGAATTAATGGAATAGGGTGTTCAAGGGCAACAAAAAAACTGCCTTGAACTTCATCATCAAAATTAAATACCGCTTGGTCAGTTTCTCCTTCACCAAACGTTCCTTTCGCTTGATTCGCCCAGATCTGTCCACCAATATAAAGCCCTAACAAAGTGTCTGCTTGTACATTCGCACTAAGCATTATCGTTAGACTTGCTGCTATGATTGTTTTTTTCATTGTTGTTATCCTTTCCTTAAAAGTTCATTTAAATCAATTAATGCTGCATTTGCGCGTGAAATATAATTGGCCATCACTAAAGAATGATTAGCTAATACCCCAAAACCATCACCATTTAAAACCATTGGGCTCCAAAGCGTTTGTTGGCTAGCCTCTAATTCTCGAATTATTTGCTGTAGACTGATTGTAGCATTCTTATTTTTTAAGACACTATCAAAGTCAATTTCTATTGCTTTCAAGAAATGTAATAACGCCCATGCTGCGCCACGCGATTCGTAAAAAACATCATCAAGTAACCACCAGCTAGTTCTTAACTGGGAATGAGTTCCTGCATAACTTGACTGCCGAGCGTCATTATCCCCAGCCAAATCTGTATTGATTTTTTCTTTGCCAACACTGGCGCTGAGTCTTTGAGAATAGCTTCCTAGGCGTTTTTGCACTTCATCTAGGTATGAAGTTAAATTATCAGCTCGAGCATAAAACTGGGCATTATCGTTTTTCGCCTTGCTAATACCAACTAAAGCATTTCTGTATAGATATAAACTATCGATCGCTTTTCTGTATTCTGACTCTGCACTTGGCATCGCCCAACTCGCATGGTCTATATTAAATTTAGGCTGTGCCCTTTTTATGTGAATATTTTCTAAAGATTGAGACTGTGAACGACTGAAATCTTTACGCAATACTAACGCCATATCGCGTACCATTTCTAACACGCCAAATTCCCATGCAGGTATATTGTCTAAAAACACCCCTGGCGGCAAAGCATCGTTAGACAAATAGCCGCCGGATTTATCTAGAATACTTGAGGCCACTTTAATTAACGTGGTGGCTGTGGTGTAACCTACAACAGGGGCAACATTATCAGCCGCTGCCGCCGTGGTTACTTCGTGTCGTATATCAATAGGATCGACATCTACACTCCAGTACATGCCAACAAAATAAAAAAACAAAAAAATGCCTGCTATGGTGTAACCAATAACTTTCGCTGAGAAATTCATTTTCATATCTTGCTCCTAGTGATGATGCTTGTGCATTTTAGATGATGCTTTCTGAGCTGTTTTTTCTTGCACTGGACTATAGACAGGCAACTGCACAGCAATATATTTTTTATTAGAGAAATTTAAAGTTAGTTCAATATGCTCTTGTGCTTTAAGAGGAGGGGTAACATCAAATAGCATTAAATGTAAACCTGATGGCTGTAGTTTAACACGCTCTTTCGGCTTGATATCAATAGTATTGAGTTTACGCATACGCATCATGCCATTGTGCATGGTATGTTGATGAAATTCGATACGCGGTGAAGCACTACTGTTAACACTCATTAGGGTTATTGTTTCGCCACTCTTATTCTCTATTTCCATATAAGCAGAGGAGATTGAGGTGCCTGGAATAGTTGCTCGAACATAGGCATTTTCAATCAAAATTTTTGAATACTTATCCCCTGAGATTGAATTTGCAACCCCATAAAAACTCACCATATTGCACAGTAAGAATAAAAAAAATAAAGTGTTATTTTTCATTGGACGCTATACTTCCCTTTTGAGAACCCTTAAAGTTTATACTCATATTAGCTTACCACTCTTGGCAACGTAACAAAATGACTGACTTAATAATTACCAAAGAAAACAACGCCGTTTTCACTATCATTTTAAATAGGCTTGATAAAAAAAATGCGCTCAATAACCTTATGTATAAACAGCTTTGCCAGCATTTTGATTACGCTAAGAACAATAACAACATAAACTGCGTACTAATTCACGGTGATGAAAACTGTTTTTCTGCTGGCAATGATTTACAAGATTTCATTGAAAGCTCTCAAGATGACTCTCTTGTCGCCCTTGATTTTGTCAAAACATTAAGTGAATTTAATAAACCTATTGTTGCCGCGGTTGCGGGAGCTGCTGTTGGTATTGGCACCACATTATTACTACATTGCGATATGGTGATTGCGGCTAGCAATGCTAAATTTAAGTTGCCCTTTACTCAACTCGGATTATGTCCTGAGGCAGGCTCAAGTTTATTATTAACAAGGCTAATAGGTCAAAGCCGCGCTTTTGAACTGATGGTGCTTGGTAATACTTTTTCGGCTGAACAAGCTCTCCATTACGGTATTGCGAATCAAGTTTGTTCACCTAATGAATTATTAAAAATCGGCGAAAAAGTAGCCAGCTCCATTGCACGTTTGCCTAGCGATGCAGTGATGACTAGCAGAAAACTCATTCGCCAAGCAACTCAATTACAGCTTTCACAAGTTATTAAAAATGAAGGCGATGAGTTTGCTCGTTTAGTTAATACGCCCGAATGCAAAGCTATTTTAGGGCAGTTTTTTAACTAATATTTTTTGTTTTTTAACCGCTTTGCTTTTTTTGCCAATAAACTTTAGCTAAGTTTGCATAACCTTTTTCCGAGTCAAGTGTTACCAAGGTTTTGGCATGCTGTAGGGCTTGTTCAATATCACCCCCGGCAATGCTAGGGGCGCCGATATGAAAGCCAATGCCTTTTTGATAGCACTAATTTTCTCTAACGCGATCATCATGTTTTACAGATTTATTACTAGACACTAACCAGATAATACCCGCGATTAAAAATACCGGCCAGAAAACACCTATTGCCACCATAACTAACGCACCCGCGATTAATAGCCCTATAAAAATTAATGAGCCAAATACGCTTAACACAATAGCTAACGCAATTAATACTAAAATAACAGTTGCCACGGCTGAAACTCCTATTGCTTTTAATGGCTCAATTAATTCGCCATTCATGGTGACATTAATGTCGAATAACTCTAAAAAACTAATACCCAAAACATAGGTTAAAAAGAGGGTCGCAAATATTGCTAATAATAAAGATTTGAAAAATGTCATGGTAATCCTCCTAAGCACAGCAATATCATTGAATTACTTGTACCGACTTTCAGGTAACAAAACACTAGCAACCACATAAGCAACACCTGTTGCTATAGGTAACATAATCAAAGCGCCAATAGCCGCTATTCTTACCGCAATGCGAGGTAAGTCATAATGTTTGGCAATACCGGCACAAACACCTGATACTTTTTTATGTACACTGTCTTTTGACAATCTTTTATTAATATTGTGACTTGATGAATACTCTCTGTCGTATCTCATGCTCTTAATTCCTTCTTTAACATTCTTATGATACTGAGTAACAATAAAAATTTACTCAGTATACTTATTCACTTAACCAAACAGTTATTGCTCAAGGGTTATGCTGCAGACACTTTTTTCTTCATCAGTGCTAACTCTTGCTCGATAGTTTCATCTTTTTCCAACTGTGCAAATTGCGCAGTTAAATTTTGTCCTTCAGCACTTACCTGCATTAAATCATAAGCTTCAACTTGAGCTTCAGCACAATCTATTTTTTGCTGATACCGTTCAAACTTACTCATCGCCTCTTCAATGTTATAAATAGCCCCCTGCTCGCGCACTTTTAATCGTACTTGCACTGACTCTTGACGTAGGCTATATGCTTCTTGACGTCGCTTTGCTTCAAACAACTTTTCTTGCAAACGAGTGGCGTCGTCTTGCACTTTAGCTAAAAACCCAGATAATTTATCGTTTTCGTGCTCAAGTATGTCTAACTCACCTTGATACTTATGCTTTTGCGTAAGTGCTAACTTAGCAAGATCTTCTCTTTTTTTCGTTAGCGCTAACTCAGCTTTACCATGCCAATGCCCCACATTTGCTTTTGCTGATTTCACCCGACGGGTGTGTGTTTTTTGCTCAGCAATATTTTTTGCTGCGGTAGCGCGCACTTCAACTAAAGTTTCTTCCATTTCTTGAATGATCAAACGGATCATTTTTTCTGGTTGCTCAGCTTTATCAAGCATACTGTTTAAGTTGGCATTAACGATATCGGTAAAACGTGTAAATAATCCCATAATTTTTTCTCCTACTATTACAATAATTTGTTTTTTGTGGTTGAATTTTTTTGTGCCGGCATAGCGATTTTATTTTCGTCATTTAGAAGCATTGCTTGCTCTTCAGTTAACCATGCCAGCGACTCTGTAAATGATTCATCAAATGAAAAATCGATACTAAAGCTGTTTATTTCTGCTGTGATTGACTGTTGTAATTGCACCGCTAAGTCACTTACTACTTGCTGACCTTGTGCTAACATCATCTCGCTTAATGAGTTTTCGATGCTTGCTGTCTCAGTTGCGTTGGCATTGATACTAAACATAGCACCTAGTGTAATGAATAAAGTCATGCTGATATTTTTACGGTTTAAAGTGTTCATATTGAAATTCCTTCTTATGTACTGTTTATTTAAAAATTTGTTTAAATCACTAACAACGCTGATGTTGTTATCGTTTGTGAATTAGTTATTACAAGTGTCATGCCAACAGATGAGTATTTTTTATCTTATTGATTTTAAACGATAATATCAAAAACCACAGTAAACAGATCAACCGTCGACATATTATGTCAAACGATAAAATAGTTAAATCAACCACATCAATAGTCAAATTGACCAATTAAAAACAAGTGATAAAGCAGAAGTAATATTGTTGGTATTTGTGAAATTAGATGAGTTATTTAAAATAAAAAAGTGTGAGGTATCTGAAAAGCTACGAGTATTTTTTGGGCAGGAATCGATTTAGCTTGAAACTAACGGGTAAGCACTGCTTGTCTTAAGCTGTTTTTTGTTCGAAAAAACCAACAAGTAAAGATAAAGCAAGCATAGATATAGCTGGCACCATCATTAAAGCGAATAAAGAAGTTGCAGTTAACATGATTTGTCCTTGTCATTATGTTACAAAATATTAAATAGTTTAAGACAGCCCAACTAGCGCTAAAAATCATAAACCTTAGTAATAAGTCGTAATAACTATTACAAAGGTTGTGCCATAGTTTTAGTTATTATTTAATTATTTGATATTTAAGCTATTTATTTTTATTTGATGACTTTTTGATAAAACAGAGGAAGTAGGAATTGAAGCTAACTTGGTTTAAATAACTATTTTTTAGTAAACTTTGTAACAAAATAGTTATTTTGAAATATAAATGAATAAACCGCAACGGTTGAATTTTCCCGATTTAAGGATAAGTAATCCTTAAATCGGTATAATACCACTTGGATTAATTAAGGGTACAGAATTCAATGAGAATAAACTTTCAAGAACAAGGCGCTTGATTGAGCAATAGCTGGCTATTGGGATTGAAAGCAACGATGTTATTGGATATTTAGGCCATTTGAAAATGATCACTTACTTAGTGCAATTGGTATAAGTATTAGTAAAAATGAGTAGTTAAGCACAATGAACTTTATCAAAAGCCTCCTTTAAAGTATCACCATTAGCGTCAGACTTACCCGCACACTCACTCAAATAACGCCGATATTGACGAGCTCCCGCTAAACCATTACAAAGCCCCAACATATGACGAAGCACATGCCATGCTCGCGGATTATGATGACTGTTAGCCTGTTCAGGCGTAGTGCTGACATAAGTATCAATGTAATCAGCCATCAAATGAATAACCTGCTCACGGGAAATAGCCACTTTTTCAACTCCATAAACCTCTTGGTCAACTGTCGCTAGCATATAAGGGTTATTATAAATTTCTCGCCCAATCATCACGCCATCAATATGTTGCAGATGATTCTTAGCCTCAGCTAAGCTTTTAATGCCGCCATTAATAGAGATTTTTAATGGTAAAAAATCTCGTTTAATTTGATAAACACGTGAATAATCAAGAGGAGGAACATCTCGATTTTGCTTCGGACTTAACCCCGTGAGCCATGCTTTGCGAGCATGAATAATAAAATGCTGACAACCCGCTTGTGCCACGGTATCAATAAATTGGTACAAAAATTCATAACTGTCTAAATCGTCAATGCCAATTCGAGATTTAACAGTAACAGGAACAGTAGTCGCCGCTTGCATTTCACTAACACAATCTGCAACTAGCTGTGGCTCGGCCATTAAACACGCGCCAAAACGACCATTTTGCACGCGTTCAGACGGGCAACCGACATTAATATTAATTTCATCATAACCATATTGCTCCGCAATTTTAGCGCATTCTGTCATCGCTTTCACATCACTGCCGCCAAGTTGTAACACCAACGGATGTTCCGCATTGTTATACGATAAATAGTCACCTTTACCATGTAAAATAGCACCGGTGGTGACCATTTCTGTATAAAGCACCGTATGGGCTGACATTAAGCGATAAAAATAACGACAATGTTTGTCAGTCCAATCGAGCATGGGCGCAACGGATAGCTTATGAGAAATCATATATTAATAACAAAACCTTTGAATAAAAACGAATTCAGCAACGAGAGTAATAGCTGAAACTATAATTAATTATACTAATTATTAGTTAACTTCACAAAAGCAATTGCGGTCTAATATAATTCAGAAGTCAGTTAAACTTTCAACTTAGGTATTTCATTGCCATAAACCAAACGGTCAAAAAAACGGGTTGAATTTCGCTCTGATTCAGCTTCGAATATTAGTCTTAAACCTGGTGTTGTTACTGATTGATCTTAATTAGTCATACTGTCTTTGCGTAATGCTTGCCAAAAAATTTATCACCCAACTTTTAACTTCTCTATTTTGAGTAAACCCAATGCAAGCCTTGAATCGCCGTGGTAGGAAATGCCGTTTGATGATTAGCTTCAGGAATTATCAATATTTTTGCTTTTAGCTTGGGTTGCTGCCAAGCAAGCATCTTTTTATAAAAGGTTTTAGCATCATTAACCATTTCATAACTACTTTCTAATGCTTTTGATTCGCGTTCACCAATGGCAATAAATACATTGGCATTAATATTTTTTATTCCAGCCCTTTTTTCTAATCGAAATATAAACCTATTATCGAACCAATAGGAAGGGCTACCAAGTATGTAATTTTTAAATAATGCCGGCTTAGTTAATAGTATATAGGTACCGAATAACCCACCAAGAGAATTGCCAATGAAAGTTCTATCACTGGGATCAGTACGATAATTTTTTTCCATATATTTAATAACACTATTTTCAATGAACTCCATATGCTGTTGAGCACCACCGGTTTGCTGCTTCCAAGCTTTGTTGTGTGACGGTGTATAATCTCGTACTCGACTAGAATCCCCTCTCGAACCTTTGGCGTATGAAATACCGACAATAATAGCTTCTTTCATTTTGTTCGCATTCATCGGATACCGAGTTGCTCCTGAAACTACTTGAAATGAGTACCAAGCATCAGTTAAATAAATAACAGGGTAAGTTTTATTGTCATTTCTAACATAAGATTTGGGTAGTTTTATAAATAAAGGATAAATGCGCTGACTCTTAGGATCTTTTATTTCAACAACTTCACTCCTCGGAATTTGAAAAGAAGTAGTTTCTGATGCCATTGAAAGATTCAAAGTAAATATTAACAGTAGCGACAAGGTATATATTGGTAGTTTCAAATGAAATTCCTTTTATTATTCAGGTAGGCAATCAGCATATTTAACGTGCACAGACTTAAATAGCCATTATATGATCTGAAGAGATTAAATAAATATAAAGATAATTTCAATATGATGAAACAAAGAAAACAATTAAGGCAATAAACCAGAAAATTTATTAGTAATACTTTAACGCCTTGTTATTAGTTATCAGCTACCGTTATAGCTTCAATATTAACAATTTCACTGCGATTTAAGGTGATTTTAAAGCGTTGTAAATGTTCTCCTTCTTTGTCGATGTGACGCAGAATAAGGTTAATTTGGTAACGACGCTCGACCGCTTGGCTTGATATTTTCTGCCCGTCTAAGTTATATAAACGGCCGGCACCTTTTTTCAAAAAACGCACAAAAGGTGTGAGGTTGAAAAAAATTTGCTGTTGAATTTCATCATAACCAGGCAAAAACTCTTTGGCTATTACCCTATAGTCGCAGCGAAAATGTAACAAACGTGCCGCTTGTTTATTTTGTTGCCGGCGTTGCTGAAATAATTCATTTACTGTTTTGGGTAAGTCTTTATTATTTATATACTCTAACCACAAAATTTGGCTTAAAATACGTTTTTGATTGATACTCTGACGAAATAAATGTTGCCATTTAGGTCGGCCTTTTTGAATTTTCCGCCAAATAAGACTGGTCAAATCTTCTTTAAAAGTTTCCCGCAAACCGTAGATTAAACCTAAAAAAGCAATCAGTGCTACGGTCACTTCGGTAAAGTTTGAACGCGCGTTAAGTACCAACACCATCACAAAAGCCATGATTACTGCTGTTACACTGCCTCGCACTAAACGTTTTAGATTAAGATCTAAATACCGCGTTTGTTTTTGAAAAACCACCCCATATTCAATTAAACGCTGTAATAACCGCATTTTATTGGTAATACGGTTAGGATCATCAAGGGTTACTTGTGAGTTGTATTTGCAGTCTATCCGATAATTATTTTCATCACGGCAGAAATTGAATAAGAATTCTCGTTCGGTTGAGAAGTAACTGCTTTTAGGCCCTTTAGATAATAGTTTTAGAAACGACTGTTCAATATGCCAACTTAAATAATTATCGGCATTTTCAAAAAAAGAACTGAGTTTACGATCTGAAGGTGTATAACGACGCAGTTTTTTAGTTAAATTAGCAATTTGGTCTGCAAGTTCAATAGCCGCTGGATAAAACTCTTCTGCACTTTTTAACTTTAGCGTTTGTTTTATATCGGCATCAAGCGCAATTTTCAGTTGATATGAATATAAATTTAAGTTTAATCGGTAATCACTTTGTCGGTCTTTATTTTCTCCTTCAAAACGTTGGCTAATAAAACGACTTCTAACTAAAGGAAGGTGCAATTGATCGGAATAATACGCACTATGGCTCTTTATATTACTGTAAAAAAAATCTTCAACATTTAAGGTGCTCGCACTGATGCCCATTTCAACCGGCAAAGAAAAGTAAAGATCGATACGTTGCTGTGCTTGTGGCAGCAATTGATGGCTAATTTTAATAGATAAGTTTTCGTCTTGAGACAGTTTAACTTTATTCACGCCCGATAACTTATCCTTATAATAAACGTTTCTCCCTTAAGCATAGCAATAAAGTTACTGATGTATCGGTGTAATTTGTCTAAATGACGGTAATTAAATTTTTATGAATATTTTGCGTTGATACAGCTTTAAAGACACAAACCAAAACAATAAAACATGACTAAAAGCAAATAAGAATGACGCTAGTGTAGGCTCTGCAATAAGCTTGAATTGCCCATATAACCAACTGTACAAGGTACGGTCGCCAATGGAAGTATTTAAGTAAACAGTAACGAACAAAAAGGACAAAACATAGATAAACAGAGGATTTGTGCCATAAACAAGCAAGGGTGCGACTAATTTATCTTGGCCTTTAACATCAATTAACCACACAAAAACAGCTAATAACAGGCAGGCAAAACCTGTACTATAAATAACATAAGAGCTGGTCCATAACGATTTATTAATAGGTAAAACCAAGCTCCATAATGCACCGAAACCGATGGCAAGCCCACCAATAATGATAAGCTTGATAACGCTAGAGCTTTTATCTTTTATACTGGTTAAGTAACGGGTTAATTCAAAACCTAACAGCATATTTACCACCGCAGGCAAAGTACTTAACAACCCTTCAGGGTCAAAACTAACACCACGCATGTTATACATATGGTTAGCCCCAAGCACAGTCAAATCAAACTGACGAATAATATTACCCTCAAAGGTTAAACTGGCTTCACCAACACTCATGAGTAATAACCAGTAGCTTAATAAAATAACCGTTGAGACAATAAAAACGCCCCGACGATTTAAGAGTAAAACTAAACTTGCCGCAATAATGTAAGCGATACCAATACGCTGTAATACCCCCATGATACGCCATTCTTCTATCGGTGCATTAAATGGAATAACATTGAGCAGTAAACCAATAAAAAACATGATAACACCACGTTTGACAATGCTGATAAATTGTTCAGGTGTGGCTCTAAAGTCGCTTTTTCGACAAGAGAAAAAAAGTGCCGAGCCAATAATAAACAAGAAAAAAGGAAACACTAAATCTGTTGGGGTACTACCATGCCAATGGACGTGTAATAACGGTGCATATACATGCGACCAAGTGCCGGGGGTATTGACTAAAATCATCAAAGCAATGGTTATACCTCTAAAGGCATCAAGAGCAAGGTATCGGGTCATAATAATATCCAAAGAGTGAAATTTACGCTAAATGACAGCGCTATCATTTAGCTAATATAAATGATTGTTGAGTTCACTGCTAATACAATTATAAAATGCACCGCTATCTTAACTAAAAGCCAGCCCCACTATTAATGGGTACTGGTTTGAGCAAACCTAAAGAAAGCTACTTGTTATCAGTTTATTTTTCATTTGATGTTTTTTGATTCATCAAGATCAGTGACCGTGACACTTCCTGCATTTCTAAGATGTACAAAATGTAATTGTGATAAAATTTCATTTTGTTCAGGTGTTAATAAACCAGACTGTAAACTTCCGACAGCATTAGTTAAGCTAGCTGACATAGCACTATTGCTCGCTGTATTAGAGCCTACCACCGCATTAAGCAGTGCTGCACTATTAGTATTATTGCCTCCGCCATAACGACGAACTGTTCCATAAAGATCGGTAATACGCCAATTACTAATATTGGCTTTCACCGTTGAGGCCATTTCAAGTCGCGAACGATGATAACCCTCAAGATGTTTCAATATATGTGCCGTTACATCTATTTTAAAATTAGGGAAATAATCCGCATTTCTCTCATATAAATTTGAAATATAAAATGTATTTTTATTTTTGCTGTAGGTGCCACGGTTTGAGTTAATAAATTCCTCGGCATTATCCTTTAAGGCATTATATACATTAGCGCCAGTATAGGCCTTTTTACGAATATTAGGGGCACCAATAAAACCTTGATATAAACCATATAAAATATCAGGATCATGATTATATTTTTCTTTTAAAATAACATTTTTAATATCATTTAAGCTCAAGGCTATATTGGCGACATTTAAGATTTTTTGATTAACTAAAGCATTTTCACCCTCAAACAAAGACGCTAAATTTCTCTTCGGATACACGGCTACTATTTCATCTAATATGGTTACATTATATAAATTCAACCAGTAAGCTAACTGCTCTTTTTTAGAGAAATGATACAGTGGCGCTTTCGCAGGAAGCTGCTCCAATTCAGTTCTAATGTTATGCAGCACTTTTCTGTTTTTTTCACTTTTAAAGGCCTCAAAATAAAAACGATTACCCTCTAATGTGGTTAATCTTTTACGACTATTTTTCAAACGTGTGCCTATGTTTAAAGAAGTCTTTTTCACTTTTTTTCGCGCTGATCGCCCCATATCGATCACTGTTTTATTCAATAAGTAATTCAAACTATGATAATCAATGGTAACGCTTGATAGATTATTTTCACCTCTAAAAGGCTCAGGTATTTTACTTTCATCGGCATTGCTGATGTTAGAATAAACAATACTGGTTATGATCAAAAAGTGCTTTATTAAATTTGTTAATCGCATATTTTACTCCGTTAATTTGTTAGTACTTGTACATATTCCTATTATTTTCCTCCACTTCTACGTCCTCTACGTCGAGCACTTCTAATTTTGGGTAAAATAGCCTGCATATTTTCAATGTTTTTTTGCGAAGAAAACAACTCAGTTAACTCTGCATTCATCACTTCTTGCTCGGCTAACGTTTGCTTTAATTGCTCTATTTGCCAATCAAAACCCTTGTTTGGAAATGAACTATCAATACCGTATGAAGAAAGCAGAAAATTATAGCTTTGTGGCATTTCGCTCACCGACTGCCCCAACCAATGTTTGGCTAAGTTTGAATTTTGTGTCTGGTAGTCATCGGTTAAGTAAATCAGGCCGAGTAATAGTGCTGCCTTGAAATCACCGAATTCGCTTGCCTTTGTTAGATTACTAATAGCTTTGTTAACATCGCGGTATCTATCTTCAATTAAATAGATGTAACCAAGTTGATAGTAGGTTTTTGCATAAATGTTTTGACTCTCGCTATAATAAAACTTAAAGGTTTTCCAATCCCGGTTTAATACTTTATTTAAGCGAAATAATGCCCGCTCGGTACTTTGTTTAGTGCCAACACCGTTAAAGTGCAATAAACTGACATAATAAGATGCCCATTGATCACGTTTAGCAAGCACATCGAAACTTTCAAATAACTGCTTACATTTTTTCGTTAAACAAGCGGCAGTTTTTTTGTTCTGTGTTGTTTTAGCTGAATTTGACTCAAGGTCAGTAACCGTAACATAACTAGTCGTTTGTATATGTTTATCATATAGTTGCTCTATCAGCTGCTGACCTTGAGGAGAAACCAAACCTAGCTGACCATTGAGTGCCGCGTTATCTAAAACTATATTCACGTAACGGTTGTTAACCGCTCCCAACAAAGCGGCACTATTAGTATTATTACCGCCACCAAAGTTGCGTATAGTTCCGTAAACATCGTTAATATGCCAATTACTGATCGTAGCTTTGACCTCTGATGCACCCAGTAATTGTGAACGATAATAACCTTCAAGGTGTTTTAATATATGAGCCGTTACATCTTCTTGAAAATTAGGAAAATAACTAGCATTTTTTGCATATAAACTCGAAATTAAAAAGGTACTATTATTTTTTCTATAAGTGCCCCGATTAGAGTTAACAAATTCTTCAGCATTTTTGGCTAATGCGTTATAAACATTTTCGCCAGTATAAGCTTGTTCTCTTATATTTGGCCCACCAATAACACCTTGGTATAAACCATAAAGAATATCGGGATCATGGTGGTATTTTTCTTTCAAAATAACATTTTTAATATCATTTAGACTTAAAGAAACATTATTAACCTTCAAAATTTTTCGATTAACTAAAGCATTATCACCTTCAAACAAAGACGCTAAATTTTTCTTTGGATAAATAGCAACTAACTCATCTAATAAAGTCACGTTATACAAATTTAACCAGTAAGCTAGCTGCTCTTTTTTCGAAAATTTATATAAAGCTGTGCTATTAGGTAACAGCTCTAAATCGGTTTTAATCTTATGTAAAACTTGCCTATTAAGTGGCGTTTTAAAAGCTTCAAAATAAAAACGATTACCTTCAAGTGATGTTAGTCGTCTTTGGGTTGATCTTAAACGAGTTCCCATACTTGCTCTAACTACTTTAGCCTTACTTCGATCTGAGCGTCCCATGTCAAATACAGCCAACGCTAACAATTGATCCAAACTGCGGTAATTAATGGTTAAAGTTGATAAGTTATTCTCACCTCTAAAAGGCGCAGGTATTTTACTTTCGTCACCTAATAATGCTTGCAGATAGTTTTGCTGGTTTGAAAATGAACCAACATTGATATTAACTTCAGGAAAGTGTTGCTCTTGTATCTCAAGAGATAACTTTTTAGTCTCACCATGCTGCTGAATAGAAAGCAGTATATTATCTCCGGACTTAAGTGACTGTAATTTATTAATAATTTCTTGCTTATTCTCTTCATTTGCCCACAAATTATTTACTTCAACAATAATATCGTTTGGAACAATATTTACTTGTTCAGCAACACTGCCATGCTCTACTGATTGCACGACGATCCCCTGAGAAATATTATCAATATTTATTGATAATCCTAAATTGCTTCTATTCGTTGCCGGAATAAATATTCGATAATTAATATTGTTATCACTTTTTCCCTCTTCTTTTTCATATTCCGCGATAGCAGCAACAGTGGATTGAATTTTCAGCGCTAGTTTGTTTATTAACTGCTTTGTTCTAGCAGTATAATTTACGTTAGGTTTAACTTGTTTGTGTTGAGTGACTTTAGATTTATTTTGCGAAATACAGCAACCGAACTGAATATCAACTTTAGGTACAAAAATCCCTATAACAGGAATAGTTAGTTCTTGCTTTTTGCCCGAAATACTAGCAGTTAAAATTAACTCTTCTTCTACTTCTAATTGCTGTAAAGACTGTATGATTTTATCACTATTATCACTATCAACACGTTCAAAGTTTACCGAAAATATTTTATCATCAACCTTAATTCCAGCATTAGCTGCAAGGCTATTAGGCGAAACAGATAACACCTGAAATGCATTTGAATTATTGTTAAATTCAAGCACTAAACCTAGCCTTACTTGGTAATGCTCGGCTAGTACTAATTTATAAGAAAATTCAGCTAAACTTGCTATATTCTTACTTTCAAGCAGCGCAATTTTCTCCATAACATGGCGAATATCATCTTTTAAACGCTCGATAACTAATTGCGATTTTGAAGATAATGGCATGTTTATTATCGCTTGATTTGCATAAGCAAAGTTTTGGATAACTAAGCACAACATCACTACTATATATTTCATCATATTTTCATAATCTTAGGTTGTTTATCTGCCGTAAACGAAGACTGAATTAGCGCTTGGCGTTGTTGCCATAGCACTGTCTTCTCTTTATCACTGATGTTTTTCAAGTAAGCTTGCTGCAATGTTTTATCAATAATGTCTAACTCTATTTGTAAATTTACGACTTTCATCGCATCCACTGAGTTACCTTCAAATTGAGCAACAAGCAAACTTTGTATGATGTTATTTGATTCAATTAGTCGAGTTAATTCAGCTGTTTGTTCAAAATTTTGTTGGTGATGACTATTAAGAAAATAGTTTTGACCCGCCATAAACAGTACTAACGAGGCAGCCATAGCGACTGTCATGTTTCGCCAAAAAGTGGTTTTTTTATTAACCAAATTCATTTGTTGATCATAGTTTTGATGTTGATAACTCGCTTTTATGTGCTGCCAGTTATCTGACATTGGCTTTTGCTCAGCTAAGTTTTGCAACTTGCCGCGCATAGCCGACAAATTTTTCGCGCGAATACTACAATTGTCACACTGAATTAGGTGTTCTCTGCTTTCTTTATTTAATTCTAATAACTGTTCATTAGTTAGGTGCATATTGCAGCTCCTGAGTTGTCTTTAAGGCTATTTTTTTCAAGCTTGCGTAAGCTCGATTTAAGGTTACTTTTGAAAAACTTTCCGACTTTTCAAAAAATTGTGCGATCTCTTTATGGTTATAACCTTCAAGTTCATGAAGTATAAAAACAGCTCTGTAATTTGGCGATAATTGTTGAAGCAACTTGTCAAGATCAATAACAGCATCAAGCCAATCTTGCTGGAATAATTCCAATTCTTCACCATCAATTAAATCATCTTCATTAACTAGGTGGACTCGATGAGATTTTTTTAATCGATCAAGTGCCTCATAAGTGACAATCCGTCGACACCAGCCCGAAAAGGAGCCATCGTTACGAAACTTATTAACATTGTTCATTATTTTAATAAAGGCATCATGTACCACATCTTCAGCTACACTATGCTGACTGCAAATTCGAAATGCTAATGCATAACTTGCATCAGCAAATAAGCGATAGATCTTTTCAAATGCATCAATATCACCTTGCTGTGCTAGCAAGATGAGATCCTTTGAGACAATTTGGTTAAATCCTGAATTTTTTCTCATAAACACTTAACTGTTTTTTCTTGTTGTTAATAATAAAGACTTTTTACATTGGAAAAAGGTTACAAATTTTTTCATTAAGATATCCTAGAGTTATCCCTTAATCTATAGACGGCTTAAGTTACTGTGTTAAACTGAAAAAAACTCACTAGTTTAACTATTATGTCTGTCGAAAATTTATTAGCGCAAGCGCAACAAGCTTGCAAAAAAAAAGGCGCTCGTTTAACGAAAGCACGTGAGCAAGTATTTTTACTGCTGGCCAAGCATGAAGGTGCCGTTGGCGCGTATGATTTATTAGCACAACTGAAAGAGGTAGATTCCGCAGCAAAACCTGCGACTATCTATCGCGCGTTAGATTTTTTATCAAAACAAGGTTTTGTTCATAAAATTGAATCTATTAATGCTTTTGTGATGTGTCACCACTTTAGTGATTGTAATCATCCGGTACAACTGCTTATTTGTGATAAATGCGGTCATGTTGAAGAAATTCAATCGAACAATTTTGATTTAGCATTACGTTCGATGGCTGATGCTAATGGCTTTACTATCAGCCACCAAATTGTCGAAGCACATGGACATTGTAAGGCCTGTCATTAATTTCAGTTTTCACCTGAACACCCTCAGTACGGTGAATTCATCCGAGCTTATATTGAAAAACACTTTGTTTTCGAACACAACAATAAAGTGGTTAACATGAATTGGCTTGGCTTAGAAATTAAAAGAGGCCAACTTTTTGCTTACCAAAAAAGTAGCGCTAAAAATTATTTAGCTAATTTAGTGGTAAAAAACACAATCCTCGTCGATACTTAGGTTAAACCAGTGAACATAGTAAACTACCAAAGTTTATACTCAACAGGTAAAGTTCAAGGTAGTTTAACTTTTGACCAATCACTAAAAGTTGCGATCATAGCGGCTAGTGAATAGAATATTAATAATAAATAATTAACACAGTTTGATTTACATTTGCTACAGAAATGTGCAAAATCAAAGTATTGCAATTAGCTAAGGCTCGGAAGGCTTCATGAGAGTAGAGTTCATAAATCCATTTTTATCATCAATGCTAAACGTCATGTCAACCATGGCACAAATGGAATTAATACCAGAAAAACCTAAATTAAAAAAAAATGAAGTGGCTATGGGCGATGTTTCTGGCTTAATCGGTATGGTTAGCCCTGAAACTAAAGGCTCTTTGTCTATCACTTTTGATGCCCCATTAGCCCTTGCGACTATGAAAGGTATGGTTGGTGAAGCACCTGATGAAGTAAATGAAGAAATCACTGATTTAGTGGGTGAAATAACCAATATGGTCACCGGCGGAGCAAAACGTCTGCTCAGTGAAAAAGGGATAGAGTTTGATATGGCCACGCCAATTGTCGTATCAGGTAAATCACACACTATCCATCATAAATCAAAAGGCCCAGTCGTAATAATTTCCCTCAAAGGAGAGCACGGTAAAGCTTATATAGAGTTTTCTTTTGATGAATAAGCGTTAAGCTACGAGTAAGCGAATTTTCAAGTTTCAAACGATGATGAATCACCAAACAAAAAGGCACTATTGAAAAAATAGTGCCTTATTTTTTGCTAATTAAATTTGTTCCTCAGCTGCTTCGCCGCAAGTACCATGTTTTCTAGTGCTAGCTTAGTTTCATGCCAACCACGGGTTTTCAAGCCGCAGTCAGGGTTAACCCACAACCTTTCAAGTGGAATGTAATGTTGCGCTTTTTCTAATAAGCTTACCATCCAGTTAACACTCGGCACATTCGGCGAGTGAATATCATAAACACCGGGCCCTAAATCATTAGGGTAAGGCTGTTGCTCGAAAGCATCAAGCAGCGCCATATTTGAGCGAGCCGTTTCTACCGTTAATACATCTGCATCTAGCGCAATAATCGCTGGCAATATGTCATTAAACTCTGAATAACACATATGAGTATGAATTTGTATGTTCGCCGAAGCCTTTGCCGCAGATAAACAAAATGAAGACGTTGCCCAATCTAAATAATATTGCCATTGACTTTGTTTAACTGGTAACCCTTCACGAATTGCGGGTTCATCTATTTGAATGATTTTTGTACCGCCAGCAATCAAATCGCCCACTTCATCACTGATTGCTAAGGCAATTTGCTTAGCGACTTGCTCGCGTGCTAAATCGTCGCGCACAAACGACCAAGCTAAAATGGTCACCGGCCCAGTTAACATCGCTTTTACCGGCTTGTCTGTTAATGACTGTGCGTATTTGATCCACTCAACCGTCATTGGTTTTTTACGGCTAATATCGCCAAAAATAATAGGTGGTTTAACACAACGTGAGCCGTAACTTTGTACCCAAGCAAATTGAGTAAACGCGACCCCTTCAAGTAGTTCACCAAAGTATTCCACCATGTCATTACGCTCAGCTTCACCATGCACTAACACATCTAAGCCAATTGCTTCTTGGCGTTCAATAACACCTTTAATTTCAGCTTTGATTAAATTTTGATATTCATGTTCATTAATTTCTTGTCGACGCCATTTCGCGCGTACTTCACGAATATCACCCGTTTGTGGAAATGATCCTATGGTCGTGGTTGGCAATAATGGCAAATTCAATACTTGTTGCTGCACTTGTTTACGCTGTTCAAAAGTTTCTTTACGGTGATAATCTGGTGCGGTTAATCCGTTAACACGCTGCTGAACTTCAGGATTATTAATTCGTGTAGACACACACCGAGCTAAAGCTGCGTTAGAATATAGCGTAATTTCATCACTATTTTCAGTTAATAATGCCTGCTTCAATAAGCTGAGTTCCTGACATTTTTGGGTCGCAAATGCTAACCACGATTTAAACTCTTGATCTAGCTTTTGCTCTGATTCTAAATCAACAGGAGAGTGCAATAGAGAACACGAAGGCGCTAACCACAACCGTTGACCTAATTGACGATATAAGGGTTGCAGCTTTTGATAAATACAGACCAAATCGGCTTTCCAAATATTACGGCCATCAATCACCCCCAATGAAATAATCCAGTGCTTGGGTAAGCGTTCAATAATATTATTAACATTGGTTGGCTCCGCAATAGTGTCGATATGAATACCATCAAAAGGTAAGTCTTTAATTAAATCAACATGGTGATCAATTGCAGCAAAGTAGGTAGTTAGCAGCAATTTTAAAGAGCCTTTTGTTAAGGTTTCATAAACCTGAGCAAACGCTTGTCGCCACTCTTTATTCAATTCCAAACCCAACACAGGTTCATCAATTTGTACCCATTGTACTCCTGCGGCTGATAATTGATTCAAAACCTGCTGATAGCGCTTTAACAAGGCAGGCAACAAGGCTAATTTATCTTCGTTTTCAACCACACTTAAGTGCAAATAGGTTATTGGACCAATGAGCACGACTTTGCGATGGTCTGAAAATTTTTGTGCATCATTGAACTGAACTAATAATGGCGCTAGTTTAACTTCAGCCTTTACATTTTCAACTAATGCCGATGATAACTCGGGCACAATGTAGTGGTAATTGGTATTGAACCACTTGGTCATATCGCTCGCGGCGCACTGACATCCCGTTGGCGCTTGACCACGAGCAACGCGAAACTCTAAATCAAGCGCATTATTGTGCTCACTATGTTGCTGGGCAGTAAAGCGTTCAGGAACAAGCCCAAGTATCACCGTGGTATTAAGCACGTGATCATAATGGGCAAAGTCACCCACTGGCAATATATCAATGCCCGCAGTTTGCTGAATTTGCCAATTAGAGTCTCGGCGTTCCCTGCTCTGTGCCAAAAATTCAGCTTGGCTAAGCTCACCACGCCAGTACTTTTCTAATGAAAATTTTAATTCTCGCTTTGCGCCGATGCGCGGAAAACCTAAATTGTGAATTTGCATAACCTGCTCCAATTGAATTGATGACTTGTGTTAAATATAAAACGAAAAAACAAGTAGGCGTCTAGACGTTTGAATGGTTATACTTTAAAAAAGATCGCTAATTAGCACAAGCGCAAAAAATTCAACAAGGACATGAAGGAATTTCATTATGTTTGAAATCAAGCACCTAAAAACACTGGCAAGCCTAAATATAACTGGCAATATGAGAAAAACAGCAGAAGCACTTTTTACCAGTCAATCGGCACTTTCTCATCAAATAAAAGATTTAGAGCAACGATTAAATAAACCGTTATTTATTCGTAATACTTCACCAATGCAATTTACTGAACAAGGGCAAATACTATTACAGCTTGCTAATGAGGTTTTACCCAAAATCGACGTTAGCCTAAAACAATTAGCCGCTATTAACAAAAATAAAGGGACGCTGAACTTAGCTATTGAATGCCATGCTTGTTTTCAATGGTTGTTGCCACTTACCGAGCAATTCTATCGAGAATTTCCTGAGTTAAAACTTAACTTTTTAGAGCAAGTATTCTCCAATCAACATGAGCAAGCCAACAGTACAATTGATGTACTGTTTACCGATGAAAAACAGAAAGGTGATGACTATATATATCATGCAATAGGACAATTTGAAGTGCTTACGGTACTAGCAAAACATAATAATTTAACTAATAAATCATTTGTAAAAGCGACTGACTTTAATCAACAAACCTTGTTAACCTATCCAGTAAAAATAGAGTCGCTAGACATTTTTAAGTTATTTCTGAACAAAGAAGCAACAAACAAACAAAAAACGAGTAAAGAAAAGATAAGCCACACTTTCAAAGTTATTAAACAAGTAGCGAACAGTCATATGATTTTACAAATGGTAGCAGCAGATATGGGCATTGCTACCTTACCCGACTGGCTAGTGAATAGTTTAGCTAAGCAATCTTTAGTGCAAACAAAACACATAGGTGAGGCGGGCATACACAAAATTCTTTATGCACGTTATCTACAAAAAAATAAACACATTGCAGTGATTGAAAAATTAATCCCGCAAATAATTGCAGCTTTTGAACACCTGTATCACAGTGAGATGGTTGACAACTAATAATTGAAAATAACCCCGTGCACAGACTGCGGGGTCAATATGTTTTTCCAACAAATTAGGGGTTTAATTGCTCAAGTAATTTTTGCGCGACTAATGCTGAACTTGCTGGGTTTTGTCCTGAAATAATCAAGCCATCTTGAACCGCAAAAGAACTCCAGTCCTCAGATTTTTGATAGTTAGCACCCCGTTTAACTAATTCATCTTCAAGTAAAAAAGGTACAATATTAGTTAGTTGCACCGCATCTTCTTCACTATTAGTAAAACCAGATATCGCTTTACCATGAATGGCATAGTTACCTGAACTATCTTTAACATTTAACAAAGCTGCAGTAGCATGGCACACGGTAGCAACAGGCTTTTTAGCCTCAAGAAAATTCTCGATAAGTTGAATTGAGTCACTATTTTCTGTTAAATCCCATAAAGGACCATGTCCTCCTGGGTAGAATACAGCATCAAAGTCATTGACATTAATTTCAGCTAAAACATGCGTGTTAGCTATAAGCTTTTGAATCTCAGCATCATCATCATAACGAGCGGTTGCGGTTGTTTGAAAGTCCTCTAATTCACTTTTAGGATCGATAGGCGGTTGACCTCCTAGTGGTGAAGCAATTGTGATTTCTATACCATTATCTTTAAATATATAATAGGGTGCAGCAAATTCTTCCACCCAAAAACCCGTTTTTTCTCCGGTAGCACCTAAATCAGCGTGTGATGTTAAAACCATTAATATTTTTTTTGCATTCATTTTTGTAGACCTTTCTGTTTTCAATGTTGTTATTTAAGTTAAGTTTACCCAAGCTAATGTTATTAAACAATGCAGATGTAATTGACAACTTAGTATCAATAAATGATACAATGAATAGAAAAGCGTGAGTGGAGTTAAAGTTTGAATATTTCATTCGAGCAATTAAAAAGTATGGTTATTTTTGCTCAAGTCATTGAACAGGGAACATTAAGTGGCGCAGCCAAGCATATTGGTTTATCTCGAGCTGTGGTCAGCTATCATATAAAAAAACTTGAAGCACACTTAGAGATAAAATTACTTAATCGAACCACAAGAACAATTTCACTTACTGAAGCCGGCAGTGAGTATTATCAGCATTGCCGTGTTATTGCCCAGCAAGCATCTGCCGCTAGCCAACAGATAGAAAACTTTAAACACGAACCGGTTGGTTTGCTAAAAATCACATGCCCCGTAAATATTGGCCTACAAACCATTGTACCGGCACTTAATGAATTTCGAACACTCTACCCAAAAATTGAACTTGATGTAATGCTTACCGATGAAGTCGTTAACATTATGAAAGAAGGCATTGATTTAGCTATTCGTGGCGCGCCACTGCCTGATTCTGGACTGCAAGCAACAAAACTCACAACGTTAGAAACGTGCCTGTGTGGCTCACCTTCTTATTTCGAAAAATTTAGTATTCCCAAACATCCTAGTGAATTAAATATACATCAATGGGTATTATACAAACTAACATCTAATACCCTTGAACTAACCAAAGGCACACGTTCTTTTAACATTGAAATGAAAGGAACAATTAATACCAATAACGCTGCGGCGAGAACAGCTTTTGTTGAAGGCGGTCACGGTTTAGCTAGAATTCCAGTTTATGATGCGAAACCAAAAATTAAAAATGGCACTTTGCTCTCGGTGCTTAATGATTACACTTTGAAGAATATTAATGTTTATGGCGTTTTTCCACCGGGTAATGCTGACTCTAAAAAATTACGTTTGCTGCTCGATTATTTAAAAGAATATTTCCTGAAACCACGCCTTTTATAAAAGCATCTAGTCTTCTTCTAACACATGTGGTCCTGCATAGTTATCAAAACGCGAGTACTTCCCTTGGAAAGTCAGTGGTACGCGACCAATCGGTCCATTACGTTGTTTACCAATAATAATTTCAGCCATGCCTTTAAATTCACTGTCATCATGATAAACCTCATCACGATAGATAAACATAATTAAATCAGCATCTTGCTCGATCGAACCAGATTCACGTAAATCTGAATTGATGGGGCGTTTATCTGACCGCTGCTCCAAACCACGGTTTAGCTGCGAAAGCGCCACGACCGGCACTTCTAATTCCTTAGCTAACGCTTTTAAAGAACGAGAAATTTCAGCTATCTCTAAGGTGCGGTTATCAGAAAATTGTGGTGCCCGCATTAGTTGCAAATAATCAATCATGATCATAGAAATACCACCATGATCACGATGAATACGTCTGGCTCTTGCGCGCAGCTCTGTCGGTGTTAACCCCGCAGCATCATCAATAAACATTTTCCCATTTTCAATGAGTAAACCCATGGTGGAAGATAAACGCGCCCAATCTTCATCGTCTAATTGTCCGGTACGAATTTTGGTTTGATCAATACGGCCTAAAGACGCTAACATCCGCATCATAATTTGATCGGCAGGCATTTCTAAACTAAAAATCAAGGCGGGTTTATCTTGGGTCATCGCCGCATGTTCGGCCAAGTTCATCGCAAAAGTGGTTTTACCCATGGATGGCCGTGCCGCAACAATGATTAAATCAGATTTTTGTAAACCTGCGGTCATTTTATCTAAATCAGAAAAACCGCTCGGTACACCGGTAACACCACCAGTATCTGTTGAACAAAGCTTTTCAATACGATCAACCGTTTTTTCTAACACGGAATGAAGGTTTTCTGGCCCTTCGGATTTATTGGCGCGTTTTTCAGCGATAGCAAAAATTTTAGTTTCGGCAAAATCTAATAAGTCTGCGCTACTGCGACCTTGGGTATCATAGCCCGCTTCAGCAATTTCATTGGCAACACTGATCATTTCTCTTGTTACCGCACGTTCGCGAACAATGTCAGCATATGCGGTGATATTCGCCGCACTTGGGGTGTTTTTCATCATTTCAGCGAGATAAACAAATCCACCCGCGTCATCTAGCTTTTGATCATTATCTAATGCTTCTGACAGGGTAATTAAGTCAACGGGTTCACCTAGTTCAATTAAAGCGCCAATGGTTTCAAAAATAAGTCGATGTGAACGGCTATAAAAATCACCTGCCACGGCTTTTTCTGCCACTCGATCCCATGTTTCATTATCAAGTAACAAACCACCTAATACCGACTGCTCTGCTTCTAGCGAATGGGGAGGAGTTTTTAAGTCATCAATTTGTTTGTCTTTGATAAATTGCCTTTCTTTGGCAAATTTACCCGGTTTTCTATCTGCCATTCACTGAGCCTTAGTTTGAAAATTTGAGAAGGTTTTTCTGAGGAGGTTAATGTAGCAGAAATGCCGTCAAAAATAGAGGGGCTGAAACAAAAAAACAAGGTAAACTTACCCTGCTTTTTAATAATCAGCAATTTAACTCACGTTAACTTGCTCCTTAGACATTATTTAACCACAACATCACCACTCACAGTACTGACACGCACAGAGCCATTGCCGTTACCGGTTTGGAAATAAAGTTTTGCACTTGGACCATATTTAGCACGGTCAGCTTTTTGCTTCGTCAATTTATTAATTAAATCACCGCCAGCATTAGCTTTTAAACGAAAATCTGCAGCAACATTATTTTGAAAGTCAAGCTCTACCGAGCCACTCACACTAGAGGCTTTCACTATCCCGTTGTTTTGCAAAAACAAACTCACTTCAGTATCACCACTAACCGTTGATACTCTTAGCTCATCAACTTTAGCTAAACTTAATTCCGTATTACCAGATACATTGCTGACGAATACTTCATTAGCACTTGTTGCAGAGTTGATTTCACCACTAACAGCTTGCAACTTTAAACGACCTTGTGAATTTTTATCGTTAATGTCACCACTAACCGTTGCCAAGGTGATTTTACCTTGCAATGCTTGGGTTTTTATACTGCCGCTGACACTACTAAGTTCAATGTTTTCAGTTAGTTTTCTCGCTTCAATATCACCACTGACTGTCTTTACAATAACATTACTGGTTAGGTTCTCTATGTCAACATCACTAGAGACGCCTTCAAAATTCATTCTAAGCGTTGCTGGCATGTGAATGGTTAACTCAGAGCCTTTAGAATTCCAACTGCCTCGATGAGGTAATTCAACTTTAATATTAATGGTATTACCCACTTGCTCAAAAACTAATTTTTCTGCCTTGTCATCAAGTTCGCCTTTTACCGTAACGATATCTTTATCCCAACCAATAATAATGACTTCACCCGCTAAATTTTCAATAGAGACAGTGTTTACTCCCACACTACTGAGTTTTTCATCAACTTTCTCTCCTGTTATACCTAAAGGACTAAAAAGTAGACTTGCACTGGTTAATGCCACAATAATGCAGTTATTAAAATTATTCATATAAACCTCATACGCTATTCTTATTAAATTCGTTGTTAACAAAACTTTTATTTTCAATGTATTGTCTTGTTCATGCTTTTTTAAAATATGTCTAAATTCTTTGCCATTGCGCGTTTTTATTGTTCATGTAGGGATACAATTGCTGCAATAAATTTAATTCTTGCTGCTGGGTAAAGCGTAATAAATTAAGTAAATCAACATTAGTACTATCATTTGTTAGTGCTTTTTTTATTGTTTGACGTGCTTGTGCTAATGCCGTTAACTGATTTTGCATGCTAATGGGTAAATTTGTCATATCTGGGGCACCATAACTCACTAACATTGTTTGTTTTTGCTGTTGAAAACTTGACTGCATTGAACTTGCTAACGCCATATCACTGGTTGACGATGCTTGCTCGTTACTGACCAGTAAAGGTGTAGATAATTGCAATGATGTAGGTTTGAAAGCAATCCAAGTCACTAATACTGCGGCGATTAATGATGCCGCCCATGCCATAGGAATAATATTATTATGCTTAACTTCACTCGCATCTTGCTGGTTTTTACCCTGAATTGCACGTTCTATGCCTGACCATAAATCACGTTGTGGCTGTATTTCTTTTGGTAATTTATCTACTTGAGACGCTAACCCTTGATCTGATATTTGCTTATTCATAGTTTTCTCCTGCCAATGCCACTGCAGTTAATGACTGCTTCAATAACGCTTTAGCTCGATGGTATTGAGATTTGCTTGAGCCCACTGCCATATTTAGCATGTTAGCAATTTCTTCATGGCGATAACCCTCTACAGCAAACAGCACAAACACTAATCGTGCTCGTTCTGGCAACTTGGCTATATGCTGGTCTAACTCTTCAAGCTCAGATGAATCATCTAGTGTCACGGTCGCTTCTTCTGGCAAAACATGATCCGCCTGATCTTCAATGCTAAAAACTCGTTGCAACCAATTTTTCTGTTTGCGTAAATGACCAAGCACTACATTACTGGTGACACTATGTAACCAAGTACTAAATTTACTTTCACCACGAAAATTATTGATTTTTTGCCACAACACCACAAAGACTTCTTGGCAAACATCTTCTGCGCTGTCTTTATCTGCTAACATGCGCCAGCACAACGCATATACCTGCCGATGATGTATTTCATATAGTTGATGAAAAGCGGTTTGCGACCCCTGTTTAGCCAAAGCAATCAACTCTTGCTCTGGTGAGGTAACAAACAATTTTTGAGCATCAATTACTTTTGAATTATTCAAAAAATAATTTCTCTTCAATGGTTGTTATATAGTTAGATGCAGTATGTCAAAAAAGGGTTTAAAACCATAATTTTAATTTTTGATGTTTATTAATAGCTATGATACCTTTAGCCAAAAAATTTACATTAATAATTAATTTACAAGGACTTTTTGATGAAAAAACTACTCTTGGGCTGTATTATACTAACCCCTACTTTATTGCAAACAGCTTATGCAGAAAAAGCCGTTGAAGAAAATACACTTAGTTATTCTGTTAAATACAATTCGGCTATCTTCGATACACTTTATTTACAAGGCGATGCAACATTTGCTTTAGGAGATAGTTTTGGTTTGTCTGTGGGTGCGAATAACCTAAACTTGAGTTTTGCTGATGAAACAGAAAATATGCAAAATTTACGCGTGGGTGGGTTTTTCCGTAATCCAAAACATGGCAGAGTAGAAGTAGCTTATCAGCAGTTATTTATTAACGGCGAAAATGATGGTTTATACAGTATTACTGGCGAGTACTACTTTGATAACTGGACCCTAGGGGCTTATGTTATGTCTGATGAGTTATCAGAGTTAAATGACCTGAATATTTACACCAATATTTATATTACCGACAACATTCGCGTTGAAATAGACTTACTTGATGCCAGCGATAACTCAGTAATTTCTGCTACCTTAAATTTTCAAGCGCCTGATTATATCGGTAATGAATGGCAATTTAGTCTCTCTTACGGTGAAGGGTTTTGGGATAACGATAATCAGTGGGGCATTGGCGTAAAGTACACGCCTGACTTTAATAACACGTTAAAACGTTTTTACCGTAATTACAGCACCAATGTAAAAGCTTTCTCTTTTCTTTAAAATCACAAATTTCAAGCATAAAAAAAGCGCCAATTGGCGCTTTTTTTCGTTTAACCTAGACTCAGCGGTTGGACGCGAAATAAGGAGCTACGCTATTATTCGTGTATCGACTGCTGATTTTAGGTTTAACAACTAAAAAGTAACATTTACTTCTTAGAAAGTGCACCAAAACGTTTGTTGAATTTATCAACACGGCCACCAGTTTCAGCCGCTTTTTGCTTACCAGTGTAGAATGGGTGACATGCAGAACATACGTCTAAATGAATGTCTTTTTTTGCCGTTGAACGAGTAGTAATAACATTGCCACAAGAACAAGTTGCTTTAAATTCAACATAATTAGGATGAATTCCGTCTTTCATGGGGACCTCTATATCTCTTACGAGAAATTGGGCGTATCGCCACTTAGCCGTTTATTACTATTAATAAAAAATTATTAACTTAAAACGCCAAGCACCATACGGTGTAAAATTAATGGGGGCGAATAATAAATGATCACCGCTTTGACTGCAAGAAAAAGCCATACAAAATTGTGTAAAAAAGCCTTATTAAGAAACGCCTATATTTAAACCCCCCAAGTAAGATAAGATAAGCGACATAGCTTTATCAAAAAACATTGAATACCATTCGTGTCTGAACAATATGTGCAAGTCGCTGTACCCGTACCTATGCGACAACTGTTTACTTATCAAGTACCCAAAGAAATGCAAACACCAGCCATACATATTGGTGAGCGTATTGCCGTATCATTTGGCGCGAGGCAAGTTATCGCACTTGTTATCACGGTTGATACTGCTGTAGATGATAACTGCCAAATTGATGCAAAAAAAATCAAACCTATTTCAAAGCGCTTGAACGACAGTTTTCATTTAAGCCTTTCGCTCGTTGCATTCCTTAAATTATGCTCAAATTATTACCACCACCCTATCGGTGATGTTTTTGTACAAGCGTTGCCTAAATTATTGCGCCAAGTAAAAAAAGTCGAACTTCAACCCCCTATGGTTTGGCAAAAAGCTAAAACAGTTAACGATGAGCACAATGAGCCACTAGCAAAAATAGCCACTAAAGCCCCGAAACAATTCGCTCTCTACCAGTTAATAGCAAAACATCAGGGCATTAGTTGGGCTGAATTGCGTACGCTAGGGTACAGCAAAGCACAACTGACGGCGTTGAGTTCAAAAACATTAATTACACAAAGCAAACAAAAGCCTTGTCAGTTTTCATGGCAAGAGCAAAATTTGGCACAAGAAAACAAACAGGTATTATCTACCGAACAAGCCATTATTGTTGCCGCAATTAATCAAACATTGACACAATTTTCCTGTCATTTAATTGATGGTGTAACCGGCAGTGGTAAAACTGAAGTGTACTTGCAAGCTATGGAAGGTGTACTGGCTAATCATCAACAAGTATTAGTGATTGTTCCTGAAATCGGTTTAACACCGCAAACATTATTGCGTTTTGAACAACGCTTTAATGTGCCTATTAATTTGCATCACTCAAACCTCAATGACACTGAACGTTTAGATACTTGGCTCAATGCTCAACAAGGTAGTGCCGCTATTGTCATCGGCACTCGTTCGGCTGTTTTCTCGCCTTTACATCAATTAGGCATGATCATCGTTGATGAAGAGCATGATAGTTCGTTGAAACAACAAGACAGTTTTCGTTATCACGCCCGAGACATTGCCATTTTACGTGCCAGACAATTAAACATTCCTATTATTTTAGGCAGTGCTACACCCAGTTTCGAATCATTGCAAAATGCACTGTCGGGGAAATATCAATACCACCAACTACGCAAAAGAGCAGGACAAAGCAACAAAGCGAAAATAGCGTTAATAGATGTGGCCAAACAACAAATGGAGTTTGGCCTATCTGGCACATTGAAACATGAAATAAAGCAAACTTTAGCGCGCGGTGAACAGGTACTGATGTTTTTAAATCGTCGCGGTTATGCTCCCGCGATCACCTGTCAAGAATGCCATTGGCTTAGTGATTGCCAACGTTGTGATAAACCTTATACCTTTCATCAAAAGCAGAAATTACTAATATGTCATCACTGTGGTAGTCAAAAACGCGTGCCGAAACAATGCCCAAGCTGCGGTAGTATTCGCATTGCGCCTGTTGGGCAAGGCACCGAACAATTAGAACAACGCATTAGCGAGCTTTTTGCCAGTGTGAACGTGGTCAGAATAGATAGAGACAGCACTCGCAAAAAGGGTGAGTTAGCGAAATTATTACAAGAAATAACTGAGAAAAAACATCAATTATTAATTGGCACACAAATGCTTGCCAAAGGCCATCACTTTCCTGATGTCACCTTAGTAGCAGTGCTTGATGGCGATGGCGCCCTATTTAGTTTTGATTTTCGCGCCAGTGAACAAATGGCACAACTACTTATTCAGGTAGCTGGCCGTGCTGGACGAGCGAGTAAACCCGGTAAAGTGCTTGTGCAAACCAATTATCCCGACCATCCATTACTGCAAGATTTAGTGCATAACGGCTACCAACACTTTGCCAAACAAGCGCTAGTTGAGAGAAAACAAGCACTGTTACCTCCCTTTAGTTTTCAAGCCTTGTTTCGCGCAGAAGCAAACTACCCTAGTTATCCTGAAAAATTTTTACGGGTATTAACTGAACTTACCTTAAATAATTGTCAGTTCGCGGGGCCCGTGCCCGCAGCCATGGAAAAAAAAGCAGGGAAATTTCGTTATCATTTGATCTTACAGGCAAAATCTAGAAAAGAATTACACATTGCTATTTTACAGTTGCTAGCCGCGATACCGAATAACGAATGGCAAAACAAAGTGCGTTGGAGTTTAGATATCGATCCTATTGATTTAAACTGGTGAGTCGTTAGAATAAACAAAGATTTCCGCTATTCATTTTCTGTACATGTCAAATCAAGATTATATAACTCGCACACCATCAAAAAAGAAAAAAAACAGCCCCTATAAAAAAAAACCGGTTGAGCCTACACCAAAATCACCTGTAAAAACTAAACTTATTGGCGGCCTCGTTATACTCTTAATTGCGGCATTCACTTATGGTTTATGGTTTTTGAAAACTAGCCCTGTGACAAAAGAACCCATGCAAACTCAGCATCCAGTGCCTACCCAAAAAGAGCAAAGCCTACCCGATCTTCCTCAAGAAAAATGGACTTATGTTGAAAATTTAAAAACAAAAAAAATAGAAGTTGGCCAATATGAAGTAAAACAAAATGGCCCTTATAAAATGCAATGCGGCTCTTTCAAAACACGTGCGCAAGCTGAATCGCTCAAAGCTAGCATGGCATTCGTTGGCATCGAAAGCATTATTCAAAGCGCGCAAGGTAAGGATAGTTTTTGGTATAAAGTGGTGTTAGGTCCCTATTCACGAAAACGTGCCGCTGAACAAGATAAACATAAATTAAGAAATAATAAGATTAATGGCTGTCAAATTTGGTTGTGGAGGTAACGCTTCTAAAGAATTAAAAAATTAAGTTCTCTTTGTCCTTGAAAAATTAGTAATAACCCCAACTTTATTTACATCAAAAAATGTATTTACCTTGGAGTTAATGTGACTACTATCGTTTCAGTTAGACGCAATGGCAAAGTTGCCATTGGTGGTGATGGTCAAGTATCACTTGGCAATACCGTAATGAAAGGTAACGCCAAAAAAGTTCGCCGTTTATATAACAATAAAGTTTTAGCGGGTTTTGCTGGTAGCACTGCGGATGCCTTTACCTTGTTTGAACGCTTTGAAAGTAAACTTGAGCAACATCAAGGCCACTTAACCAAAGCTGCGGTAGAATTGGCCAAAGATTGGCGCAGCGACCGCGCCTTAAGAAAGTTAGAGGCCTTGCTTGCGGTTGCAGATGAAACCGCGTCGTTGATTATTACTGGTAATGGTGATGTAGTTCAGCCAGAGCATGATCTTATCGCCATTGGTAGCGGTGGCAATTTTGCTCAGTCTGCCGCCACCGCACTATTAGAAAACACCGACTTATCTGCCAAAGAAATCGTTGAAAAATCCTTGACTATTGCCGGCAATATTTGTGTCTTTACCAATCAGTCACAAACGATAGACGAACTATAATTGTAGGTCAGTCTTAAGACCGCCAAAAAATAATGATGGGCTTAAGCCCAACCTACAACTTAAGGAATATGAGGAATAAACTATGTCAGATATGACTCCCCGCGAAATTGTCCATGAATTAGACAGTCACATTATTGGCCAAAGTAATGCAAAACGCGCTGTCGCCATTGCATTAAGAAATCGTTGGCGCCGCATGCAGCTAAGTGAAGATTTTCGTAATGAAGTAACCCCGAAAAATATTTTGATGATTGGTCCAACGGGTGTTGGTAAAACTGAAATAGCGCGCCGCTTAGCTAAACTAGCCCGTGCTCCTTTTATTAAAGTTGAAGCGACCAAGTTCACCGAAGTGGGTTATGTGGGTAAAGAGGTTGAGTCAATTATTCGCGACCTTGCTGACATGGCGATAAAAATGGTGAAAGAAGACGAAATGAATCGCGTCAAACATTTAGCTGAAGAAGCCGCTGAAGAACGTATTTTGGATGTTTTATTGCCTCCTGCTCGTGATGGTTTTGGCAACGCTGAAAAACAAGATAAAGACAGTGACAGCAGCAGTACCCGCCAAGTATTTCGTAAAAAATTACGTGAAGGTAAACTCGACGACAAAGAAATTGAGCTTGATCTCACTGCACCACAAATGGGTGTTGAAATCATGGCACCGCCGGGCATGGAAGACATGACTTCGCAATTACAAAGTATGTTCCAAAATATGTCGAGCGAGAAAACTAAAAAGCGTAAGTTAAAAATTAAAGAGGCTTTTAAAGCACTGCAAGAAGAAGAAGCCGCTAAAATAATCAACCAAGATGACATCAAACAAAAAGCCATTGATGCGGTTGAGCAAACGGGCATTGTTTTTATTGATGAAATAGACAAAATTTGTAAACGTGCCGACAGCAACAGCGGTGGTGACGTGTCACGCGAAGGTGTACAACGTGATTTATTACCCTTAGTTGAAGGCTCTACTGTTAGCACTAAACATGGCATGGTTAAAACAGATCATATTCTTTTTATTGCCTCTGGCGCATTCCAAATGGCTAAACCTTCAGATTTAATTCCTGAATTGCAAGGGCGTTTACCAATACGGGTTGAATTAAAAGCGCTCACCGCCGAAGATTTTGTTAGAATATTAACAGAGCCTTTTGCTTCATTAACTGAGCAATATACCGCGTTATTAGCCACTGAAGGAGTTAATGTTGAGTTTAGTAACGACGGTGTTCAAGCTATTGCTAACGCGGCTTGGCAAGTAAATGAAAGTACCGAAAATATTGGCGCACGCCGTTTACATACCATGATGGAACGCCTCACTGAAGAGTTATCTTTCAATGCAGATCAACGTTCGGGAGAAACGATAATTATTGACAAAAATTATGTAGATGAAACCTTAAGTGATGTCATTAAAGATGAAGATTTAAGTCGTTTTATTTTATAATGAGTTGATTTAGTACTTATGAGCATAAAAAAATTTATCATTAATCACAGTGAAAAAAGCCTTATTATTAACGTTGTTAAAAGTAAGGCTACTACTTTGACTTTTGAATATCTACGCGTTTTTACGCCCTCAATTAATAATGCTTCGAAACCAGCCCCCTTAGTAACCCATAAAAAATTGGTCAGGTTGAATGCGATAGAAAATATCGGCAAACATGGTTATCGTTTCATTTTTGATGATCAACACAGTGCGATTTATTCGACTGAATATATCGCTTTATTGATAAAAGAGCATGATCAACGATGGCAACACTATTTAACTGAGTTGCAAACCTCAGGTCATTCTCGTGAGGCGATGATAAACATTACTCAGCTTTAGTGTTTAAACGATAAAGCGACTTACTTCATTATGAAGTACTTGCGCTTGCTGTGAAATTTCCTCACTCATATGCTCATTTTGTTTAGCCGACACCCCTGATTGCTCGGTAACATCTCGAATCATCACCACATGTTCATTTACTTCAGCAGCAACCGTGGTTTGCTCCTGAATAGCGCTAGCTATTGCGCTACTCATCTCCATAATTAATGATACATCTTGTGCTATTTCTTCTAACATAGCGCCTGCTGAGCTCGCTTGCTGAGCACTTTCTTCACCTTGATCTCGACAGGTTGCCATTAATTTAACAATTTCTTGGGTACGATTTTGTAATAAGCCAATAATGGTTTCAATTTCTTGCGTTGAATCTTGCGTTCTACTGGCTAATGTTCTGACTTCATCGGCTACCACAGCAAAACCACGACCTTGTTCCCCTGCCCTTGCGGCTTCAATCGCCGCATTTAACGCCAGTAAATTAGTTTGATCGGCTATGCCGCGAATAACACCAAGTACCGAAGCAATAGTAATGCTTTCTTTTTCTAACTCTTTGACCACATTTTCAGAGTCGAGTAATTTTTCTGATAAATTAGCAATTTGGCTAATGGTTTGCTCAACGCCCTGTTTTCCCTTTTCCGCATTGAGGTTGGTTGTTTCGGCTTTTTGCGCAGCGTCTCGAGTATTATTGGCAATTTCATCAACCGTTGCCACCATTTCAGTTACCGCAGTTGTGACCATATCCGTTTGATGCATTTGGGTTTCTACCCCCTCATTAGCATTATGAATATTTTCACTCAAACTGTCTGTTGCTGAATTAAGGGTGCTAACAGAGCTGTTGACTTCAACAATTAAGCGCCTAAAACTAGTTAACATTTGATTAAAAACACTGGCCATATCGGTCAATTCGTCTGCACCATTAACCGCAACATTGGTTGTTAAATCATTCGTTGTGGCAATATGTTCCATTACTTTTTTCAACTCGGTAATTCGGCTTAAAATGTTGTTACTAATTACCCAAGCTAAAAACACACCACCAACAAGCACAACAACAAACAAGCTATAAGACATAGTTTTAACAAAACCAGTATCTTCAATAACAACTTGCTGACTTTTGCGAACTAACTTTTCAAGAATGCCATCTGCTTGATGAACCGTTGCTCTCATTTCGCCCAGCAAACCCATTTTGGCGTGATAACCTAACTGCTGCTGCGCAGCAACTAAATTTAAAAAAGCGGTTTCATAACTGTCTATATAAGTTATTATTTGGGCTTTTTTATCGGACAAAAAATCACTACTATTGGTACTAGCAATAAGTTTGGCAACATTACTCGTCAAACGATCGACATACTTGTCATCAAGTCGTAACATGAAATCTTTTTCATTGCGCCTTAGCTGTAACATTTCGCTGCGCAGTTTAAAATTATCATTACCAATTAAATCTTCAACGTCGTGTACTGCGTTTCTTAGCTTGCCATACAAACCATCCTTAGCATGTAAACCTATGCGCTGCTGCATGGTTACTAAACTTTTAAAATGTTGATTATATTTAATTAAAATGGATTGCATCGCAGAAAATTCATTTAAAGTTAACCCTGAGCTTGCAAAACCTTGTTGCAACAAGATAACTTGCTTTTTCAGTGTCTGCATATTTTTTTCAAATTTATCAAGATACTTAAGATCTTTACGGGCCAAAAAATCTTTTTCATTACGCCTTAACTGCAATACTGAGCTTTCTATGTTACCAATATAAATGGCAACATCAATATCACGCTGCAAAGCGTTACTAGCATAAGTTAGCAACCCTAGCATCAAGACCATTGCAAGTATCAATATACCCGTATTAGCAATTAATTTATGTTTGATCAGCATAATAAGGAACCTAATGTTAAATAACAGTAAAGAATGACAACAATGAGATTAAGTATAGATAGAAATTTGAAATGGGTACGATTATATTAATGAGCTTTTCTGGCAAGATAGGTTGGCTGTTTTTCTTCCGATAATGGTTTGTTGATAAAAAAACTTTGCATGGCATCGCAACCTAAATTACGAAGCACATTTAGTTGGTCTCTATTGTCAACTCCTTCAGCAAGTGCCCGCTTTCAAACCATAAGTATCATTAATAAATTTAAACTGTTTGATATCAATTAAAGAGATTTTTACACGAAAATACAAGTCACTATTTTATTTTTATTACAACAAGTTATACTAAGGCTAACTTTCATTCTAAATTAAAGATGATCCTCATGGAATATGATACCTCACAATTGTGTGATACCTATGCAGACTTAGTGGATGTCGTTGATCCTATTTTTAGTAATTATGGCGGTCGACATTCTTTTGGCGGTAAAGTTGTCACCATAAAATGTTTCGAAAGCACAGGATTAATTGAAAAAATAGTCGCAACAGACGGTAAAAGTAAAGTGCTAGTTATCGATGGCGGCGGCTCTACTAGACGGGCATTAATTGATATTAATATTGCTGAAACTGCAGCAAACAATGGTTGGGAAGGTATTGTTTGTTACGGTAGCGTTCGTGATGTAGATGCGATAGAAGAAGTAGAATTAGGTATTCAAGGTTTAGTCGCTATTCCCGTTGGTGCTAACGATAATGAATTTGGCGAAAGCGATATTGCTATTAACTTTGCTGGAGTTACTATCTTACCTGACGATCATATTTACGCAGATAATACCGGTATTATTTTATCACCTGAACCATTAGATATTGAATAAAAATAAATAACCTACGGTTAGATATGCTTAGCTTGTGGGTGTTGAGCCAACCATTTAGTGAGCCATATTTCTATTTCATCAGGAACGACCCCCTGATTAATAATATTGCCTTGCACTAAGCTGCCTCCCATAGCTATAAAGCTATTAGCGGTTTCGTGTTTATCTATATTAGTGCCAATTAACGGTAATTCCATACTACGAGTTAAGGTAATTAAGGCATTAATGATCGCCTTGTCTGCTCGGTTATCTTCACGACTTCCTAATTCATGACAGTTTATTTTCACTTGATGAATAGCCATTTTACGTAAATAACGCAAAGACTCATAACTACCAGAGAAATTATCAATGGCAATGGTAACGTCTAATGATTTTAATTGGTCAATGGTACTTTTAGCTCGCTGACAGGCACCCAGCATCACCTGCTCGTTTAGCTCTATCATTAAGTATTTACCCGCAATATGATATTTTTTCATTTGCTGTTCAATGAAATCCACGAGATCTACTTCAAGTAAATTTTTGCTGGAAAGGTTAACTGATACTCTTTGATATACACCAAGTTTGTGTATAGCAAATAAAGCGGCAAAGGCTTGTTTAAACATTTGTTTTGTTAAAGAGTAAACCTCACCACTGTGCTCAGCTAAATCAATAAACTCAAACAATTCTAACGGCTGATCTGCGTTCGCATACCAATGCACTTTTAATTCAAACCCAATAATAGATTTATCATTAATATTAACTTGGGGCTGCAAATACCACCGTAATTCTTCTGCTAATATATCTTGGCGCAAACGCTCCATTAAACCGAGTTGTTGCTCGGTATACAAAACGGCATCATTATCAAAATACTGCACGGTTTGCTCACTGGCAATGCCTTTTAACAACGCATCCGTTGCGTGAGATACTATCTCCTCAACACTGTTGCCATTTTCACCACTAATCGCAATGCCAAAAGCCAATTCGAAATTAAGAGAAAAACTCTTGAAGCTCATCGCATTAGGAACCGATTTTGCAAGCTGTTGACATAAATTATCAATAACGTTTTTGCTATCATGTGTGCTGGTAGACAAATCAAAAACCACCAAAAAATCTAAACCTTGTAATCGAGCTAACCTCACGGCTTCGGGACTATGATCAAAATTTAGTAAGCTTATATTATCCCTAACATTTTTTTTCAGATGAAAGGCCAACTGTAATAATAAAATATCAGAGTTATGATGCCCTAAAACAGTGTTTACCTGTTGAAAATTAATAGGTTTAAATACGACAGCCGCCATTTTTGCATTTTTAGATGCTTTCAATGCTTGGTCAAATTGTTTTAACGCATGCTGAGCTGTGGGTAAATTAGTAGCTAAATCATGAGTATAACTGAAAAGATCTTCTTGAGAGACTAGTTGAACCGGTGATGATACGGTATGTCGTTTAAAAAATTTACGCTGCAATTTCCAAACAACAAAGGCGAAAACAGGCAGACTTAAACCAAATAAAAAAGCAGTAATGCTAACCGATGACATCAAGGTATTCTCAGCGGCAAAGACAGGTGAAGGCAAAAAAGAATAAAAAACAACTAACCAAAAATAAGAGAGTGCTTGTCCATGAGCATTATTAATACCCGCCATAGAAAAGGAAACAGCACCTTTACAACAATCCATATAGACCAACCATGTGAGTAATGTGAGATTATAAGCAACAGCCATCAATAGACTCGCCCACAAAGTGAATTATAGCCTAATGAAAAAGCTTAGTGTTGTACAGCAATACTCGCTATCTATACCCAAACCACTTCAAACTACATGATTCTGTTTAAGCTGACTTGGGCATATGCCCAAGCCTAAACAGTTACCTTATAAAACCTGCATGACTAGCAAGTGAACACTCACTCTTTATTTATCCTCAAAATAAAACGGCACACGTTTGTTATCGTAATTGCCAATTTCATTCATCGTTTGGGCATTATATAAACGGCCATTAATCATGGTATAAGTTACTTTATCGCTGACCCGAATATCACTAGCAACGTCGCCATCAATCACAATTAAATCGGCAAGTTTACCTACTTTTATTGAGCCAAGTTGATCATCTAACCCTAAGGTTTGTGCGGGTGATATAGTGGCAGTACGAATAGCTTGTAGTGGTGTCATGCCGCCTTGTGCCATCATCCACATTTCCCAGTGCATGGCCAAACCTTCACGTTGACCATGAGCACCCGAATTCACTCTAATACCTAAGTCCTGCATTTCTTTAGCGACTTTAGCAACGTTAATGTGATTGTAATGATGCTGTGGCGCTTTGGTTCTACGCATTGAACGGGTATTTAAAATGTCACTGGGTACATATTTGCTTAAACGCGGGTGTAACCAAACATCGGTAGTATCGTACCAATAATGCTCACCCGAAATACCACCATAAGCAACACCCATAGTTGGCGTATATGCCATCTCAGATTGTGACCATAGCTGCTTAATATCATCGTAAATTTTAGCGGTCGCAATAGAATGCTCTAATGTAGTGTGGCCATCAACTAACATGGTTAAGTTATGCTGTAATAGTGAACCACCTTCTGGCACCACCAACATTTCTAACTCACGTGCTGCTTGAACAAATTGCTGACGTTGATTTCTACGCGGTTGGTTATAACTTTTAACACTAAAGGCACCGACTTTTTTCAAACGTTCAACATGAAACTTAGCATCGTCTAAATTATCAACATGGGCGGTATAACCCGCTACTGTTGCACCGTATAAAATGGTGCCGGTAGAGAATAAACGTGCCGCGACAATATCGCCAGATTTTTGCATTTCACTGGCGGCAAAAAAAGAACTAGTATCATTTGATGGATCATGAATGGTAGTAACACCTAACGCTAAGCCAGCATAGTTTTTCCAGTTTTGTTGGGGAATAATTTCACTACTGCCCTGTGGGCCATGAGCATGAGCATCAATCAAGCCCGGCATAATACTTTTACCCGTAATATCAATGATTTTGGCTGAACTAGGTATATCAACTTGCCCATTAACTCCAACCGCTTTGATCACATTACCTTCAACAATAACAACACCATTTTCAATAATTTGTTCACCGTGATTACCTTCCATGGTAATAACTTTACCGCCAACAAATGCGACTATGCCAGCAGGTTTATCGACCGCTTTTTTGTAAGACAAAGAAAGTGTCGTTATTGGATTTTCTGTCCCCGTTTTTTCAGACTTATCATCCGAATCATCACTTTTAGCGGTGATTTCAAATAAGTCATCAACGCGGGCTTGATATAAATCCGACCCTAAACTCCAATACAGTTTATTCGACTTACCATTCCAGTTAATGCCTTCACCCGCACGCGTTGATAATTGTTTAACCGGGAAGTTTTTACTTTTAGGACCTATATCGATCACCGCACCGCGTTCAACCAGTGGGGTAACAAACACTTTAAAGCGTTCGGCAAAAGCTAAATATTTACCATTAGGTGATACTTGATATTCAGTCGCAAATTTACCTTGATATAAGGTGGTATCATGCTGACCATCAAGATCAACACGCGCTAAATTTGGCTTTTCTCCACTGCGTACAACATAAATACGGTCATTGCTTGCGCCAAAGTGAGGATTAATACCGGTTTTTGTTACTAATTTAGCTTTGTCTCCTTTTGATAAACCTTTCGCAGCAACCGCGTAAATACCGGTATTTAAACCCCATTTAGGGTCGGTAATATAACCGCCTGCAATTTTACGATAGACTACCGTTTTACCATCAGGAGAAAAACTCGGTTCGATATACTTGCCTGGCTCCTTTAATAATTTTTTACCTTTACCACCACGACTTGAAACCACGCGAAGCTGTCCTAAACCTTTGTCGCTCCATGTTGCATAAACAATTTTTTTACCATCACGCGAAAAGCTAGGGTTAAGTTCAAAGTGTTTTTTCTGTTTGGTTAAACGTTTTGCTTTACCCGTCGCTTTACCTTTTGAAATGCTGCGAATATAAACATACCCCATTGATTCATAAACCACTTTTTTGCCATCGGGAGATATTTCAACATCACGTAGCATTTTTACGTCAAAGCTGTCTTGATCAATATGTTGTTTAAAACGTAATGCTTGTTGAATTTTTTTAGTGGTTTTAACGTGAAAAGCAATTACTTTTGATTTTTTGCTTTTTAAATCAAGCTGATTGATTTTACCGTCATCCCAAAATAGTAAACTTTTACTATTAGGTAACCAAGCCATGGTTGGATAAACCCCATGAATTGCCCACGTTTCTTGCATGTCACGCTCTAAGTCGTTATATACTTTAGTTTTTTCACCGCTAGCAAGGTCATATATATAAAGGTTTGAGCTAAAATCATCGCGGCTAATAAAAGCTAAGGACTTACCATCGGGCGATGGTGTAGGACGAATGGCACCGCCTTTACCTGAAATAATCACTTCAATTTTGCCCGTTGCTAACTCAAGGCGTTTAATTTTATAAATGCCCTTTTCTGAGTCTTTTGAGTAATGAAAGGTTTTTCCCGGTGTCGCATCTTGAGAAAAATAAACGTGCTTGCCATCGGGCGAAAAAACAGGCTCACCTAAATCTTTTTGTTCATTGGGTCTTTTGGTAAGCATAACCCCACTGCCGCCCGTTTTATGGTACAGCCACACTTCACCCGCACCTAAAGAACGAGAACCAGTATAGTGTTTACGCCCCACTAAATAATTGCCATCAGGAGACCATGCTGGGCTATTAAGCAAACGAAAAGTTTCCGAAGATACCGCTTTAGCATTGCTACCGTCAGCATTCATTATCCATAAATTATCGCCACCATCTTCATCCGACGTAAAAGCAATATGTTTACCGTCTGGGCTAAAACGCGGCTGCATTTGCCAGGCAATATCGGTCATCAATGCAGTCGCTTCACCGCCACTAATGGGCAATGTGTAAATGTCGCCTAATAAGTCAAAAACAACGGTTTTGCCATCAGGACTAACATCAATATTCATCCAAGTGCCGGTGGTTACATCGATAGTAGCATCTGAAAATTCACCTTGAGGTTCGTTTACTGACCATTTAACGGGCTCTTCTTTTTTATTTTCTGATAATTTACCAGAGACTTCTTTAGCGAGTATATTGGCTGAAAAAACCAACGCTAAACTAATAGTAAACATGGCAATAGAGGGGAACAATCGAGACATTCTTAGTACCTTTTGGGAGTTATTTAGTTTTGAATTTTTTATGCGTAGCTAACCACTTGTTAAGTGAACACACAAACATTAAACCAGTTATTACAATAGAACATAATATAGTATGGAAATGAAGAAATATGCGGTAAGTGGTTAATTTTTATCGGTAGAGTGATAACCCCAGCGCGGCATAATATTTTGTTCAATGCCTAAATGATCTAAAACACGGCCAACCATAAAATCAACTAAGTCATTAATCGACTCAGGGTTGTGATAAAAGCCCGGTGCAGCCGGCATTATGGTCACCCCTTGCTGTGATAAACTCAGCATATTCGTTAAATGAATAGTAGAAAAAGGTGTTTCTCTAACCACTAAAATAAGCTGACCGCGCTCTTTAATCACCACATCGGCGGCACGTTCAATTAAATTATCGCTCATGCCTTGGCTGATAGCTGCTAATGTTCCTGTTGAGCATGGGCACACCACCATTTGTTTTGGCGCAGCAGAGCCTGATGCTACGGGCGAAAACCACTGTTCTTTACCAAACACTTTTATTTGCTCGGCTTTAGTTTTAAATTTTTTCATTAATACATCACCGGCAACGTCAGGCGATGCTGGTAGTTTAAAACCAAGCTCGGTATCAAGTACTATTCGTCCCGCACTTGAGCACAATAAATACACTTGATAATTTGCAACAACAAGGCATTCAAGTAGTCGTAAAGCATAAACGGAGCCAGAAGCACCGGTAATAGCTAGTGTTATTTTTTGTTTAAATTGAGACAATTTTTTTCCTATACAATCATTAAAGTTGCGCTAAAATACGTTGATGAATTCCGTCAAAACCACCATTGCTCATTACCACAATGGTATCGCCTGCTTGTGCTTGCTCGCTAATTCTGTCGACTAATAGGTTTATGTTATCTTCAACAACACAAGATTGCTGACATTGTTCAATCAAGTCACTTACCGACCATTTTAGCTCATCCCCTTGATAAACAAAAACGAGATCAGCCAATTGTAATGACAAAGGCAGGACATTTTTATGAACACCTGACTTCATAGTATTTGATCTTGGCTCTAATACCGCCAGTATACGTTTATCACCCACATTGGCTCTAACGCCAGCAAGGGTTTTAGCAATTGCGGTAGGGTGATGAGCGAAATCATCAAAAACACGTATATTGTTAACCGTACCGCGTAACTCTAGACGTCTTTTGGTATTAACAAACTCAGCTAATGCTGCAATTGCTATCGCACTAGGTACACCCGCATGACGAGCAGCGGCAATGGCCATCAAACCATTATCAATATTAAAATCGCCAATGAGTGCCCACTTAACTGTACCTTGCTCATCCCCCTTAAAAGTGACCTTAAACTCACTACCATCAGCAATCAATTTTTGCGCTTGCCAGCCCAGTGTACAATCACTTTGTTCAGTTGGAGTCCAACATCCCATGGCTAAGGTTTCATTAATGGCGGTCTCATTTTTTGGTGATAAGATCAAACCATTGCTTGGCACTATGCGAATAAGATGGTGAAACTGACGTTGAATATCAGTTAAGTCATCAAAAATATCACCGTGATCAAATTCTAAATTGTTGATCACTAAGGTGCTAGGACGATAATGAACAAACTTGGAGCGCTTATCAAAAAAGGCGGTATCGTATTCATCGGCTTCGATAACAAAAAACGGCGCCTTACCTAAGCGAGCAGAGTTATCGAAATTTTGTGGTATACCGCCAATTAAATAACCCGGTGCCATTTTTGCGTATTGCAATATCCACGCAATCATAGAACTAGTGGTGGTTTTACCATGAGTGCCTGAAACCGCAATAACCCAACGATCTTTTAGCACATTCTCTAACAGCCATTGTGGCCCTGAAATGTAGGGGATATTGCGATCAAGCATATGTTCCACCATCACATTACCCCGCGACATAGCATTGCCAACAATCACTAAATCAGGCTCATCATCAAAGTGCTGGGTTTGATAACCTTGTTTTAATTCAATACCAAGTTGCTCAAGCTGAGTACTCATCGGCGGATAAACATGGGCATCACAACCGGTAACACGAAAACCTAGTTCTTTTGCTAACGCAGCAATACCGCCCATAAAGGTGCCGCAAATACCAAGTATGTGTAAATGTAGAATTTTATTTGTCATTAGCAAGAAAAAGCACTTAAATAGAATGAAAGATGAATGAAGTTAATATACCTTAATAACCAATACTTAGTCGTAAAATCCTTGCCAAGATAGAAAATTCACTCAAATGGATCACACATGTCAGTAGTAAAAATTAGCAGCCTACATATTTACCCTATTAAATCGACTGCTGGAATCAAGATATCTCATGCAAATGTTGATGAATTGGGCTTAGCTTTTGATCGGCGTTTTGTTGTTAGTGATACTTATGGCCAAGTTATCACCGCCAGAACAGAGCCAAAGTTATGTTTAGTGCAAACTAATCTTACTGGGCATGGAATAGAAGTGTTTGCAGCGAATATGCCTGCATTAACACTATCGTATGATGAATTCAGCAATCAATACCAAACCGTCACTGTTTGGGCAGATGAAATCTCAGGGCAACTTTGCTCGAACAAAGCTAACGCGTGGTTTAGTGAGTACTTACAACGTCCATGCCAGCTATTGTTTTTTGGCGCTAAATCACACCGTGAAAAAAAAGCAAATACCGAGAAAGCGAGAAGAGTTGCTTTTGCTGATGGTTATCCGCTTCTGCTAATTTCTCAAGCATCACTAAACGAGCTCAACTCTCGCCTTAAAAACAATCATCAACAAATCATTTCAATGGCTCATTTTCGACCTAATATTGTGGTTGATAACACGCTGCCATTTGCCGAAGATGGCTGGCAGCATATTCGCATTGGTGAGGTTGAATTTAACGTTAGTAAACCGTGTGAACGTTGTATTTTCACCACGGTAAACCCTGATAATGGCCAAACACACCCTGAGCTTGAACCTTTACGAACCTTAAAAACTTTTCGACAAAACCATGATGGTGAAGTGTTGTTTGGGCAGAATTTAATCCCCTTAACTTATGGAAAAATAAAGCAAGGTGATGCTGTCACTGTTTTGTCAACGCAAAGCCCTCCTGTTTTTGTCCTACCTAATATCTCTCACTCAACACCGGCTACGCCGCCTAATAAAACAACATGCCGATGCACTTGGCTCAGGACGATTTGACAGGTGCATGAACTATTGCCAATTTTAACAATCGGTAGGGATCTGTTTTTCGATAAATCGACTGTTGAACCGATAACAGAACTCATCTAGGTATTCTTGTAGGTATTTTCCCGATACTCCATGAAATGTACCCAACAAAAATGTTTTTTAATTACCTATGGCTATATGTACCCATGGCAACTATTAATCAACCAAATAGCTTGGTGTTACCCTCGCTTCATAGTTTTGCGTTTGATCAATTATATTCAATGCATGTAGTACATCAGAGCGAACTTTTTGACCTGATTTTAAATGCTTTTTGACAAACTTATTAACGCTAAAATGGCAAAGACTATCGACCACTTCCATTGCGATAAATCCTGCCTTTTTATCTTTACTTTCACAGGCTATTAGTACATTCTTTTTTCCTGCTGCACCACGACCCCGTTTGCCTTTTTGTCTACCGCCAACAAGTGCATCATCTAACTCTATTGTGCCACTTAATTGATATAAATTATCTCTGTGCCCCATAGCCATTCTAAGTTTCTTCAAAATCAGCCTCGCTGTTCGCCAATTAACTTTTATTAATTTACTTAATCTCAGTGCTGAGATACTTCCCTTATCAGAGCCTAAAAAATAGATAGTCCAAAACGGATCCCAGCCGATGCCATAGAGCAGTGTTTCAAGATCTTAGCTAAGAAAAGTTCGTCTAATACCAATCAGATTATTTAACCACCCAAATCAATCCACTCTCTCATACACATTGTTTTGACCCTATCTAAATCACTAATAAAACTATTCCAAGCATCGCAGCATGAATTTACAATGTCTTCATAGCCATCAAAGCATTTGTTGGCTAATTCATTCTGTCTTAACCACTGCCATATTTGCTCCACAGGGTTTAATTCTGGTGAATATGCTGGCAACCTCACTAGCGTTACATTATCAAAAGAAAGTGCTGTATCATTAGTATGCCAACCCGCGCCGTCCATGATCACAACTGCATGTCGGCCTATTGGCGTTGCTTGTGATATTAATTGTAAATATTGTCTCATTGCTTCTTTATTTACATAGGGCGTTACTATCGCTTCGGTTACTCCTGTGGCCGGACAAATAGCGCCAAAAAGATAAGCATATTGAAACTACTGCTGTTTAACTGCTCTTGGCCTTGAGCCTTTTTCAGCCCATAACCTTGTTGTTGTATTCTGTTGACCAAACCTCGCTTCATCTTGAAACCAGATATCTATACGAGATCTATCATGATCTTTAGGGATCATTTCAATTTTGAATTTTTTTAAAATCGTCTTGAACTTCTTGTGATTGCTTGGGGTGCTTAGAGCGACTGGTTATCCAAGAAAGATTAAGGGAATTTAGTAATCTATAAATATTATCTAAACAATAAGTAACGCCATACTCTTCTTGAATGAAGTTAACCAGTGATTTTCCTGTAAGGCGACCGCCATTAGGCTTAATGCTATTTTCTATCACGTATTCTTTGAATGTAATGAGTTGCTCTGCTGTCAACTTACAAGGTCTACCGGCTCTGGCTTTTTCTTTTAAACCATCAAGCCCATTTTCATAGAACTTTTTAGCCCAATCGTTTACTGCTTTGCGGCTGATCTTTAAATATATAGCCGTTTGTGCTCTGTCAGCACCATCTTTTATGTGTGAAAGAGCTAATAAACGCATACGCATTCGGCCATTGATTTCTTTAGCGATAAGAGATTTGACGTCTATGAACTTCAGCTTATCTTGGAGTTGTTTTTGGGAAATATATTTCATGCCCTATTAGATCATAAATTTAATCTGATTGGTATAAATGGGTGCTGGAAGCTGACATTAAAGCTTGCTTTGATAACATTAGTCACGATTGGTTAATTGTCGCCTAATAATTTTACTACAGTAAAAATGAACCACTGGCGATTTTTCGCTTGGGACAAGGGCGCTCAGGTAATATCAAACAACGTATACTCTACAGAGCTGATTCAACATCCATTAAGCGACACGTAAAAATTCGTAGTGCTGCCAACCCGTTTATCAAAGAATACGCGAATACTTCGAAAAACGAAAAGGTAAAGCCAGAATGAAACCTTGGTGGATGCTGTTACACTTACTGCCGGCTCAGTTTTGCAACTGGACTTAAATATGCTTGAGCCGTGTGCGGGGAAACTTGCATGTCTTAGGAGAGTGAGTAGCAGAAATGCTACTCACTTATCCGATAAGCTCACAGCTGAACCACTAAAGTTACGAGTAGATAGTTGGGTGCAGCCGCTATTTTTCTGATTAGTAACCACTCACGTTAAAAAAAGATAAAGTTAAATAACCATCGTTGTAGATAATGAGGATTGTCAATATTTTCAATTTGTAAAAGAGCAATGTTTAATCAATATTTTGATTGAAAGTGATAAGGAATGTAAATGATTTAATTTTAGCTACCAACTTTTAATATTTAAGACTGATTTTCAAACAAAATCAATCTTAAAATTTCTTACTTGTTTGTCCGAACGATGCGAACGGAACAACATTTAATTAGTTATATTTGTGAAATATTGATAAAAATCATCTATAGCCTCTAAAGACACATCTTGAATCAAAGTGCCAGTTACAGATAGTACTGAGCTAGATTTATGATGACTTGAAGCAACTATAGAGTTGCTTGCTACATCTACAAGTTTTACATATATTTCTGCTGAGGATAAAGTGATAGACCCTCTAGATCCGTTTACTGGCACAGTACCGGATACTTTTCCAAAAACCACACCTTGAGCATTGATTTTTTCAGCTAAAATAAATAAAGCTTTATAAGGTTCATTTGAATATAATTTACTTAAATTATTTTCACTTAACAAAGTTAAGGTCATGCTTGAAGTAACCACAAGTAATTTAGATGAAATCCCCAGAGCGTGCTCAAATTCAGTTTCAGCAATATTAGCAAAATCACCAGTAAAAGGAGCTATTATAACTTTCCCCCAACCAACATTATAGTATCGCTCATTAAAGGATAAATTGCTACAACCAACAATTATGAGGCAAAGTAATACGACAAAATTTTTTTTCATTTTTATTTGTTCCTAACATCGATAATTCATCGATTTCATTTTAATTTAACGCCCATTACTTAGATTTTAAGCAAATATCCAAAGAGCTGCCGAGTTATTGAAATCCCAGCAGCATATTAACACAAAATAAAAAACACTTAAAATTAATTAGGGATGAAGCCACCACATCTGGGAGTATAGTAAGATTCAGATATGTATTGCCCACACCTTTGTGAAGAGCACGCTTTAACTCTAAAGCTATCAAGATTTTGATAGCCTGAAATATCAACTGCCCAAGCATTTTGAGTATTTGTTCCCAATGATTGCCATGTACCTTGATTGGGTTTCCATTCTTTTTCATAATACAGGGATGTAGAGTTAAGATCCCAATTTAAAAATACTCGACCTTTCCCCCTGACACAGGCTAAGTCATAGTCTAAATAGTCTATAGATAACTTGTCTATTACGGTAATAGTAGCAGTATCTGAATCTGAATATAAACCATCGTTAACTTTGAATGTTGCAGTATAAGTTCCTGGTAGCAGTTCTATTTCTACATCTTTGCTGTTGTATACATTCCCATTTACAGTCCACGAGAGAGTAGGGTTGCTTTTGTTAAAAGAGTAATCACTGTCGACACTGTAATCTCCGCTCAGGGATATTGTCGCAGTAGTTTTTGAACCCAACTCACTTATTACAGAAGAATAATTTCCATTAGCATCAGCCGTTGGTTTAGATTGAACAACAAAACTTACTCTAGAGTTACAGTCACTATCTAAACTTGAAGTCGCTAAAGCCTCGTGGGTACCTCTGACAATATCAATATATGATTTTTCTGTAGAAATACTTATAGCTGTGCTAGAGTTATTAGTTGCGCTATTTAATAAAGTGCCGTCAAATGAAAGCTTAACATTTATAGGTGTGCCTTCAGTTTCCAAATTCTGCCAACTAGCAGATGCTTTTAATGTTAATAGATCTCCAACTAGTGCGTGGGAATTTGACCCTAAGCCAGTAACTGTTGCGTCTAACCAAAATCCATCGAAAAGATATTCGGTATCATTGTCACAACTTGCAGCAATAGTAATATTAGGGATAAGTACTGTAGATAATAAAAGCAGAAAGCCATTTCTTTTGGGTTTTTCCTTTAACATTTTAATTTAACTCCATTTAGATTTATTAATTTAACCTTTATATTAAAAGGCAAAACATAATAACTTATAACACTATGGATTGTATAGTTTTCTTAATTATACATGCCTATGTAGATCAGGATTGACATGTAGGTCGATGCTTGCCTCGACAAAAGGCTTAATGTCGAGCCTCGCTATGCTGTATCTACCTACAAAGTAATAAGTTTCTTAATTTTACGGTTTTCCTGAGTAAAGTATATAGGCACGTAAAACAATGACGAACGCGTTAAAGAATAATGAAGCAGCAACGACGCCATCCAATAAAAAGTTAACTATTTATTTTGAAAAGTGGCACAAAACGTACCAAAGCAACAAGCTAAAAAACCAGCCAAAGACTGTATTAGAAAACGGTGAAGAGGCGGGGCTTATTTTACCTTATTCATGTCGTGCAGGCATGTGTGGACGCTGTAAAGCCAAACTTATCAGCGGAGAGGTGAATCAATCTTCAAGTGATGGCTTAACAATACAAGAGCAACAAGACGGTTATATTTTATGTTGCTCAGCGATTGCCACAAGTGATGTAGTGATTAGACATGATTAGATATAACTTATTCACTACGTATTACTATTGAAGAATGGTGATCTATTTCCCCCTCTTCGTCGATAGTAATTGCTGAGTCGTTTAATTGCACCACGGCTAACTTTCCGTCTGGTGTCTGTCTGACAAAAGACAAAGTGTAACCAAAGTGGCTAATTTCACTTAAAGAACATTGCTGAGCAACACTTAGCTCTTTAAGTAACTTCCTTATTCTCGCCTCAACTTTACGTCTTTCTTCCGGCATTTTTATGACCCCTGATAGTTCCTCTCCTCTAATTAAAAGATAGCAAGATTATAGCAATATGCCAATCTCTTAATTGCTTGAAACAAGAAGCCAAGAATAGACTAAGCTAAGGTTGTGAAAAACTTGACCTAAATCAACATATCTCTGCAATGTCAGACGTTCAGTTGTGCGCTTGACCTAAATCAACTTATCAACTTTATGTTAATGCCAGAATTAACCCAGCGAATAGTACAAATAATTACAAAAACAAAAGTACTAGTACATATTTTTAGATTATTTAACACATAAAACTGGGATAATTCGTATGAACACAAAAAGTATAAACTTAAATAAATTCTCCTTCTCTTTGCTTACTATGGCTTTTTTAGCGGCACCTTTAACTTTTGCTACTGATTCGGCAAATAACAAAGGTATTACAGCAGCACTAACCAATAGTAAAGTTAACTTATTATTTCGTGCGCGTTACGAAGGGGTAGAGCAAACTGGTAAAGACGATGCAAACGCTTTAACCGTTAAGAGTCGTTTAACCCTTAATACAGCAGCATATCAAAACTTTTCCTTAGGGCTTGAAGTTGACAATATTACTGCCTTGGTTGATGACTATAATGACCTTGGCATTAATTATGTTGATAATGAAGCCGTTATTGCTGATGCTGAAGTAACTGATATTAACCAAGTATTTGTGCAATATAAAAACGGCAATTTAGCGATTAAAGCCGGTCGTCAACGTATCAATCACAACGAACAACGTTTTATTGGCGGTGTTGGCTGGCGTCAAAATGAACAAACTTATGATGGTTACCGTTTTCAATATAAAGCCTCAGATAAAATAAACCTTGATTATACTTATGTTTATAACGTCAATCGCATTTTTGGCCCTGACAGTAAAAAAGCAGGTAAATTAGGAGGGAGCTTACATTTACTTAATGGTGCTTTTAAAATTAACAAGCAACATAAAGTATCTGCTTTTGCTTATATTCTAGATTTTGATACTGCCGCGGCCATATCTACCAGCACTTTGGGACTGTTATATAAGGGTAAATTTGGTTCGGTAAACGTGCTAGCAAGTTACGCTATTCAAAGTGACAACGGTAACAACCCGAACAGTTTTGATGCTAACTACTACAATATTGAAGCTGGCACCAAACTGGGTAGTTTTACCCTCAAAGCAGGCGTTGAAGTACTAGCTAGTGATAATGGTGTTGGTTTTAGCACACCATTAGCAACATTACATAAATTCAATGGTTTTGCTGATAAATTCTTAGGGACGCCTGCTGATGGTCTTGAAGACGTTTACATTACTGCCATCACCAAAGTAAAAGGTGTTAAGCTTATTGCCACTTATCATGATTACTCTTCTAATGTAAATGGCATGGATTATGGCTCAGAAATTGATTTGATAGCGGCTTATAAAATCAACAAAAACTATAGTTTACTCGCTAAATACGCTAACTATAGTGCTGATGATTATGCAACCGATACCGACAAGTTATGGCTTATGGTAACGGCTAAATTCTAAAGGCCATGATCCTGTCATAGAATTGTCAAACAATTAAGAAGCTAGCACTCGCTGGCTTCTTATTTTTATATTCTTTGCGTAAAATTGCCCCTTAGCTATAAAAAGACTAGAATAGCCGCGTTTTTCTTTGTTAGGCTGATCTACATTTGTTATTAATGATCGACAATTACGACTCATTTACGTTTAATTTAGTGCACTACTTTCAAGCACTAGGTCAGACAGTGAAAGTTTTTCGTCATGATGAAATTAGTATCGATGAGATTGAAAAACTCAAACCCGAATATTTAGTTATTTCTCCGGGACCATGTGATCCCAACAGTGCCGGTATATCGCTTGATGTAGTCGCACATTTTGCCGGCAAAACGCCCTTGTTAGGAGTTTGCTTAGGGCACCAATGCATTGCCCAACATTTTGGCGCTAACATAATCAAGGCCAAAAAATTAATGCACGGTAAAACAAGCACTATTACTCACCATGGCTCAGGCTTGTTTCAACAGTTAAAGCAGCCCTTACAAGTTACCCGCTATCACTCACTTATTGTTGATGAAAAATCACTTTCTGATGATTTTATCGTTACCGCATGGAGCCTTGATGAGCAAGGAAATAAAGATGAAATTATGGCCTTGCAGCATAAAAAACTTGCTCTTTGCAGTGTTCAATTTCATCCCGAGTCAGTGTTAACTGAACAAGGAAAAGCGTTGTTAAAGAACTTTTTAACTATGTATTCTGCAAAGCCTTAGGTAAAGTATTCAAATAAAAATAATTTTATAACATTAATGCTTTGATAACAGTGCCCGATAACTTTAGAATAAGCATTTGCTCTTTAGCCAACCAGCTCAAGATACCTATTTTTGAGACACCAATTAAACTCTATGCAATTTTTTGATAATAACGACGCAATTTCTACTATATACCAGCAAGCAATAAGTTTATCTATTAGCAAAGACTTTGCTGAAAAACGCCATGGCAAAGTAGACCTTGTCGATTTTCAAGGTAGTGAACAAGAAAATCGCCGCAGAGAATTATTGTCGGTTGAAGTTAAAGCACAGCAAGATAAAATAGTCGCGGCTCATGGTGAAGAACATTTTCGCAAACAGGTAATGGCGGCATTTTATGCGCAAGTAAACAAACAGGTTAATGCACAGTTTGATAATAAAGTCTATTTATACAACGACGTACTTAATATCGAAGACGCTGCCCCAACCATTTTAGAGTTACTCTACTTGCGCGCAACCTCAATTAATAGAATAAAACCGCTAGCAACGTCATTATCTTGGCTTGCGACTGATTTAGTTAACTTAGTCAACAAACCTCAATACCGAAAACGCGCCGATGTGCAAGTTAATGATGCCAACCTTGCCTTAAGTTACATTGGCTTAGATAACTTAAAATTAGTCATGCCAACCTTTATTCTTAAACACTGGTTACCTAAAAGTACCGCGCCTTTTAGCTTAATGAAACGTAAACTATGGAACGATAGTTTATCTATCGCCTTAGCGGCCAGTGCATTAGCTGAACATTCAGGTGCCAATGGTTACACCGCATTCACTACGGGCATGTTGTCTAACATTGGACAACTGGCGATTACACGTTGTTATTTAACAACCTATAATCGCATGTATAAACAAGAATTACGTGATGCTTTTAATACTAAAGACAAACGTCTACATAACATTTTATCCAAAATTGAAAATTCACCTGAATTGTTGCTTGAACAGCTGATTTTACGCAGTAGTAAATTATCTGCTGAATTAATTGAGCAGATGAACTTCGACCGCCTTCCTATTACCGAAGCAATGTTTGACTTAGCTTACTCAGAAACTATAACGAAAATGAGCCCACTCGCTCAACTAGTTACCAAGGCTAAAGTTTATGTCACTTATCGCAACCTAGCGAAAGAAAAATTGATTAGTGAAGAAGAAACTGGCTTGTTATTTGAGTCCGCAAAACTCACTAAAACTGAAATTTCATTGCTCAATAAAAGTGATATTGACCACATAAAATTAAAATTTAACTAGTTTTCACCGATTTCAGTTAAATTATTTTTGATTATTTATGAAACTAACTGCCCATTCATTTTCTTTGAAGCAAGCTCACTACCTTAAACAAAATTCACTTTTAGTGCTTTTTTACACTGCAATAAATATTCATTATATTTGAATAAATCATGTAAAGACCCTGTTATTACTAGCCTACAGGCTATTCAGACAAGACAACAATGTCTTTTCCTGTCATAATAGCTTTCTATTTTTTAAGCACTGCCCGATATTATTACGCCACAGTTTTACTATTGCTTGTATACTAAATAAACAGACAAGTCAGTGTTAGCAATGCAAATCAGCCACCCAATTTTGAGGAATTTCAAATGTCAGAACAATTTTCTGTAAACCGCGAGTTATTTGATGATGTCATGGTGCCTAACTACGCACCTTCAGCCGTTATACCTGTACGCGGTCAAGGCTCTCGAGTGTGGGATCAACAAAATAAAGAATATGTTGATTTCGCCGGTGGTATCGCGGTGAATTGTTTAGGACATTGTCACCCCGCATTAGTTAGCGCATTAAAAGAGCAAGGCGAAAAAATTTGGCATTTATCTAATGTCATGACCAATGAACCGGCATTACGTTTAGCGAAAAAATTAGTTGATAGCACTTTTGCCGACAAAGTATACTTTGCTAACTCAGGTGCAGAATCAAACGAAGCGGCATTAAAGCTAGCTCGTCGTTGGGCGCTTGAGGTACACGGCAGTGACAAAACACAAATCATTGCTTTTAAACAAGGCTTCCATGGTCGTACCTTTTTTACTGTAACGGTTGGTGGTCAAGCAGCCTATTCAGACGGCTTTGGTCCAAAACCGGGTGATATTGTTCATGCACAATATAACAACTTAGACAGCGTGAAAGCGCTTATTTCAGACAAAACTTGCGCCATCATGATTGAACCATTGCAAGGCGAAGGCGGTATTATTTCACCTACCGATGAGTTCATTAAAGGTGTACGGGAATTATGTAATGAGCATAACGCGCTATTAATTTTTGATGAAGTACAAACCGGTGCGGGTCGTTTAGGTCCTTTATACGCTTATATGGATTTGGGTGTAACACCCGATATTTTAACCTCAGCAAAAGGTTTAGGCGGTGGATTTCCCATTGGCGCTATGTTAACAACCGCAGATATTGCCAAACATTTAAAACTTGGCACTCACGGCAGTACTTATGGTGGTAATCCTTTAGCTTGCGCGGTAAGTGAAGCCGTTATTGATGTTATTAATACCCCAGAAGTTCGAAATGGCGTAAAAACCAAAGCGCAACTTTATATTGATGGCTTAAATGCCATTAATGCTAAATATAATGTCTTTAAAGAAATACGCGGCAAAGGTTTACTCATTGGCGCGGTATTGAACGACAACTATCAAGGCAAAGCCAAAGATTTTTTAATGGCTGCTATGGACGAGGGCGTAATGACCCTAATTGCGGGTGCAAATATTATTCGTTTTGCGCCGTCATTAGTGATTCCTGATGAAGATATTGTTGAAGGTTTAGCGCGCTTTGAAAAAGCGGTAGCTAAACTAACAGCTTAGTTTAAAACACTGTTCCGCACCTTGCTACTTTATTTATTAGGTAGCAAGAATTTCTTCAAATAATCGAGACACTTTATGATTATCATCCGTCCCATTAGAGCGACTGATTATGACGATTTATATCGCATTGCCATTGAGTCAGGCCATGGTTTTACTTCACTGCCCGTTAACGAAGAAATATTAAAACAACGCATCGCCCGTTCTGAAGAATCTTTTAAAGCTAAAGTGAGCCAACCTGGCGATCAAGGTTACTTGTTTGTGATGGAAGATACTCAAACAGGGCAAGTTGTTGGTACTACGGGCATTGAAGCTGCCGTTGGTCTTGATAATGCTTTTTATCATTATCACTTAGGTAAAGTTGTTCATAGTTCCCGCGAGTTAGATATTCATAATACCGTGGCAACTCTTGCCCTTTGTAATGATTACACCGGCGCCACTGAAATTTGTACCTTATTTTTACAAGAAAGTCATCGCAAAAATGGTAATGGTCGCTTTTTGTCTCGCATTCGCTTTTTGTTTATGGCGGAACACGCAATGCGTTTTTCAGATTGTGTTATTGCCGAAATGCGTGGCGTTAGTGATGAAGATGGTAAGTCGCCTTTTTATGACTGGCTTGAAGAGCACTTTTTATCGATAGAATTTACCAAAGCAGACTATTTGACCGGTATTGGTAATAAAAGTTTTATTGCCGATTTAATGCCTAAATATCCTGTTTATGTCAATTTGTTAAGCAAAGAAGCACAACAAGTCATCAATAAAGTACATACTAATACAGTGCCCGCTTTACGTTTACTGGAAGCCGAAGGTTTTGCTCGTCGCGGTTATGTAGATATTTTTGATGCTGGACCTACCGTTGAAGCTGATCGTAGCCAAATTAGAGCCGTGCGTGACAGTAATAAGTATCAAGTGTTAATTGATGATTCATGCGCTGAAGAAAGTAACCAAAAATACATTATGTGCAACACTAAGGTTACAGATTTTAGAGCAACACAAGTAAAGCCAACCCTACGTGAAACTGCCAACCAAGTTGTCATTACTAGTGATGTAGCACAAGCATTACAAATACAACAAGGTGATTGGGTTCGCCTTCTTAGTAACTAATTAGCTTAAATTTTAATAGGAACATTTATGTCTACCAATTTTTCAGATGAAGTTCAATTTATTAATGGTCAATGGCTAGCAGGTCTAGGTCACGACGTTACTTCACTTAACCCTGCCCGCAATGAAGTTATTTGGCAAGGTAAAACTGCATCACCTGAGCAAGTAAGCCAAGCCATTAGCAGTGCACGTATTGCTTTTGAAACATGGTCAATACTCAGTATTGATGAACGTGTCAGTATCGTGACAAAATTTGCTGAGCTGCTTAGTGAAAGCAAAGCCGCGTTAGCTGATACCATAGCCCAAGAAACAGGTAAACCTCGTTGGGAAACTTTAGGTGAAGTTGGTGCCATGGTAGGAAAAATCAATATATCACTTAATGCTTATAAAGAGCGTACTGGCACCGTTGAAAACCCTATGCCGGGCGCAAAGGCCTTTATTCGCCACAAGCCGCATGGTGTTGTTGCCGTATTTGGTCCTTATAACTTTCCAGGTCATTTACCCAATGGTCATATTGTACCAGCACTTATTGCTGGCAATACTATTGTTTTTAAACCCAGCGAACTAACGCCTAAAGTATCTGAAGAAGTATTAAAAATTTGGCAAACTGCTGGTTTGCCCAAAGGTGTTATTAACCTAGTGCAGGGTGAAATTGAAACCGGTAAAGCCTTAGCAAGTAACAAAATGATCGACGGTTTATTTTTCACTGGTAGCTCAGCTACCGGTCATTTATTACACGAGCAGTTTGGCGGTCAACCGGGTAAAATTTTAGCATTAGAAATGGGCGGTAATAATCCACTTATTGTTAAAGATGTTAGTGATATCACCGCCGTTGTGCATGATATTATTCAGTCTGCTTTTGTTACTACAGGGCAACGCTGTACTTGTGCTCGTCGTTTATTCATCGAACAAGGTGAACAGGGCGATGCTATTATGGCCAAGTTAATTGCAGCAACAAAAGCATTAACCATTGGTTATTATGACGATGAAGAGCAACCTTTTATTGGCTCAATGATTTCTGAAAAGGCAGCCTTAGGTTTAGTTGCCGCACAGCAAAAACTGCTTGATTTAGGTGCAACTTCATTGCTTGAGTTAAAACACTTAGAAATAAACACCGGCTTTGTTTCACCGGGTATTGTTGACGTTACTGATATTGTTGCTGATGTACCTGATGAAGAATATTTTGGGCCGCTCTTAAAAGTATATCGTTACACTGACTTTGATGAAGCCATCAATGAAGGTAATAATACTGGATTTGGCTTATCTGCTGGTTTATTAAGTGATAGTGAAGAACTATACCAGCACTTCTTTAGACGTATTCGTGCTGGCATTGTTAACTGGAACAAGCCAATCACTGGTGCAAGCAGTGCCGCGCCATTTGGTGGTATTGGTGCCAGTGGCAACCACAGAGCTAGTGCATTTTATGCCGCTGATTATTGTGCTTACCCCATAGCCTCAGTTGAAGCAGAAAAAGTGAGCTTACCTGCAACTTTAAGCCCAGGTATCACACTTTAACCATGCGAAGTAAAGATACTTATATTTTCGCCATCAAAAGAGAAGCAGGGTTTCGCCCCTGCTTCTTTAAAAGTATCGATCAAATCTAATTATTGGTGGTAGCCTTCGCTGTCACCAACATTTCGTGTTGTACCCTGTATAGCCGAGTGCTGCCTCAATTTTTTAATTCATTTAAAATCCAAATTAATACCATTAATTACACTAACTCAGTGATCTAAATAGATCATCCTGAAATTCGTAAACCAAGGAAAACTCATGAGCGCACAAGTAACGAAACTTTTTAATAATATTTGGCAACAGTATTTAACCGTCACCCCTTCAGCAGACAAAATCCATCAACTATTAGGCAGTGGCCGTGATGTGATTAATGATCACGTTGCTTACCGTACTTTTAATCTAGATAAAATCAATTTAGATAAATTGGCTAGCCATTTGCTTACCTTAGGTTACACTGAATGTGGTCAGTATGATTTTGCCGCTAAAAAACTTACCGCAAAACATTTCGAGCACAGTAATAACACTATGCCTAAAGTTTTCATTAGTGAATTGCGGGTAGAAGAATTCTCTGCCGACGTGCAAAAAATAATTCATAAGTTAGTTGCTCAGTTACCTGAAAACATTAGCGATCAAGAGAACTTTTTATACTCTGGTCGTTCATGGGAACTGAGTTCAACTGATTATCAAACCTTGCTAACAACCAGCGAATATGCCGCGTGGTTAGCCGCTTGGGGTTTTCGTGCTAATCATTTTACCGTCAGCATTAATCATTTAGATAACTTTGATTGTATTGTGAAGGTTAACGATATCTTAAAAGAAGCTGGCCATCCGTTAAACAGTAATGGCGGCGAAATAAAAGGTGATAAAACCGTAAAACTAGAGCAATCATCAACACTAGCAGATAAAGCCATAGTGGAATTTAGTGATAAAGCCATGGAAATTCCCAGCTGCTTTTACGAGTTCGCGAAACGCTACCCACAAGCTGATGGAGAACTGTATACTGGTTTTGTTGCTGCTTCTGCCGATAAAATTTTTGAAAGTACCAATGCTATCTCATAATTAAAGAGGGCTTTGTCACTATTGTTAATTTGTTTTAATACCAACCAGACTAACTAAGTGATCTTTTTAAATGGCTTAAATATCCAATAACATCGTTGCTTTCAATCCTAATAGCCAGCTATTATTCAATCAAGCGCCTTGTTCTTGAAAATTTACCCTCATTAAAATTTGAACCATTAATTAATCTGATTGATATAATAGATAAAAAACTAATCACATAACCAGTTTATTTAATCACACAAACAAAAATGCCATTCATTAAAATGAATGGCATTTTTTATTCAGTAATTAAACTAATCAATACATTGATTAAATCTATTTATTTACTTTTTACGACGTAATAACAGTAGTGGAGCGGCTAGTAATAACCAACCAAATGAACCACCACCACTTTTTTGTCTCTTCTCTACTTCAACAGCAACGATTGCAGTATCAGAATTACCTTTACCGTCATCTACCGTTAAGTGAAAAGAAATCATAACATTTTGAGAAACCAATGGGCCTATAAATGTGAATGATGAAGCTTTTGCATCGAAATCTATTGGTGGACCACCAACTTGTGTCCAAGTGTAAGTTAGATCATCACCATTAGGATCCGTTGAACCAGAAGCATCAACTGTTGCCGGAGACTTCTCTTTTACAGTTGATGGAGCACTGATCATTGCCGTTGGTGCGCCTTCAACTTGAATCGCTGCACCGGTAGAGTTAACAACTTCTACAGTGTTTATTGCATCAACACTGTGAGTCAATTCAACATTTACCGGACCACCAGCATAATCATCAACAATGGTAGTTGAGAAGTTAAATATAGTAGCACTTGAATCAACTGCTTCTAAGGTGTAACACATGATTAAACCAGACTCGATAGATTCTACCGAACCAGCAGCACCAGCAGCGCCACCCCAAATCGAGCTTGCATAAATGTCAGCACGACCTGTTGTTCCTGTTGCGTCTTCATAACCAACGGTTGCGCCTAAAGAGCCACCCCAGTCATGCGTTACGTTATCATAAGCAAACATGAAATTACCGGTAGCATTGCTAAAGACAATTTGAAAGTCAGCAATGTCCGCAGTAGCAGGTATGCCAACTAATGCCGCATTATCTTCAAAGCCAACCCAATGCTTAACATCATCCCATTCGATGATGGTCCACGCTGAACCTGCCGTTGCAACCGTAACACCCGAGGTTTCAGTTTGAGCTATTTGGTTATCACGCCAAAATGGAGCAACAACATTATTAGCTTCGTTACTATCGGGTAATAACTGGTTCACCCAAGGAGCAGAACCGTGTGCACCGGTAAAGTACACAAAGCCATCTTCTGTTACGTTTATACTAGTGTAGAGTTTCCCTAAGAAATTGGCAGGAATATTAAATGAAGCTGAAACATCATTACCATTAACGCTATCACTTGGAAATAGACCAAAGGCCGCTAAATCAATGTATCCACCACCTTGACCAAAATCAGGTAAAGCACACATTGCATCTTCATTGTTAGTGGTCATTGAATAACTAGGCGTTGCCCCAAATAGAGATTCCTGAGTAAGCATCCAAGTAATAGTATCACCATCAATGATGCCATCACCCGTTACCGAGTCAGTAACAAGCTCCATACCCATTGGTACTTTAGCTTGAACCGTATAAGTGCGCTCTTCAGTAGTTAGGTTAGCCAATACAGCAACTTCATAGTTCACCATGTCAGTGCGTTGCATATAAGCTGAGGCATCAGATGAAAGAGATACATCATCAACTCCGCGAACAAGGTCGACAGAAACTAAACCAAGGTTACCAGCATTTTCAGCGCTTGTGCCTAGGTCAACTGCGCCATAGTACAAGTCACCAGCCATAGTACCTTCAAGCGACCAGCTGAAACGTAAGTCAAAATCAGTTAATGCTGGAATTGCACTGTCTGCTTCAACACTTAGGTTTTCATCCATTTCACCGTCAATAACTGCTGTTGCTAACGTATAAGCATCTACAGCACCTTCTTCAGAAGCGACCCAGTTTTGAATTATAATCCAGTATTCACCTGCATCAGGACTCATTAGATCAACTTTCTCTAATGCTGTACCCGTTGCACTAGTAGCAATTTCTTCGTCTTTTTGAGGTATGCCGTCACCGTTAGTATCAATACCGACAAACATGTCTAAATCAGGCGATGCTGACATCAACACTTCGGCAACAAAACGTTTGGCATTTTCAGGAACAGTAACCATACTGATATTCAAGCCATCTTCTAAATCATCATAAACAGAAGTTCTATCGCTATCGGCAGCTAACATTCCGTCTGCTTTATTTGCTTTGACTAAACCGTATGAACGTGAAGTGAATTCACTAATTTCAATAGCCATTACATCTTTCAGCAAAAAGCTATCAACACCACGGTGCGCATCAAAACGCATTGATTTAGGAATGTTACCATTTGAAGCCATAACATTTACTGGCAATCTTGCCGTCGGATGTGCATCAGACGTCATGACAACATGCCCAAATGACCAAACATCGCTTTCTGCTTGAATAGCGTCAACCGAGATTGAAATTTCTTGGCTTTCACCAGCAGCTAAATCAAAACTTGCCGGTGTAACGGTAATTTCAAGGCCATCAGATATATTGATTCCTTCAGTTGTCCAACTTCCGTCCATCGTTGCAGTCACTGTACGAGTCCAAGAACAAAGACCAACACAGTTTGCATCTGTTACTGATGGAATGTTAAGCGTTTTTGGAACACCGTCGTTTGCTGGGTTTGCAGCCATATAGTTTGCTGCAGTTTCATTCATGACCAAACCTGTTTTATCGGCTAAGTTGACTTGAATACGTCCAGTACCCATATCAAACGCGTCTGCCGGTGTTGTGCCATCTTCTTTGCGAACATCTTGAGTTGCCGTAAGCATTAAAGCAGAACGAATGTTATCCGCAGTCCATGTTGGATGTGATGATCTTAATACCGCACCAGCACCTGCAACATGTGGAGCAGACATTGACGTACCTTGTAAAAAGGTAAAGTCAGTTGGTGAAGGGCCAGTAACATCATGACCAAATTGTTGGTCAGAATATGCTGCGTAGATAGAAACACCTGGCGCAGTAACTGATGGTGTCATCACGTCTGGAACCGTATTATTTGAACCACGTGAAGAGAAGCTAGCCATATCATCAGCTTGACCTATTACTAATTCACCTGTAGATGCGGTAATAGTAGCTGAATGTTCTGCACCATTGGCAAGCCATGTTCTTAAAGCGTTGCCATTGTCAATATTAATATGAATACCGGGAACAACGTAAACATCATTAGCAATAGTGTTTGAACCATCGGTAATGTTTCCTAAAACAAAACCACCAGCGCCACCATCGGCAACGTTAATTGCTTTTTGAACTCGGGCAATTGCACCACGGTCACAAACAACAATTTCGCCGTCAAACGTTCCTTCTGGGAATGGTTCTAAACACTGTTCAGGAGCACCATCAGTATCATTGGGGTTAGTATAATCACCCGCCCAAACAATGCTTGCAGTAATAGCACCCGAAGCACTGTTACCCGTAATAGCTGCTAATTCAGTATCACCACCAGTAAAAGTGCCAATTTCTTTTTCAAAAGCTATTTCACGACCATGAGTCGATGCGCCAACAGAAGTGTACCAAGGAGCATTTTTAGGGGTTGTATTAGCATCTGGCCCTGAATTACCTGCAGAAACAGCAGCAAAAATACCTGCTTCCTGAGCGGCTAAAAAGGCTAGTTCTGTAGAGCTACTCCATGGATCGCCACCACCACTAATAGAGTAGTTAATTACATCAACGCCATCACTTACAGCATCTTCAAGTGCTGCGATGATTGCAGCACCAGGACAACCACTATAAGTATCACCTGAATTACCTGGATTACAAATTTGATATGAAATAATGTTCGCGTGAGGAGCAACACCAGAAATTTGTCCGAATTCAAACCCTGTGGTATTGATACCGTCGCCTTCTAATTCACCTGTTTCACCGTCTAATAGTGGAACGTTTCTAAGAATATTACCACCTGATGTACTTGCGGTATGCGAACCATGTCCGTTGTAATCTTCACCATTAGCTACTGGTGGTGTATCACCAAAAACTGTAGCATCTTGGTAGTTATCAGTTACCGAAGCATAACTGCGCACACCAATTAATTTATCATTACATAGCTCGACAAAATCAGTAGCACAATCACCGACATAAACGCCTTCGCCCCATGGATTAGTATGGTCATAACCATCGCCACCCACATCAGCAAACGACATGTGATCGGTATTAACACCACTATCAACTATACCGATAATAACGCCTTCACCCATATTTATAGCAGATTGCCCTTCACCGCTCCATACTTCAGGCGCACCGATGAGAATTGGACCGGTATCCGTATCCATTTGTTCGGTACGTTCCCTTTCAACATAGGCAACACCAGACAAATCAGCTAGTTGAACTGCTTCTGCTTGAGTCAAGCTAACGGCCATTCCATTGAAAGCATTTTTATATGTATAAATAACGTTTAAATTGCTACCAAGCTTACTGTTTGCTTTGCTTAGAAATACTTGCTGTTTGTTTTCCAAGTAATTGCTGTACGCTTTAACTTCAGGCGAATCTAAGTCTAAACGTAATTCTTTACGAATTTGTTGTGAAGATTTTTTACTGTTTGCTAACTGTTTAAAAAGCGCTTTTTTAGCAACTTGTGGGTTTGTTGCGGCAAAACCCTCAACATTACCGTTATAAGTTGCAACAGGTAGATCCTTTAAACGAACAATGTAAGTGTATTGTTCATTAGCCAAGCCCTTTTCAAAGCGAATTTTATCGCTTCTTTTACTGCTGTAGGACTTATTTTTATTAACTGAAGTTGCTTCGACAGCTTTAAATGAATCAACAGTAAATTCTGTTGGCTCCATTGCTACTGCTGCTTGCAACGTCGCGACTGACATAAGTGCTGCTGAAACAGCTACTGTTATCTTGTTTTTCACGAGTGACTCCACTATCCACGTATTGTGGTCGTTATATGTTGTTGTTCGGATAACCTAAGGGGAACTTAAGAATACATTCGTCCGATATTATTTGTTTTTTTAACATGAAATGCTTAGTAAAACATTCACTGGACAATGTTTTACCACACTTGTTAAAACATTGTAAATACTTTTAACCTTTTTACTCTTGGTATTGCGACAACTATTACGTCAACTATTATGTACTATCTCGTTACTACCAGCTAAAGTTTGATAAACAATTTAGCTGGCCACTAAAGTCACCATTCGACATTGATGGATTTATCTGATCAAAAAAATGTACAATACTGCTATAATTAACTTATTTATTAAACAAGCAAGTCATCACGCTATTATGGTTATAGACACTGAAGGTTACATTCATATCATTGAATATTTAACTGAGCATTTGAGCTTATTTGAAAACGTTCATACCGCAGATAATAATTCAGAAACAGTGATGGCTGTTATTGAAGTTGAATTGAGCGAGCAAATAATTTCTGTTTGCAGCCAAAATGATGCGCTGACTTTCAACCAACGTAATGCCATTATTCGAGAAGTAGACGCTATTGTGTATGATCTTGAAGAAATTTTATCTGGCGTAGTCAATAATCCAGTTACAAGTCAACAATATACCTTTATTAAAGAATTTTCGGCTTTAATAAAAAACTTGTTCGATACTGAAATTAATAAGCATTCAGCGTAAACGTCTAGTTGAGATAACCTTTTCATTAAATTCGATATGCCAGCATATTCTTATTTTACCGCTAGTGATAGTCAATAAATTTAGCTAGAATACCTCTTTGAATTATCTTGAGTTATTAAAATGAAAGCACAAGTAAAATGGGTTGGCGAAGAACTATTTCTTGGCACTTCAGAAAGTGGCCACACCTTAATGTTAGATGCCAATGGTGGAAATTTAGCACCAAGTCCTTTGGAAAATATTTTAATTTCTCTGGGCGCTTGTTCATCGGTTGATGTGGTGAGTATTTTACAAAAATCACGACAAAGTATTTCTGGTTGTACCGTAGAGATTAACGGTACCCGTGTAGACACTGTACCTAAGTTATTTTCTGATATACATTTACATTTTATAATTACCGGTAAAGACGTTAAAGAAAAACATGTTGAACGTGCGGTGGCTTTATCAGCAGACAAATATTGCTCTGTTGCGCTGATGCTTAATGGCAATGTCAAGATCACACATGATTTTGTTATTGTTGCCAAATAAACCTCTATTACTATGAGTAAAATTCCTTTATATGGTTTTAATAATTTAACGAAAAGCCTGAGTTTTTCGTTATACAAGCTACATTACCTAAATTCACCACAATCTCACCACAACTATAACGCTCATATAAACACGCGCTTCAGTGCCGATAATTTAACGATTTTACTTGATAAAATTTGCCACACTATTGGCGGTAGTGTGCTCAACATCGCCAAACAAGATTACCAACCACAAGGGGCAAGTGTTACCTTAATGATGTCAGAAGAAGCACAACCTACCTCTTTAACACAAACCATAGTCGCACATTTAGACAAAAGTCATCTATGTATTCATACCTACCCTGAAGAAGTGCCACACGACAATATAGCCATTTTCAGAGCTGATATAGAATTATCTACCTGTGGCGTGATATCGCCGCTGAAAGTGCTTAATTATGTTATTGAAGTGTTTGACGCAGATGTGGTCGATATTGATTATCGTGTTCGTGGCATGACACGAAATTTACAGGGTATAAAACAGTTTAATGATCAAATAATTGAAAATATCAGTGACCATTTATCTGTTGATGTCACTAAACGCTTTCACATAAAAAATCATAACCTAGCAGCACACAACTTGTTTCATACCAAACTATGTCGCCAAGAAGTAAATCTAAACAAACACTTATTTGAATTAACGCAAAGTGACCTAACAGACACAAAAAAAGCAAGCATCGCTAATCAACTTCAAAGTGAGCTACAACAGATTTTCACAAAGTCACGCTAGCTTTTACCTTGCAGCTTTTTTACTTTACGGCCTTATCACTATTTTATAGATCACTCATCCAATCAAGTTGCTTGTTCGCTTGAGTTTTACGCTCGATTAAATCACGAATTAACGGCGTTAAAATCAATTCCATCGCTAAGCCCATTTTTCCACCCGGTACTACTAAGGTACTAACGCGTGACATAAACGATCCATCTATCATACGCAGATAAAACTGAAAATCGACGTTTTTCACTTCACGAAAACGGATAACCACAAAGCTTTCATCTAAACTCGGTATCGCTTTGGCACTAAAAGGATTAGAAGTATCAACGGTTGGCACCCGTTGAAAATTAATATGAGTACGAGAAAATTGTGGGGTAATAAAAGAAATATAATCTTCCATACTACGTACAATACTCGCTGTCACGGCTTCTCGACTATGACCCCGTTTTTTGGTATCCCTAATTATTTTTTGAATCCATTCCAAGTTAACTATCGGTACCATGCCTATAAGTAGATCAACATGTTTGGCAACATCATTATCCGTTGTAACTACGCCGCCATGGAGACCCTCATAATATAATAAATCAGTACCCTCACCCAACTCTTCCCAAGGGGTAAACGTACCTGGCATTTGATTATAAGGAACGGCCTCATCAAACGTATGCAAATAGCGTCGCATCATACCCTTGCCTGTTGCACCATAAGTGCAAAACAGTTTCTCTAACGCGTCAAAGTCATTGGCTAAGTCACCAAAATAACTAATATTTGTGCGTGCTTCTTTGGCTTTGCGTTTTTCAAAATCCATTTCTTGGCGAGAAAAACGATGGTAACTATCACCTTCAACATTGACTGATTTAATACCTAGGGTACGAAATATATGTTCAAAAGCAGCCGTAGTGGTTGATGTACCAGCGCCAGATGAGCCAGTAATAGCGATAATAGGATTTTTAGATGACATGAGGTTATTTTTAAAATTTTATATATATACATCATATAAAAATTTAAAAAATAAAGCTACAAGAGACAAGTTTCAAGCGACAAGCAAAGCGGCGTGTATCAAGGGTTTATCTCTTACTTACAGCTTGTTACTTACAACTGTTTTTTATTTTCGTCTTTTTGCTCGCTCTTAGATATCCTGTCTCCGCGAGCTACCGTTCATCCTGAACATAAAAAAACCGAGCCAAGGCTCGGTTTTTTAGGTGAAGCGTAAACTAGTGTTTAAGCTTCTGCTGATTCTTCAACTACTTCAGGAGCGTCTTCTACTACTGGGCGGTCTACTAATTCAATATAAGCCATAGGCGCTTTATCACCAGTACGGAAACCACATTTTAAAATGCGAGTGTAACCACCTGGACGTTCTTGGTAACGTGCACCAAGTTCGTTAAATAAAATACCTACTACTTCTTTATCTTGTGTACGAGCAAACGCTAAACGGCGATTTGCAACACTGTCGGTTTTAGCCAATGTAATCAGTGGCTCTACTACCATACGTAGTTCTTTAGCTTTAGCTACAGTCGTTTTAATAACGCCGTGCTTAACTAAAGAACTTGCCATATTGCGGAACATCGCTTTACGATGACTGCTATTACGGTTTAACTGGCGACCACTTTGACGATGACGCATGTGTTAATCCTTCTTAAAAAACTATTAAAAAAACGATGATCGAACTAGTCGTTGTCAACGATGCTTTCTGGTGGCCAGTTTTCTAGGCGCATGCCTAGTGACAAACCACGTGACGCTAACACGTCTTTAATTTCAGTTAGAGACTTCTTACCTAAATTAGGCGTTTTAAGAAGCTCAACTTCAGCACGTTGTACTAAATCACCAATATATTGAATTGCTTCTGCTTTTAAACAGTT
>JAESPR010000053.1 GCA_016765685.1 Colwellia sp. | reverse complement strand
GTTTAATACGTTGGGTATAACCAACCGGTACCGTAGATTTAATAATAATGACTGCATTCGGATTAATAACCATAACATCTTTAATTACTGTTTCAACTGAAGAAGTATTAAAGTAGTTGGTTTGAGGATCGTAATCGGTAGGGGTGGCAATAACGACATACTCAGCATCAGAGAATGCTTCGTTTTTATCAAGAGTCGCCGTTAAGTTTAATTGCTTGTTAGTTAGGTAATGTTGGATTTCATCATCAACAACAGTTGGTTGCTTACTGTTAATTAAATCAACTCGTGTTGCAGATATATCTAATGCTATTACTTCATTGTGCTGAGCTAGTAAAACTGCGTTAGATAGCCCTACAAAACCTGTGCCAGCAATTGTTATTTTCATTTCATAAATTCACTTTGGTTTAGGGAGATATCACCGTAATCACTCAAGTTAGCTAAAATATCAGCATTAGCTTTTAAGAACAATAATTCTTTCATTACCCACTCAAAAGCCATTAATCTACTTTGTGGCATGATGGACACCTACACCTAACTAAAAAAACAAGATCATGCCTGTTGATAACAACAATAGCAAGCTTCAGTCTGTCAACTTTATTAATCTTTCTTACAACCCTGTGTATATTGGCGGGTGTTCACAAAGCTACAAAGAAGACAACCTATTTTTCAGCGCTTGGTGAACAATGCTTTCCTCATATTTTTTTGCTGTTTGATGTGCTAATTTACCCATAGCAATTTTTTCAGATAGAGGCATTGAACGAAAATTCTCAATGTATTTACTTAGCTGAACAGCATTGTCTTTAGGTATTAAATAGCCCGTTTTTTCATGGTGAATATATTCGCTTACCGCCCCCATATCACAAGCAATAACAGGCACAAAATGGGCCATAGCCTCCAAAGGAGTTAAGCCTAAACTTTCTTCAAACTTAGTCGGGAATAAAAGTAAATCAATTTCATTATATAAATTCTCTAATTCATGTTGTGGTATTTCACCGTAATACGTTAATTTAACATTATCTTTTAACTCATTAAAAATATAAGAATAATCGCCCCCACCAGCAATCTGTAATTCAATATTGTTAGAGTTTTTTAGCGCTGAAGTTATTGTATCGATGCCTTTCATTGGTATTAAACGACCTACAAAGCCGAGTTTTAGCATAGTAGTTATTTTATTATTTTTTTCTTTTTGTGAAAGAACAACGCCGCCAGAAGGAGAAACAAATAATTTAGAATGCTCAATAGAAAAGTGGCTATGAATAATGTTTTTTAAAAACTGAGATGGCACAACAACCAAGTCGGCATGTGAAAGCAAATATTGATTAAGTTTAAAAAGTCTATTTCCTTTTTTAATAGAGTTCATAATATCTGAGCCATGGGCATTTAATACTAATTTACTACCAAAAACTTTCTTCGCCAAGTAGCCTAAAATACCTGTATGTGAAATAAAATGACAATAGACAATGTCAGGGCGAACAATAACAAGCTTAATGATAAAAAGTAAATAAAAATGCATGTAGGCTAGATGCTTATTACCTCCAAGTAATTTCCATAGGTACACATCAAACTCAGCTGAATTAGATAATTTCTCAGTTACTTTTTTAATAAAAACCCCAGATGATGGATTCTGTTTTGTTGGGTACATATTAGCAACAACTAAAACTTTCATAACAACCTTATTTTAATATCTTATCAATATACTCAATGTATCGATTTTTCTCATTATCCCAACTTATTTCCTGGTATTCTTCAAAAGCACTTGCTGCTTTTTTCTCCCGTAATTTCGGCTCTGACAAAGCAAATAATAAAACCTCAGCAAGATCATCATCATCATTAAAATAAAAGACACTTTCTGAAGAAAAGTATTCTAGAAGTACCGGTAACCTTGGACAAATAACAGGCACCTTATTGGCAATGTACTCTAACATTTTTACTGGTAAAGCAAAGTCATTAGAATGGTTAGGATAATTCATAACAATACCTAATGATGCATTCGCCAAAATAGCCGGAACGTCCTCAGGAGAAAAGCATCCATGGAAATGAACAAAATCTAATGGCTTAATAAGTATGGTTAAATCATCAACATAAGGCCCCTTGCCATGAATATCCAAACGAACATTAGCCACAGTGTTACGTACAATATTTAACGGTTCAAGTACTCTTTGTAAACCATATCTTTCGTGTATATTTCCATGAAAAACAACTTTAAGGTCATTGTTTACCTCTTTGTTTAGCACGGGGAGATGATAAGGTGAATTATGAACAATAAAGAAATCATATTTACTTCTTTTTTCTAATAGTTTTTTTACCGGTAAACTTACCGTCATTAAATAAGAAGCAAAGACAAAGCTCATTCTCTCTTCAATAACAAGAACTTTTTTGAGCAGGCTTCCTTTTTTCTTAAATATAATATCAACTAATTCAGGCATTAAATCATGAACATCAAGCAAGATAGGAATACCGAAAATCTTAGGGACAATAGCAGTAAACACCAAAGCATTAGGCATATTATTAACAATGATTAAACTTGGTTTATCACCAAAACAAGATTTTGTTGATTTAAAAAAACAAAAAACAAAAAATAAAAAATATTCTATTAAATAAAACAGCTTACTTTTCAGCTTAGATCTCGCTATTGGAGCTCTGTTAATGATGACACTATTAACCGTTTCTTTTGACCTTTCTTTTCCCTTATTTAAACAAAGCACTGTTACTTTTTTACCACTTTGAGCTAACAGCTCACAATGTCTTTTAACTCTAGTATCGTCTAAGTAGTATGCGTGTAATAACACAAGGATTGAATCTTGAGGTTTCAATTATTATTTTCCAAAAAATTAAAAAGATTAAAATCAAAAACACTATATATGTTGCAAGTTGTTAATATATGGGTGCATTGGCAAACTGAACACTTGTTTGCACAATTTTTCAGCAACAGGAAAGTCACCCTCTTGATAACCTAAATCAGCAAAAGCGGTTTGTTGATGCATACAAGTGCCATAATAAATAACCGTTGGTATGCCCTGCTCTTTATAGTCGCTCATAACTTGTTCACGATCGCAGCTTAGCAAGGTGTATTGTGCCCAAGAGCTTTCATAACCTGTCGGTATTTGTGGTGTTTTATAGGTATTAGCTAATTCAGCTTCATAATTAGCAGCGGCAATATTGCGATTAATAAGCTCTTGTGGAAATTCAGCCAATTTTTCTAATAAAATGGCCGCTTGAATTGTATCTAAACGGCTGTTCATGCCGATGCGAATATTATCATATTTGTCACTGCCTTTACCGTGTACACGGTATGAACGCAATAACTCAGCATATTCATCATTATTAGTAAAAATAGCACCGCCGTCTCCATAACAGCCTAAGGGTTTAGCCGGAAAAAAACTGGTGGTGGCGATATCACCAAAACTTCCTGCTCTTTTAGTATTCCCTTGTATATCAGTAATTGAACCACCAAAACCTTGCGCGGCATCTTCAATTAACTTCAAGCCGTATTTTTTGGCTATGGCTTCAATTTCAGCATAGTTAGCTGGCAAACCAAATAAATCAACGGCAATAATTGCTTTAGGTTTTAACTTACCCTCACTAATTACTTTTTGAATTTTCTTTTCAAGATCATTAGGGCAAATATTAAAGGTTTGCTCGTTTGAATCAACAAATACAGGTGTCGCATTAGCAAAAGATATCACTTCAGCGGTAGCAAAAAATGTAAATGTGGGGCAAAAAACAGCATCGCCTACTTTAATATCAAACACCATTAACGCGAGTGACAGAGCATCAGTGCCATTAGCACACGTTATAGCGTGTTTAACCCCCACATAATCTGCTAGTTTTTGTTCTAGCTCTTGTACTTCCGGTCCCATGATATATTTACCATGGTTAAGTACATCCGCTATACGCTTATCAATTTTACTTTTTAAGTGTTGGTACTGTGCTTGAAGATCTATAAATTGCATTGCTTGATACTCTTAATTCTTATTAACCTAAAACTTTCATTAGTTGGTCATTGCTCAACTGGTATTTATTACCCGTATGAGAACAAGTGACAACACCTTCGCCTTTTATAGGCAAGTCAAGCTGCTCACCGTATTCACTCATCCAACCAATTTGCTTAGCGGGCACACCTACCATTAACGCATAAGGTTTCACGTCTTTATTAATAACAGCCCCAGCACCTATAAACGAATATTCACCTAATGTCACACCACAAACAATAGTGCAATTAGCACCTAAAGTGACGCCTTTTTTAACTTTAGTGTCACGGTATTCATCTTTACGTTCTACACCAGAGCGAGGATTATAAACATTAGTAAAAACCATGCTTGGACCACAAAACACTTCAGCTTCTAAATGAACATTGTCATAAACTGAAACGTTATTTTGTATTTTACATTTATCACCAATGGTGACTTTATTGCCAACAAATACATTTTGCCCTAGCGAAACGCCTTCGCCTATTTGCGCGCCAGCACAAACGTGAGCGAAATGCCATACACGAGAATCGCTACCTATGACAGCACCGTCATCAACAATGGCGCTTTCATGTTTATAATAATCAGTCATAATTTTCTCTATTTTTTGCTAATAATCTAGCTAATAACTTTACTGACAAAAGGATGAGCGTCTGAAGAGTTTTTAATAATATTTTGATTACGAATAGAGCTGACAATTTCAATGCTCTTACGTGCTTCTTCTAAACCAAAACCACCACCCGTTAAAATGTGCTGATAACTTTTAGTATGCAGGTCAGTAAAACCACCCGAAAATTCAATTTCATTTCCATCAACGGTAATAGAGCGATAAGTTCTTTGCCCTGCGGCTTTTACTTCTTCAGGAATATAGTCGTAATTAACAGACAAGAACCAACGCACTTTAGCGTGTTTAAACTCTAAATAACCGGCATTAGCACTTTCTTCTTTTAAATGTGCTTCGTTTTTAACTAAATCACCAAAAACCCAACCCAACATATCATAAAAATGCACACCAATATTAGTTGCTATACCGCCTGATTTATTATCGTCACCTTTCCATGAAGTGAAATACCAATGACCACGACTGGTTAAATACGTTAAATCAACATCGAACACTTTATTAGGGTTTTTAGCGACTTCTGCTGCTACAAATACTTTTAAATCAATGATGCTTTGGTGTAAACGCAACTGCAAAATATTATAAACTTGCTTGCCGGTTTCATCTTGTACCACTTTCAACGCATCAATATTATGAGGATTTAATACCAGTGGTTTTTCACAAATAGCGTGGGCATTATTACGTAAGGCAAAACGAATATGAGAGTCGTGTAAATAGTTTGGCGTAGCAATACTGACATAATCAATTTTAGTACCTTGGCGTTTTAACAGGTCGATATGGCGATCAAAACGTTCATATTCAGTAAAAAAATCCGCTTCAGGAAAAAAGCTATCGATAATACCGACAGAATCGTTTTTGTCTAATGCTGCAACAAGGTTATTGCCCGTTTCTTTGATAGCTTTCATATGCCGAGGGGCGATATAACCAGCAGCGCCAATTAAGGCAAAGTTTTTCATTTATAATTCCTATTAGTAAATCATTAATTCTTTAAATGTAATAATGCACTTTTAGATACAGCTAAACCATTAAGTAATGCCCACGCTATACCTAACATACCTGAAGTCCATACATGCCCTGCAATGCAAGCAAATAATAAAAGTGCAACATTAGCAACTAAAACCGATGGCGCAAAATAATATCGGTTTAAATTTTTAATATTGAAAATGATAATATTTACCGCCCATACAAAAACTAAAACTGCCGGTATAACTCCAAAATATACAAACATGTCTATAGGGTCTACTTCCAAACTAGTTTTACCAATAAGAAGCTTCAATTCTGTTGAACCATAACCAAGAAACAAGGGAACAAGACCATCAGCATCCGAGATACGTTCAAATACTTGCAATACCCATTCATCTCGGCCAGAAAAAATCAACCCTAAGACTCCATATTTAGATAAGTTATAAAAAATCCTTTGTCCAATTGGTAATGTTTCTATCCAATGATAAATTAGTATTAATCCTGACATTAATACTAAACAAAGACATAGCAATATAATGAGAGATTTTAAAGAAAGTACCTTTTGTCTTAAATTAAAAAACGGTATTGCAAAAACAGCAAATACGCTAAATAAAATCCCTGCTTTTGTTCCTATAGAAATGCCAATAAAAAGAACAAGTAAAGAAAAAAATAAATATTGTTTTCGATTATTCAAATTCCATACGTCATGTAACTTGAAGCAAGATAAAACTATAAATAACGCACTTAATTCATTCCCTGCTACAAAAAAACCTTTATAGCCTATATCACTATTAGGGTATGTGTAATAACCAATACCAAAGTATCCAAACAAGACATTAACAATAACAACCCAAAAACCAAAATTTAGGCTCATTCTAGAATACTTAATAAAAGTAATAGGATCACGCATTGAATATTCTTTAGCAAAAACATACATAACGATAGTCATTATTATCTTCATCGCAAAAGGGAGTTCATTAACTAAGGCTTCTTGGCCATTTTGCATAACCGAATAGTAGAGAGAAATTATAATGTGAATAGAAATAAAAGAAACAAAAAATAAGTACTTCGATTTCCATCTTATCAGGCATAATAAGGAGAGGAAGAGCAAGGTAATTTTTAAAACTAGCGATAACTTTATATTAACGCCTATTTCTTGGGCAAAAAAACCTGAGATTGCATCAATAAAAACATATGGAACAATAATCAACCAACAAAGCGTTGTTATATCAGGTTTAAATTTCATTGAAAACATAAGATTTTTTGTAGAATCATCTACTTCCACAGTTAGAACCAATTAAGCGTAAAAATAATATGAGTTATACTACCCTCTAAGCCATTTACGCCTTACTTCTGCTAATGGCACTAACAAAACAGATAAGTAATACCTTGTTTTAACAAACCAAAACCCATGTTGAATCTGTATAAAAAACTCTTTAATAGTTGGCTTTTCTCTTAAAGCTCTCATTACTAACCAACGTTGATTAATTTTATTGGTCTCAGTCATTAAATGCTGATGTTTGTCATAAAACTGTTGATAACCTTTAGCATGATTTTCTTTAGCTGTAATACGATGTCCTTCATGGCCTTGATGAACAATATAAGATGCATCACCTAAAGATTTTGCATCCCCATAGGTTATTAGTAATCGAGTCCATGTATCATAATCTTGACAAGCCTTAAAAGAAGCGTCAAAACCACCAATAGCACGTAAACGCTCCGTTTCTACAAAAACTTGGTTAGTTCCATAATTAATACTCAGCTGATCATCCAATGTGATTATTCTGGCTATATTTCCAACTTTTTTTGTTTGTCTACCATAATGCCAAATATAACCATGATTAACAAAAGCATAGTTACTATCATATCCCTTAAGCAAGGCATCTAAACGATGTGGCAAAAATTCGTCATCATCATCAAGGCCAGTTACAAATTTGCCTTTAGCTAACTCTATTGCTCTATTACGTGCTACACAGGCCCCCTGTGACACCTCATTTCGTAACACAGTGACTCTAGAGTCCTGCTCTGCGAGTTTCTGCAAATAATCAAAAGTATCATCCGATGAAGCATCATCAACAATAATCAACTCAAAATTTTGCATAGTTTGTGCAAACACAGAGACTACAGCTCGTTGTAAAAGCTCAAGACGGTTATGAGTTGGCATATAAACAGTGATCAACGGCTTATGTTTATTATTACTATTCATATAATAGTGCTCATGCTAGTTTTTGGGACACAACATCCCACATTTGCTGACTTTGTGATTTATAAGTTTTAGCATTAACTAATAAGATATCTGTTACCGACTTTTTGTTATCAAGTAACTGCTGTAGATGTGCTATTAGCTTAATTGACTCTCCATGAGGGGTAACTAAATAGTCTGAAACACCGTACTCTTCAAATAATTTCTCATACTTATGGCTCCAACTAGTACCTAAACAAGGAGTCCCCTGTGATAAAGCACTAACACAGCCATGATAACGAGAACAGAGAATAGCCTCACTAGCACCAATAATTCCCTTCACTTTTAATGGATCATCTTCTTGCAATATTTCAACTGGCTTTAATAACTTAGCATTTATTTGCTCGCATAATACTTGGTCATTTCCACCTTCATGGTTAAGTAATAGTGGTGTTAAACCTTGTTTTTCAGCTTCGTTCATTATGATTGCAAAAGTATTTACGTAATGAGCTTGCCATGCTGTATTAGTATTTTTTTCACTTAGCATTTTAGAGTTAGGGATAACCGTGAAATAGCGTTTGTTTTGCTCTTTAAATTCCTCAGGTACTATACCTACCACTAAATTAGTAAAGTCAGGAAAACAAATAACATTACCTTTATCACCCATTAAGGATTTAACATAAGAGAAAGATTGTTGTTCTCGAGCAACAACTAAAGATGCATTCTCAAAAGCAACATCAGCCCATTTTTTTTGCGCTGATTTAGTAAATGGTCCTAATGCTTGCGGCATAAAAATATAGTGCTTACCTTTTTTTTTCATGCGCTGAACTTCTTTTGCCGTTTGCGCCAAAATAACAGGACTCCACTGATCACCATAACTAAACCCTGAAGCATCTAAAATCACATCGATATCGGCTTCAGTTATAATTCCCCATTTTAATAACCAGTTTCTGATTTTTTTAGGAAGCATGTAAAAAAAGTCACCAAAATCAAAAATATTTTTCTTAAACTCTAATTTTTGATAAGCACCAACTGAAATTCTTTTTAAATAAGGTGAATTTACATTATCTTTCAAAACAATTTTAGCATCAGGAAAACGCTTTTCTAATTGCTGCAAAATAGCATGCAACATCAACTCTGCGCCTTTATTTACAAACTGAATGCCTTTTATTTCAATAATCATAGATTCACTTCTTTTCTTAAAGTTTGTGATGTTTTTTTAGAAGAATATGGAATTAATCCATCACTTTGTGCATAGCCAACAGCAATCAACATAATCGGGCGTTTATATGTAGGCAAGTTTAACAATTTGGACATTTTTCTCTCTGGTACATCTAAATCAGGCCAATTTAAAGGGCAAGAACTTAAGCCCATTGTATCTAAAGACAACATCAACTGCATCGAAGCAAGCGATGCATCGATATAAATAATATGACGGTCACGCTCTGTTGGATAAGCAGATAAGTCACCTACAACGACTATCACAGCAGGTATGTTATCTGAAAAACCAGCAGTTCCCATAGCTAAAGAGGATACTTTAGCGGCTTTGTTCATATCAGTAACTGTATAAAATTCGAATGGTTGCCGATTACAAGCACTTGGTGCTTGGGATGCCATATCAATAGCTTGCTCAAGCATATAATTTTCAACATTCTTTTCTTGATACCAACGTACAGAGCGACGTTGCTTAAATAAATCGTGAAGTTCTTGCTGCGTTACTGTTGATGTTACTCTTTGTTGGTACTGATAAGGTAATGATGCTTTATTCTTCTCAAAACATTTCAGTGTTAATGCATCAAAACGCTCTCTAGCTTTATCAAGCACCTCTGTGCTACCAGTGACAGAAAAAAACTGGCTTAATACATCTTGAGCCCACTTAAGCTCTTCAATACAAAATTCAGCCCCTGCTAGACATTTAGCAAAACATTCAACCGTTTCATTTATATACACCTCTGCAAATACAGAGCGACGAGGCTGCATAATTAAGCCTTTTTCTAATCGGTGAGTGTTTCGACGTAACAAAACACTAGATGCCTTTATATCATTTAAAGAGCTTTGGTATTGAAGACGACCTTGCAATACTGCTTGATGCTCACGACGAAACTGATTACTTAAAAAGCAGTAATAAAATGAACTAAGAAAACGACTTTTGGAAAAGTAAGGAAAGATCAGTTCATCTAAGGATTTGAGTGTATTCTTTAACGATAATAAAACTGCTGGAGATAACAGTTTTCGAAGCATTGATTTCATTACTAGAGCCAAATATATTGCGCTAACCAGAGAAGCACAACTTAAATTATAAATCATTCAGTTTCATGAACTGAACTAATTATTCAATTTTACCTTATCAAGCAGAAAACGGCTAGGGAAAAACAAAGACTTAGTCATGATTTTTGCCATTGGCCAAGTAGAGCGGTGGAAGAACAAAACAAAATAGGAAGCAAATGCATATGAAATAACAGTGGCTATTGCAGCACCTTTCCCTTGATATAATGGTATCAACCATAAGTTCAAACCAACATTAATAATTGCGCCTACGCCATGAGTAACAAAAGAAAAAATCAGTAAATGTTCCGCCAACAACCACTTACTAAGTAAAGCACGCATAAAAACAAAAACACCTGCCCAAACATGCAAAGCTAAAATAGTTCCAGCTTGTGTATATTGTTCACCGTATAAAACAATAATAAGCTTGTCTGCAATAAGCGTAATTAATATAGCAATAATTAGCGCCCCAAAAAACAACACATCACATAAACGTTGTAAGTTTTGCTGGTATTTAATGGTACTTTCTTCTTTTAATTTTATTAACGCAGGAAAAAATGAAGCCACTAAAGCGGTAGGGAAAAAATACCAAACTTCAGACATTCGACTTGCCACAGAGTAAATACCCGTTTCAGTTGTTGAGACCATTTCAGATAGCATGACTTGATCAATTTTTAAATAAATAATGGACGCTACACCAGATAAAACAAGCCACTTTGACTGTTTCAATAAACTCATGCCATAAGAAAAGTCGAATGATAATAATTCAAAGTCTCCCTTCTTAATTTTATATATAGCAATAAATCCTATAGATAATAATACCGACTCTACTGCGCTAGCCCAAATGAATGCAGTTAAAGGTGCTTTAAAGTAAACAAGGATTAATTTAACGCTAGATATAAGCACAACACTAATAAAACGTACTTTAACAATATATTTTGATTGAACTTTAGCTTGAAACCAAAAATCAATTACATGAAATGCAACCAATACATTAGCTAATGAAAGTAAAATTATCGCCCAATACTTTCCTTGTAAACGGCTAAAAACTCCAAAATACAAACAAGTGATTAAAATGATACTTGCCAACAACCCGCCCAAAAATCGTATTGCTGTTACCGTTGTCATTATTGACAACGAAGTATGTTTTAAAACAACCAGTTCACGGGTAACGATAGCATTAAGTCCTAACGAACTTAGCGGTATCAACAGTGCGATAACAGCTAATAGATAATTTAATAAACCAAAAGATTCAGGGCCTAAATGGCGAGCAACAAAAATATTAACTAATAAAACAAGCAACATTGATAGTACTTTTTCACCGACTAACCAACCGGTATTTTTTATAGCAGCAAATGACGTTTTATTTTTTTTAACTTGACTAAATAATGACAAAAAAAACCTATTAGATGGCAAGTAGTAAGCTTACATAAGTTACTAATTGCTCTTTTTAATTGAAAAGAGATAATTAAAGTAAAAATATATATAAAAAATGATAACAAAACATAGTATAAGAAATCTACTTTGAGCTTTTAATTGACTCTATATCAGCCTCAAGCATCGCTAGCTTTTGAATAATTCTATCTTGAGTAATCTGTGTTTTAGTTTGCTGAATATCCATTAACAATATCTTAATTAGCGCCGCACCTAAACCAATAATGACTGGAATAATAGGAGGGTAAGAAATACCCACGGCATGGCCTATCCAATCAATAATAATAGGAAATGTTCCTAATACAAGTACAATTATCGCTACAAAAATCCAGCGAAGCGCTTGTTTGGGTGCTAAATGATCACGCCTAACCAACCAATAAATAACTATGGCTAAAATAAAGCCAATAACAGATGAAACAATTTGCGGATTAGTCAATGCCTTTTAACCTTGTAATTCTAGTGATATATTTTGATTTATTAGTTGGAAATGCTTTTGAAATAGACAATATACCGCTATAAAGTAAGTAATACCCAACCGCGACCCAAGAATGAAAAATCCGTGACACGCCTATTTCCCGCTCTTTCATAGGCACCGAGGTTTCGATAATATTTAACTTCATATTTCGCAACATAATTAAAACACCAATACACTGGTATTCAAACATTGTTGCTTCACGAGAAACTAAACAAGTTAATGCCTCTTTATTGTATAAACGAAAGCCTGATGTGATGTCATTTACCTTCAGAGCATTAAAAAATTTAAAAAACTTCCAAGCAATATGACGACCTGTGCTACCTCTAGAGGTGCAATTACCAATAACAACATCGGCTCCTTTATCGTATGCTTCAATAAGTAAATGAATATCATTAGCTTCATGCTGACCGTCTGCATCCATAGTAACAACTAATTCAAACCCTAGCTTTTGTGCATAACGTAAACCAGATTGAGTTGCTTTCCATGCGCCTAAATTTTGAATATTCGATAAAACAATAGCGCCTGCTGCTTTCGCCTTTTGTGCTGTTAAATCTGAACTTGCATCATCAACAACAATAATATTATAGCCGCACTTGACCACAGAACTAACGACATCACTTATCGTTTTTTCTTCATTCATTGCAGGCATTACAATACAAAGTTCGTTTATATTCAAAATAGTTCAATTCATAGCTAAGATCAGCGAATTATAAAGCGTTAAGAGCTAAACTGCGAGAAAATAATTAAACCTAAAAAACACCTTAAACTTTGAATAAAAATCAAACTTGGCTTTATTAACTTATTATTGGTGCATATTTTCATACAGTTTAGATATTTTGTGACTAACAGCTTTAATACTAAAGTATTTTTCAAAGCGTTCCTGCCCATTTTGTCCGTATGTTTTCAATAATTCTAAGTTAACTGAAATATATTTCAACTTATCAACTAAACTGTCTACATCATTGTGTTTAACAACGAAACCGGTTTTATTATGTTGAACTACCCAACTCATACCTGAACCTAGAACATCAGTAACTAAACAGGGCTTAGCGCTTCTCATAGCCTCTAACAACACTACACCAAAGGCTTCTGTACGTTCAATAGAAGGTAAACAAAGTAAATCAGTGGCTGATAATTTCTTAGCTAAATCTTCATTAGACAACTTCCCTAATAACTGAACATGCCTAGATAAGCCAAGTAATTTTATCTGCTCACTGATTTCTGCAGACAATTCGCCGCCACCCACAATAGACAATGAAAGGTTAACACCTTGCAACTTTAATTTGGCTATTGCAGCAATAATTAAAACATGACCTTTGTAGTAAGTTAAACGACCAACCATTAACAAATGTAGGTCGGGCTTTAGCCCGTCTAAAATTGTTGGGTTCAACCTGTCACTCTGCTGGTTTTTTTGTAATTTTGGGGTTAGTCCAATATCCCTTTTTAACCCTAAAGGAATAACCTCAACTTTATTTTTAAAATTTTGCAACGGTATGCTCGATGCAAAATAAACAGAAGAAGTAGCAATAATTGTTTTAGCTTTTTTAAGCAAAGCTTTCTCAAATAATTGATAAAAAGGATATAACAATTTTATTTTTAAATCCGGAACAGCCCCTAATACGTCTGCATGCCAGTGTATTACCCAAGGTGTTTTTCTAGCGATAGGTAAAAACAAACACCAAAAAGCAGATAAATTTGGCATGTGAATATGTAAAACATCAGGCTGTTCTTGTTTGATTATATTATTAAGGTAGTAGCCAAACGAAGGTGAAATAGGGGCATAAGCCAGTTGCCCTAAACATGGGATTCGATAAACAGTAGAGTCGTTCAAATATTCTGTAGAAAAAGATGATTCTCTCTCAGGATGATGCACTATCGCTGAAATTTTATGACCATTTATAACTTGCTGGTGCATTAAATCAGCCATAAAGTTTTCAATACCGCCCATAAATGGAGGGTGGTATTTACCTATGTGGAGAACCCGCAAAAGAAAACCTTCTAAAACATTTTTTAATTAACTAATTATTATTGTAAGACATTAGTACATGGTATAGTAACTTAAATTTTATTCGCCGCTCAAATTTGAATTAACACTTTGAAATCTGCATTAATAATAACCAGTGAATATTTAGGTTCTGCTAATGAAATTGGTAGTCATCAAATTGCCAAACAGCTTGCAGCGAAAGGAATAAAAACACTCGTTATATCTTTTCCTATGAGTCCATTTTATAGGCTTATACAAAAAAGAACAGATTATAATCAGAGAGTTTTTTTTACTAAAAAAACAATTGAAGTTGAAAAAAATTTATTTGTTTATATACCAAAAACAGTACTGCCGCCATTACCATTTATAGTCAATAAAGCTCCTTTTTATTTAAACTTATGGGACAAGTTCTCGTTGAGCTGGCAGAAAGTATTGCCTACCAATACTTTTGACTTTGTTTTTTGTGAGTCACTATTTTTCCCTAGACTGTTACAGCAAGTATCTTATAAAAAGTTGGTCGTTAGACTGCCCGATAATTTTTCAGGATTTTGGAAAAAAAATAAAACACTATTGAATGCAGAAAAGAAATTATTACAGTCCGCAGACATCATTGTGACTCCATCAAAGCTCAGAGCAATAGAACTTAACAAAGAACACAAACAAAAAAGAGTACTTCATTTAAATAATGGTGTAGACACAGCCCTTTATACAAATGACTATGAAAAACCTAGTTCATACAAAAAGAGTCAATTCAATGCCGTGTATGTTGGGGCGATTAGTGCATGGTTTGACATGAATATGCTATTTGAAATTGCCACATTAAAACCAAATTGGCAATTTACCATCATAGGAAAATCGCCTCAAGTCTCAGCTCCAAGCAATATAAGATTTATAGGTGAGAAAAGAGGTAATGATAAAATTCCATACCTGAAGTACGCCAATGTAGGTATAATTCCATTTAATAACCAAGAACATCATGCACTAATTAATTATGTAAACCCAATAAAAATGTATGAATACCTTGCTGCTGGCATTCCTGTTATTTCCACAGCGTGGGCTGAATTAACGTTAATTAACGCCCCTATTGAGCTTGCTAAAGACATTGATAGTTTTGTAGCACATTTATCAAAAATGGAGACAAGTACAACACCCAAGGCCCCTTTGATTGAGTTTGCTGAAAAATTCAATTGGAAAACAATCACCCAACAATTGCTAACCGAAATTGCGAATGAAAAATATTAAGCGATATATTAATTTAAAAATAGAAGCGCTTTTTCAAAATGCATTAAAAGGCAATAAAGCCGCCCTGTTCGTTATCAACCTCTCTCGATTTATCGCTAGAACACCTTATGGAATATGGCTATTTAGAAAAGGTGACATCAGCGATTCACTAGCTATTTTAGAAAAAATAAATACCCCCTCTTTCCTTGTCAAACGATGTATTCAGCGCTGTAAAGATATCAATGAATATATGAGTGCAGCTTTTCCAGAAGTTAAGCCTCAAATAACCAATCAAAAAACATTTAACAATAAAGTACTTTTTGCCCTTCATAGTAATGGCTACTATCACAGTAATGGTTATGCAATAAGAACTGAAAATATTATTAATGCATTGAGCAATGTTAATATAGACGTTAATTGCGTTACTAGACTTGGTTATCCATGGGATTTATCAGAAACATCAAATAGTCCTAAAAAAACAGATGTAAACTATAAAAATATCAGCTTTCATCAAAGTTATGACCCACAAAACATGATAAGTGGACCCGAAAGCCAGTATATTGATGAATATATAAAAATACTTACTCATCAAGCCTTAAAAAATAACAGTTCCGTTATACATGCCCACTCTTCTTATGTTAATGGTATAGCAGCAGCAAAAGCAGCAAAAGATCTCAGTATTAAAAGTTGTTACGAAGTGAGAGGGTTGTGGTATTTATCGAGAGCCATAAAAGAGCCTTTATTTAATCGAAGTGAACACTTTTATTATTGCGAGAGAATGGAGCTACTTGCATGTCATTTAGTTGATAATGTTTTTTCTTTAACTGAAACAATGAAACAGTGGTTAATTAAAAAAGGCATTAAAGAAAATAAAATAACAGTAGTACCGAATGGCGTAGTCAATAATAATTTACCTACTCAAGGTGTTATTACAGATAAAGGCATTAATACCTCGAGAAACAGTCTCACCTTAGGCTTTATTGGTTCTGTTACTGAATATGAAGGGTTAGATATTGTTATTAAATCGCTAACAAAAATCAAACAAAAAAACATACAATTCTTTATTGCGGGAAGTGGTAGATATTTAAGTAATTTAAAAAAATTAGTAACAAATTTAAAGTTAACAGATAGGGTAAAATTCTTAGGGCATCTGACTAAGGAACAAGTAAAGCAATTATATACGACAATAGACGTGATTATGGTTAACAGGAATGATTCTGAATTAACCCAACTTGTTTCCCCCATTAAGCACATAGAAGCTTTTTCTTATGGAACTCCTTGTATAGTATCTAGATTACCCGCACTAACGGAAGCTGCGAAAGATAAGCTAAATTGCCTAGTGGTAGCACCAAACTCAATAGCAGAAACCGCAGAAGCTATTTCATTACTATATGAAGATCGTAACTTACTGAAAGAATTAACAGTAAATAGCTCTTTAATCATAGAATCGCAGTATAAGTGGCAAGTTATTGCTGATAGCTATTTAGAGACGTATCAATATGAATTATTGTAAAAATAAAGAAGGTGTATTAAAACTAAAGAACATGGTTGCCTATGATTACTTGCAAGTGCATGGCGGCGCCGAAATAGTCACTAAAGAGATACTCAATGGTTTAAATTTTGATGAATTAATCACAGCCTTTTCTAATGAACAAACATTAAGCTCGTTAGGTATAACTGAAACAAAGGTCATTAATCTTGGTAAGCTCGTAAAATCATCTGCGCTATCCATGCTGAAAGCAACTTGGTGCTTTGCCACATTTAAGCCTAAACAAGAATACAATACCGTGATTGTATCAGGTGTCTTTGCCCCGTTAATGGTGCCACGCATAAAAGCAAAAAAAATAATTTATTATTGTCATACTCCACCACGTTTTTTGTATGACTTAAAAAAGTATTATAAAGAGACCTTATCATTACCCGCATATACCTTTCTTAAAATATTCTCATTAATCTATAAGCCTTTATATGAGAAGTCACTAACTAATATTGATGTAGTATTAGCAAATTCAAATAACGTAAAAAAACGCTTAAAAAAATACTTAAATGTTGATGCGGAAATAGTTTACCCACCTTGCGATACTAGTTATAAGGGTAAAGAATCTAAAGGCTACTTTCTATCTACCGCTAGAGTAGAGCCATTAAAACGCGTAGATATGATTGTTGATGCATTCATGCAGATGCCAGACAAAGAACTTATTGTAATGTCTGGTGGTAGTCAATTAGAACAATTAAAACAAAGAGCTAAAAGCCACCCAAACATAACGTTTACAGGCTGGGTTACCGAAGAAGAAAAACGCGAACTTATCGCGCATTGTGAAGCTACAATTTACATCCCAAAAGATGAAGATTTTGGCATGTCTCCTGTTGAATCAATTGCCGCAGGAAAACCTGTTATTGGCGTTGCTGAGGGGGGGCTATTAGAAACAGTTCAGCATTCCAAAAGTGGACTTTTAATATTACCATGTGATTTAACTCCACGATCTATCCAATCAACCTGTTGCATGTCTTTACCAAGTAACATTAGCCAACCAACTTTTAATGACTTTTTAAACAGTTTAACCAATATAATAAAAAATATCAAAACTATATAACTGTTTTTCCACACCTAAAAATTTAATTACAAAATCTTGACGCAGATCGCTAGATTTGATCTATTACTTATCTTTGGGTGATGGAAAAATAATGGCATCGTATTCAACAAAAAGTCTTGACCATTTAGGTTTCACTTCAGACTCATTTCATATTGGACAAGGCTTTATCTATTATTTCTCATTAATAAATCCTATAATTCTTGAAACAAAAGTCATGGCTTCTCTCAAATTTTGCCGTTGTAAGCATTTTTCAAACTCATAAATATAGGCGTTATACAATAACTCGTCAACAGTCAACGGAACTGAATGATGCTTGATAATTTCTGAAGCTAATTCTATAGCTTGGTCATCATTGGGTACTGGCAAACCAGCACCAACCGGCTCTAATGTCCATCTTGACCAACTATTGATATATTTTTTATCACCCTCAACAAATACTGCTGCTCTGACCATTTCAGGATTAAATATAAATAAAGGTGCTTTTACTAGTTGAGCAATTATTTTATCGAGTTTATTTAATATAACCTTTACCATCTTTTCTTCTTTTTCGTCAATGCAAGCAACAATTAATAAATCTAAAACATCTAATTTAAGTCTCTGGTGAAGTAAAGGTCTAGACCTAGTGTAAATATCAATTAATCTTTCCGTTGGCGGGGTGCACCACATAGTAAGAAAAAGTTCATTTAAGGTGATTTTCCATTGAGGTACATCAATCATTTTCTGGCTTATTAACGAGTATACTTGCACTTCGTAGTCATCAAACGAAGTAGCACCAATAAATGTTGGTAAAACCTTTAATGTATTACCCATTTCAACAAACAACAAACGTTCATGTTTGCAAGATGCGATACGATTTGGCGCGAATATTTTGATCGTATAACAAGTACTATTTTCGTCTCCAACCCTAACATCAAAACAACCTATGTTTGCAGTGCCTGAGTCTCTCCAATCTGCAACTATATCATCTAAAAAAATTGAACTACCATTAACAACCTTTATTACTTCAGTGATCCAAGAATTACGCCTGTTATGAGAAATAAAATCAATAAACTCATCATTTTGACGATTACTTCCTAATAAGTACTGTATATTACTATAGAATAGAGCATTAAATTTAATTTGATTTAAGACTAAATAATTTGCATCTAGCAAGGTTCCATGTAATCGTTGCATTGCTTGGCGAGTTAGAATAATACTTATCAATGCTATGAATATACTAAAATTGGTGTTTATCCGATACTGCAAAACTAAAAATAAAAAGACCATTAAAAAGTTTATCGACGATAAAATATTCAAGAATACATTTAAGTTATCTGTTATCCATGTAGAAATATTACTTTCATATTTGTATAAAATTAATATTGAGGCGTACTGAAATATTACTAATAAAATCAAACTAATAAAAGCTTCTACATTAATAAAAAGGCCAAAGCCAAATACTATAAAAATGATGCCAAAGGAAGCAATCATTTTGCAATATCTTAAATATAGTTCACTGGCAATAAACTTTTGATTATCAAAAAACTGAATTTTATTCGATTTATTAAGCAGTAACTCTGCACCTTTATAGGCATATTTTTTAAATGCCCATTCAAACAAAACGAATAATAGATATAAAATAAAAGCTAAACCAACAAGACCATAAACTATTATAAGCTTATTTTCAGTTGTCATGAAAGCTGATAGATATGCAGGAACCGTGTTAGTTGAAAGTAAAATAATAACCTTTAAAGGTAAGAACATGGCTATGATCAAAAATAGCTGACTAAAGCCAAAAAATAGAACACTTAAAACTGCCTGAGAGGCTGTATGGCGCCATAATTTTTTGAAGACAGATATATTCCACCCAAAAAAATCGGAAGAAGCTTTATTTAAATTCATAATGATTAAAGGGAGGTGTTGAATCTCCCTAATACTTTAAGGTTTGTAAAATTTAATAATGGCGTTACAGATACGATTTATATCTTCATTTGTAAGTTGAACTGCTGATGGTAACCAAAGCCCATTCTGTCCTACTAATTTTGCGATAGGAAAACTACCTGCCAGTTGGTAAGCAAGTTGTTCATTTATCGGCGGGTACATCACTCTAGTACCAATTGCCTCCCCTTTTAAATATGCTTGTAGTGCTTCTCTTCTTTCTACTAATACATCAATAAACCATGGTGTAGTACAGGAGAGGTCTTGCGCAAAGAATTTAACTTGAGAAACTTCAGTTAAATTTAATTGGTATAATTTTAAAATTTCTTTTTTACGTTCAATACGCCATTCAAGTTTTTTCATTTGCTCTATGCCAATACATGCTTGCAATTCTGTAAACTTAAAGTTGAAACCAATTTGATCATGAATATCATTACCCCCACCAGAACGGCCGAAATCTTTAAGACGACGTAAGCGTTCAGCTGTATTATCACAATTAGTGATAATACAGCCACCTTGACCGGTAGAAATAATTTTAGGTGCCGAAAATGAAAAGCTACCGACATCACCCACTGTACCAATATGCCTGCCATCAGGATAATATGAACCTAGTGATTGCGCTGAATCTTCAATCAACTTTAAATTATACTTTTTAGCTAATGCTTCAAAAGCTTGAATGCCAGACTTAGGGTAACGTCCGTTAGCGGTTACCAGCATGATGGCTTTGGTTTTGTCGGTAATTGCTGCTTCTACCTGTTTAATATCAAGACACAGTGTTTCTACCTCAACATCAACAAATACCGGCACAGCACCAAACATTTTTATCGAGTTAGGCGTAGCGATCATGGTAAAGTTAGGTACTATTACTTCGTCACCGGCTTCTATACCTACAGACATTGCTGCTAAGGTTAAACTTACCGTACCATTATTAACCACTACACAATGTTTTGCACCTGTATGTGCGGCAAGCATATTTTCAAATTGTTCAGTTCGTTTGAACTCAGTTATAAAACCATCTTCATCCATATATTCACAGATAGCTTTTTTTTCTTCTTCGCCAAACAAAGGGCGCATTTGCATAATAAAATCTGACATTTTAATAACCTAATTTTTTTGCGTAATCTAGAATGTTTTCTTTCTTACGTGTTTTTATTGCCCTAGCTGGATTACCAACATAGATAGTCCAAGGTTTTGTTGATTTAGTAACCGTTGAGTTTGAACCTATCACACAACCTTCAGCAATAGTTACGCCCGGCATAATAACAACATTGGTTCCCACATTTGCATACCTTTCAAGAATAACCGGCGCATATTTAATATTATCTTTATACGGTTTAGGAATCGTTGGCCCAACTAGTCCCTCACCTAAATGTTCATCACTACCACAAATGACTCTTGAGCCTGCAGCAATTGTTGAAAAATGATGCATTTTAAAAAGGCCTTTTGCTCCGCCGATAACAGTAATATATGGTGCAATATGTACATAATCACCTATTTCAGCCGTTACAGTACAATAAAAACCAGTATCTATAGCTAAATGGCTACCTACAGTAACAAGGTTAGGTCTTCTTATTTCTACATTTTGACTAATGAATACATCGTCACCATAGCTTTTCAATTGATCATAGTCATATTCATTGGACATATTAACTTTCCTCTAGTAATTAAAAAAACCTTTTTTAGTTTTACGACCTAACACGTTTGCTCTTACCATTTTTCTGAGTAATGGAGATGCCCGATACTTTTGATCACCTGTCTCTTGATGTAATGAATCTAAAATAGACAGACATACATCATTTCCAATTAAATCAGCTAAAGATAATGGTCCTATGGGATGATTGGCACCAAGTTTCATTGCAGAGTCTATATCTAAAGCTGAAGCCACCCCTTCCGAAAGAGCATTGATTGCCTCGTTTATCATCGGAATAAGTAAACGATTAACAACAAAACCAGGTGAATCTTCAACTATAACAGGAGACTTTTCAAGAGAAGTTGCAAATTTAAAAGTCTTATCAATACATTCATCACTGGTCAACATTCCCTTTACTATTTCAGTTAACGCCATGACTGGCGCAGGATTAAAAAAATGTAAACCTATAAATGATTCGGGGGTTTTACTGTAACTCGCTAATTCAGTAATGGAAATTGAAGACGTATTAGTTGCAACAATAGAGTCTACACATCGATATTGCTCAATGCTTTTCAATACCTTTTGTTTTACCATTAAATCTTCTGTGACAGACTCGATGATAATGCCACAATTACTAATATCTTCAAATGAACATGAAAATGATAATTTATTTACCAAATCATCAGAGCAGACATCCATCTTATTTTTAGCTACAACCTTTTTTGACATTCGAAGGATGTTATTTCTCGAACTTTGGATATTTAATTCAGATCTCGAAATAATGGAGACTTCATAGCCATGAATTATACAAACGCTGGCTATCCCTTGCGCCATAACTCCATTACCAACAATCGCAACCCTGTCCATACTATAACCTTCTTCTATCTGCATTGGCGCCAACATAAGGGCCATTTTTAACTTCCAAAACTTGAGTGCCATCTTCAAGAATATGATAACCATGACCACCGTGTAATAAAATAACTAGGTCACCTTCGGTAGCTTCAAATTCAGCCACTTTTTCATCCTTAGCATTATATATTTCAGCAAGTATTTTTCCTTTGCGAATATATAACACTTCTTGTGTCCATAACACTTCTCTTGATACTTCGTTATGTGAATGAGCTAATAGCTCTTTTCCGGAATCATAACCCCAGGTACCAACCTGAACATATTCTTCATCAGCCGAGAAAAAATTTAATCCGCCAGCCCAAGCGACAGCTGCTGGTACATGTTTTGCTAGTACAACATCATTTTCTTTAATTTCAATAACAGACATCTCTATTCCTAATTATCATTCAGTAATATTCTTTAAATACCATTCAATTGTGCTTTTAACACCGTCGTCAAATGCTATTTGTGGTTTCCAGCCAAGCAGTTTTTCACCTTTACTACCATCAACAGTTTTATAAGGGGCGCCATCAGGTTTAGTCGGATCTAAAACAATCTCTCCTTCGTATCCCACAATAGCTTTTATTTGTCGGGCCATTTCAATAATTGAAATTCCCTCTGCAACACCTATATTAATTGGTTCTATAGTGCGATCAACATCTAATGAGCGAACCATAGCTTGTGCACCATCATCTACATGTAACCACTCTCTAACGGGTGTGCCACTACCCCATACACTTACACTGGGTTCATTATTTCTTTTAGCTTTAACAAATTTCATTATTAAAGCCCCTAGTGCATGGGAACGCTCTTCTTCGAAGTGATCTTCCGGGCCGTACATATTTGATAAAATGATATTCATCACGTCAAGATCATATTGCTCAGCATAAGCCCATGATCCCACCCAAAAAGCTTTACGGACAAAACCATAAACCAACACGGAATCATGCAGAGGCCCATCCCAAAACTCATCTTCCTTGAACAAAGTAGCTTTACCGGGGTAAGCACAATTTGATATTGGATTAACCATACGCTTTACATCGAATTCTTTGGCTGCTGCCAGTAGATTCAATGTTATTTGCAGGTTATTTTGAAACAGCTCAACGGGGTGTTTCGCCCCAAATTGAATGCCTCCAACAAACGCAGCACAGTTTAACACAAAATCGGGTTTTACAGACTTAAACAGGGTAAAGGTTTGTTCTTTATCTCGTAAATCAGTCCCTAAACTTAAAGAAGTTTTTGTGTAAGGTAAACCTTGTTGATCTAACAACTTACATACGCGTTTCCCTAAAAAACCCGTTGCACCGGTAACTAATATCATGTGTTGTCTCCACCGTATGTATCATATTTAAGATCATACTCAACCATAATTTTAACGAGTTCTTTTAAAGTGGTTTTTGCTTTCCAGCCTAATTCTTTTTCTGCTTTAGACGCATCTCCCCACAATAACTCCACCTCTGCAGGTCGATAGTATTTGGGGTCGATTTGTACAACAGTTTCACCTGTTGCTTTATTTATACCGACTTCGTTTTCGCCTTGGCCTTCCCATATAATGTCTATATTTACTTCTGCAAAGGCCATTTCGACAAAATATCTAACGGTGTACGTTTTCCCTGTTGCAATAACGTAATCTTGAGGTGTATCTTGTTGCAACATCAACCACATCATTTCTACATAGTCTTTTGCATAACCCCAATCTCGTTTTGCGTCCATGTTGCCTAATTTAAGTACTTTTTGTTTACCTTTAAAAATATTGGCAACAGCTTTTGTAATTTTTTTAGTAACAAACGTTTCCCCACGACGCGGAGATTCGTGATTAAATAATATTCCATTACAAGCAAATAAGTCGTAAGACTCTCTGTAGTTTATAGTTATCCAATATGAATAAATTTTAGCCACTCCATATGGAGACTTAGGATGAAATGGCGTAGTTTCACTTTGTGGTGCGGTATCAGGTAAACCACCAAACAATTCGGAAGTAGATGCTTGATAAAATTTTGGTTTAATACCTAAATCTTTAATTGCATCTAACAATCTTAGCGTACCTACAGCATCCACCTCGGCGGTGTACTCAGGCACTTCGAAAGAAACAGCAACATGCGATTGAGCACCTAAATTATATATTTCATCTGGCCTTATTTTCGCTAATAGAGTATGTAAATTACTAGAATCAGTTAAGTCTCCATGGTAGGTAGTAAAATTAGGATGCCCCAATATATTTTCAATCCTCGCAGTATTAAATACAGAAGATCGACGTACAATAGCATGAACTTCATAATTTTTTTCTAGAAGGAACTCGGCTAAATAAGAACCGTCTTGCCCAGTTACGCCGGTGATAAATGCTTTTTTCAAAATAACCTCTAATAATATCTATAATTTACTAATTTTTTAATAATACTTTCTCTTGATAGCTCTTTTTTTAACTGTTTATAACTTCCTTCGAACAATGGAGTATCAAAAAACGAAATTTTGATTTTTTTTATTTCATTAACATCAATAAAAATCCCGTCTAATAGTATATTATTCGATCTAAATTCATTTACTATTTCTTGATAACGTAAATAATTAATAGCTTCACTCAAAGGAACTAAATTATTTGGTAGTTCAATGTACCGATCGTTATTATTTACTCTTGTTATATTTGATTCATCAGTAGCACCAAAACCAATTATTGCGTCAAAAAAGAATGACTTGCCTCCACAAATATCATTGCATTTCGCAAGAGTCAGTATCTCTGAAAAAGCTTGTTTATCGTCAAACTCCATATCAACAACAATACGTTTAACACTCAAATCAAACCTTTTTTCTTGTGGATTTCCGCCCCCTCCAATAGGTTGAATATTTTCAGATAAAAAGTGTATTTTGTAAGAACCACCAAATACATTTGTCAACAAATCTCTCACTGCAAAACAATCAGATGCAATGATCAGGCTGTCTAACTTTGATTCCGAATTTTTAATTGCAATGTTGACCGCCATAATCAATTCATCTTTTGAAGGTGGCTTTACCCCCCAAACATTCCCTGAAGTGTATTGCTCTCCATTACCATGCCTGACCTGCAATCCCAATGATTTTGTAAAATCAATATCTTTTTTAGCCAAAACCTTTTCTTGATTTCTCACTAAATGTAATACATCTATGCTAGGTTGTATTTTTGAATATAACCTCCTCATACATGCAAACTTACTTTCCCCCTTTAGTATGAATTGATTAATACTGTCTCTGGAAATAATAACTAAAGGGTTATCAGAATCACTGTTTCCATTTTCTGGAAGCCAACTTGTTACTGATTTACTTGATTTTTGGCGCTCTCTATTTCCTTGAAAATTAGCCAAAACAGTCGAACTTATATTTTCTTTAAGCAATAGTTCTGTATGTGCATTGTTTGGCAGTTCTGGCGGAAACTGTACTAGACCTGATTGATAATCTCTCCAAGTCCAAAAACAATGCTTAAACCTACTATTTAATGCTTGTCCAATTGTGGTTGCTAAAACAGCTAACTGCCCACCTAAACCATAGAATGGAGTATATGAAATAATATTATTATTCTTTTCTATATTATTCAACCTAGAAGCGTTACGTTCAATATACTTGCAGTCACTATAAAAGTTAACTGAAGATAAATATAAACAAGTATAGCCTTCTTTGGTAATTTTTAAGTATTTAACACCCTTGAGGTTTTTGTATGTTAGTGTCGCATTGTCTTCATTATATTCTGTACTAAAAATCTCAGACCATTCAATTTTATTGAAGCTAACATACACTTTCAAAGGTAATATTTTATTTTCGTATTTATCCCTAAGCACAATTTCAAATGAGGACAAATCGATATATTCATCACATGAAAGTGTGATAAATGGATCATATTCATCTTCAGTATGGAAGCTAAACCGGTTTCCTAATTGGTAGCCATCTAGTGGGTGCCCTGTCGCGTGTTTTTCCCAATGACTTTTAGAACTCGTATAAAATGAGAATAGATAATTCACATTTAATTCATTATTTTTATCTATCACGTTTTATCTTCATTTATTTTCATTTGTTTTCTATGATGTTAGGAGTAAAGACTAAAGCTACGGTTTATAATTATATACTGCATTTTTCTCACCTGCCCCCCAATGAATACTACAAGAACTGCAGGGGCTATTGCCTTCTAACCTTGTTTTAGCGCTTCCCCTCAATTTTAAGTAAGCTTGGGAATTATATATATCAAGGACATTCGACTGATTAGTATCACCAATAGGCCAGTTCACTTTACCGTCAAAGCAACACGTAGCAACCTTGCCAGAAGCCGATATGACCAGATGATACCATTGTGAGCATCCAACAACTGGAATATTCGCATTTTTTAAATTTTTTGCTACATTTGATTCCAAATTATCAAGATTAACTTGTCCTAAAAAGTCTTTTACCCCCCTTGATGCAGCATTGAATTCAGGCCAACGTTTTGAGCAGTAAGTAATAAACTCCTCATCCTTTTGGGTATAATCACCAACACGCCGGATAAAAACAGGCATGGTAGAGTCACTATTTTCAATAATAGTATGTAGCATATCCAAGTTTGTAACTATGCGTTCAAACTTACCATTCATATTCATTTTTTCTTCATGTAACACTTCATCAATTTCGTTCAGCGATACTTGAATAGAACTGACATTTGAACTTGCCAACAATCTGTTGATGTTTTTTTCATGCAGTAAATACCCATTCGTGATAATAGAAATGTTTGCATTAGGTAGCTCTGAAGCTATTTTTGACACAAATGTTGCCCATCTAGAATCAGCCAACGGCTCATTAATATGATTCAGTCCTATTGAAAAACTATGGTCCTTGGGTATTTGACGCTTAAGATCTGCAATGATCTTATCGAACAGCTCCATCGACATTTTTTCTCCTTGCCTTTCCATTGTAGGATAAGGGCAAAAAGAGCAACCGGCATTACAAGCGGCTAAGGTTTCAATCTGTACAACTTCTGGATAGTCCAGGTATTTATCTTTTCTTCGCAGAAAGTTTTTATGTTCATCTAAAATACCTTCTCCCCCGTTACCGATTGAACTTTTCAACTTAGTGAGCATTTCTTTTAAAACCATATTGTCAGGCTCTATTTGAAGGCAAATATCGATACAAATATAAGCTTCTTCATACCTTTTAAGTTCGTACAATATTCCTGACATCGATTTATAAATATCGAAACGATCGCTTTCAGATATTCCAGGCAAAGTCAGTTTTTTTGATAACGTTTCAAATACATTTACGGTCGAATACACGGGAATACAGTTATCAGTTATGAATGTATTTATTTCTTCATTAGCAATAAATTTTTTGTCTCTGGTTGCTTTTACCACTTCAGACGCACACTGAGACATTTTAGAAAATAAACCTGGTTCCTCTATCAACTTAAGTATACCTTCAGCCAAGGCTTTTGCATCTTCTGGGGGCGCTAAGATAGCACAGGTATCATCTGCAAACTCAGGAATAGCGGCAACAGCTGTTGTAATAGGAATAAGTCCGGAAGACATAGCTTCATCTCTAGATACCCCTTGACTGTCCCAGCGTGAAGGACATAGGAATAAACCATATTCTTGGTGTAAAGCAGCGATTTCAGCGTGTGTAACAAATTTTCTTTCTATAATGACGTTACTGAACTTTCTAAGTGGCTCTAGTGTTTCATCAAATAACTTTCCATCACCAATTATTCTAAACTCTAAACTTTCGAAAATAGGAGTTTTACTTAACTTTAAAATGGCTGCAACAGACAAATCATTCGCATATTGTTTTGTCGCAAATGGTCTGATTGATAGTATTTTTTTTCTTTGGCTCTCCGGCTTTTCAATATACTTAAAAGTATCTGTATCTATAGGGTTATGAATGATCTTATATTGTTCTTTTGGTAATTTATAGCCTAAGTCTTCAAATACTTCTTGTGAAAATGCTTTAGAAACGAAAATCAATTTTAAATTTTTAGGCATATGATCCAAAACACTGTGCCAAAAAGCCATTCTCAGTTCACTGTTTGTTTTTGCAATCTCTTCTTGTTCCTGTGTCTCAATATTGAATTTCCTACGATACCAAGGATGAATTTCAGCACCATGTACCCAAACATTAATTCTTATATCCTGTGGTAATTCCTTAAGCACATCCCACATATTTTGATCTAAAAAATGTACTAATACTGAGCTATAATTACCATCTGATAATTTTCTTCTTAAAACATCTGCTCCACCCGTAGCAACATCAACACCATCAAATTCATGATATGTTAAGTTTGTATCTTTCCAAAATCTGAATATATCTACAATTTCATTTTCAGCTTTATAAGCTTTTACCCTAGTATGCACAAAGCCATTTTTATATAAGTCTTGATATGATGGGTAATGATTGGTAATAAGTAGTGTCTCAGAGCAAGGAATTATTTTACTTGGTAATAAATTACGCTGTCCCAGTACGATAGCTTTAATTTCACAACTACCTGCTGACAAAACCCTAAAACCAACTTTTACATATGCAACTGCATTCGGGAGTGTTAATATTTTATTTTGATTTGTTAGTATAATATCATGACACAAGCGCTGCTGCTGTTGATCCAAATAGATTAATACAAAACTAACAGAAAGACCCGGCGTTCCCTCAATAAATAATTGAATTTTCTGTTCACCATCTTTTATATCAGGGTTAAACAAATTGATACCTAATGGTTTGCTACCATAGATATACTCATGTTTTCCATTATCTAAGGTTGAAGATAAATGGATATGATAATTTTCAAAAGTTAATTTTATTTTACTTGCTTTCGCTTTTTCAAAAATAGGCTTTAATAACTTATATTCTAAAATAGTTTCAACCGCATTATGTATCATCGGAGCTACATTCTCAGCAATGCTTTGTAAATCAGTTAAACTCGCACCTGGGTTGATATTTTTTATATCTCCAACTATGTCACTTATCAGTGATATATTAGCCATTCCATTCTGACAATAATTAAATCTGTCAACCGAAAATTGTACATACTTATCATCAAACCTTGTTGTCAGTTTTTTGTACCACTGCTTTAACATTAACTCTGAAAAAGATTCAATATAGATTACACTTTTAACAGGAGTGAGTGTATTTACTACAGTGTAGCTTTCACCGTTATCAACCAAGTTAACAGACTTACTTTTATTATAATTATAGCAACTAGCTTTGCCAACGACATCTACATGCAGGTATGAAAAATTCAACATGAGATCTGTTAAATAATTTTCACCGTAAAAATCATCATAATTAAAAGTTGCCAAATAATTATTATTCTCAAAAAGTTCACTGAGCGTTTTACTTGAGCATTCTCTATATTTGCAAAATTTTATGTTTTTAGTTTCAAATGAATCAAAATTGGCTGTAGATTTTTTAACAACCAAGACAAGCTGTTTAGCCTGCCATGTTTGATTATTAAATTGACTAATAATTGTTTTTGCTTGTTCAGTTGTTTTAACAAAACAAACCACTGCAACACTTACGTTGTTATCTGTGTTTTTTTTGTCGAATATTTTTTCTTCAATATAATTAAGGCGTGCTAGATACGTATGCTCTTGTAATACTTTCCTTAACCCTGCCAAACGTAGTTTATCAACATTATTGGAGTTCTCCCCCCATTCAGCTAGGGTTTGACTTAGTGCCTCTCCACTGTCTGAGCAAGCAACTAAATCACCAAACATTAACCTGATACCTTTGGAGTAATTACTAATGGTTAAGGTATTACTCGCTAGCAACTCATATACACGCCGAGCAAACATGGTTTGAGACTGCTTGATAGAATTCAGGTTTATTGCATATTTATAGCCTTTATAGGCTATGTCTATTTTATCAAAAGGTAAGGTTCCTACAATGTAAGGAGTATATTGCGGCGGAAACATGTAATTAGGATCAGATTTACCAAAATTTCTATCAAAAATTTCTAGTGCCTTTATTTTGGGTAAAGATGAAACCAAACTTTCTAAATCTTTAGTACGATCAGGGTATTTTACATAATAAGCACCCGCAAAGCTTATTGCATCTTTACGTTCAAATTTTTCTATCGGGTTATGTACTTGAGGCTGGCAAGCAAAGGGTAAGAAATAAACATTATTATGTTTTAGTGCTGCCTTATAACGAGAAACACAATCTAAATCTGTGGTAAAAACATGATCAAACTGTTTAGCAACAGTTAAAAAAGTTTGATAATGAACCGGATCTTCTTTATTCCAAAACAACGTTGGGATTATTTTAGTTTTACACCAAGTAATAATGCTTTGTAACTCAGCAGAATTATGGCCAACTTTACTGCCCCACAATTCATCTTTACCTCTCCATGCCGATTCAATAAACAAAAGTTCAGGTTGGAATAGTTCGAGTTCTTCTAGCCAGTTATCGGGAGTTAACTGTTGTAAATTACATGTTGGTTCGTAACTACCATAAGTAAATTCGTCCATAATACAAGCGACTTTTAGTTTTGATCTAGAGTTTTTTAATAAACCTTCAGCTAAATTAAAAGCCTCTAACTTTTTAGGTGCTTCAGCATGTAATACCGATGTAGGTTTCTCAAGCAATATTTTAGCGGCTTGCTTATTTTTCTTTCTTAAAGACTTCCTATCTGCAAAAAAAGTTATAATACCTAACTTTAATATACTCATTAATTTAAGAGGTAAAGAAATAAAACCTTTAAATGACAAACAAGCATTAACTAATACATAACCAAGTTGAAACATAACACTTGCTCGCAGGTCTTCAATTTGTTTCAGTGCTTTTATTTTTGCTAATTCAGCTTTACTTTCTTTTTGTTTAGCTATAATTAAATTTTCTTTTATTTCATTAAGTTCAATTTGTAAATTCTGAACATTAACTTCAAGTTCTTTTTTAGAGACCGCCATATCTGCAACTTTTCCTTTCAATTCTTTATCTCTATTATTAAATTCAATAAAAAAAAGCTCTGTTTTTTTATTTTTTCCAATTAAATCAAGATACTGCAACATAATGCGTTGAGTTTTGTCATTAGAGTTTTTTTGCTCTTTAGCCTGCTTAACTAAAATGGCCATATTAACTAAAGCGGTTGTTAGTTGCTGTTCTTTATTCTCTACACTATTTTGTAATGAGGTTAGTTTACTAACAAGCTCTTCTCTGCCATCTAATAAGCTTTTAACTACATCGTAACTTTCATTGCCTTTATCACTTAAAGACGAAATTTCAGATAATGCAACGGCTAGTTGCTGTTCTTTATTCTCTGCACTATTTTGTAATGAAGTTAGTTTGCTAACAAGCTCTTCTCTGCCATCTAATAAGCTTTTAACTACATCGTAACTTTCATTGCCTTTATCACTTAAAGACGAAATTTCAGATAATGCAACGGCTAGTTGCTGCTCTTTATTCTCTGCACTATTTTGTAATGAGGTTAGTTTGCTAACAAGCTCTTTTGATAAATCAATGTCATTAGCTATATTTTTATTAGCTAATTGTTTTTTTAATTGAATAACTTGCTCATTTATATTCCGATACTTTAAGTTAGCTTGATGTAAGTGTTCCTTGCTTTCTTTCAGTTCTTGAGGTAATACATAACTTGACGCAATAATTTTTTTAGCATTGTATTTTTCCAAAATATTATTATCTAATTTGTCTATATGTATAAACAAGTGAGTTGGTGAAGCATTAAAGGTATCTAAAACAATATAACCTAGCTTAGCTAAAAAATCTTCTACCAAGAAGAACTCGTCAATATTTAACGCTTCAACATACATAATAGGTTGATGATGTTGAATAGTTGCAATAGCCCCTCTTAATACTTCAAGCTCCATACCTTCAACATCAACTTTCATCATTGATATAGATTCTGAAAACCTAATAGAATCTAAGGGCTGTATACGCAGTTTACCCTCGCCGACCTCAATACTCTGAGCTCCAATATTTTCACTAATTAACTCTTTAAAATGCCCTGAAGATTCTTCGCTCCCTAGCCCAATAGAATAAATAATTACATTCTTTTCAACTAAAGATAATGCCGCACTTTTCCTTATCGCTTTAACAAGGAGTGCATTTGGTTCAAAAGCATAAACTTTAACTTTAGCCAAAGCAGCCAAATAAAGAGTGTGGTTACCGACATTAGCCCCTATATCAAGCACAACATCACCTGGGCTCAATCTACTAGCCATATCTTGCAACATATCCAACTCGTAAGGCTGTCCTGTTTCAGCTATATGTTTTTGAATATAATCAACATTAGCTTTAGGTAAATACATTGAATATTCACCTTGGTCAACTTTAATCTTAAATATATGATCGCTTATGGTAGACATGTTCTATTCTTCTCTTAAACCACAAAAATCTAACAACTCAGTTGACTTACTTAAATCGACAAACTGTTTAAATGGCGAATGTGCAACCAAAAGTGCTTGAACACTCACATCTAAACCAGTTAACCCTGTTAGTTTTTCAAGTCTAATATTATATGTTTGCAACCTTTCTGGCAGCTCTGTGATATTAGGTTCGACTACAGTTACTTCGTAACCTAATTTTGCTAACTTTTCGGTAATCGCTAAAGCTGGGCTTTCTCTTAAATCGTCAATATCCGGTTTAAAAGCAATACCCATACAAACGACTTTCTTGGTGTTTTGTTTATTACACTTTTTAATAATTTGTTCAACAACCCATTGTGGTTTGTAGTCATTTACTTCACGAGCAGTACGAACAATTTTTGCTTGCTCAGGAGCTGAATCTACAATAAACCATGGGTCAACGGCTATACAGTGCCCACCAACGCCACAACCTGGTTGAAGTATATTTACTCTTGGATGCCTGTTAGAAAGTTTAATAAGTTCCCAAACATTAATATCAAGCTTTTCACAAATCATCGATAGCTCATTAGCAAAAGCAATATTAACGTCTCTAAATGAGTTTTCAGTCAGTTTCGCCATTTCTGCAGTGCGAGCTGTAGTGATAATACATTCACCTTTTACAAAAGCTTTGTATAACTCAGCACTGCGTTGCGCGCATTTTCTCGTTATACCGCCTATGATACGATCATTTTCAATTAGCTCTCGCATAATGTGCCCGGGCAGAACCCTCTCAGGGCAATGTGCAATATTTATATCAGCCTCACTTCCATCGGCCTCATCACCAGATAAAGGAAAAGTTAAGTCTTGACGGTATTCAGATAACCATTTTACCATTTTCTCTGTCGCGCCTACGGGAGAAGTAGATTCTAATATAATCAAGTTACCTTTTTCTAACACTGGCGCTATCGCTTCACAAGCAGATTTTATGTAACTTAGATCAGGTTTAAGGTTTGAACTATCTTCCTCAGTATAAAAAGGTGTTGGCACTGCGATGATAAACGCATCTGCTTTTTCAGGCATGGTTGTCGCTTTTAAATAACCTTCTGTTACTGCTACATGTACAGCAATATCAAGGTCTGGTTCAACGATATGTATTTTACCTTTATTAATGGTATCAACTACATGCTGACTTACATCAACACCTATCACTTTAACTTTCCGAGAGGCAAAAACTGCTGCAGTAGGTAAGCCAATATAACCTAAACCTATAATTGAAATTGTTTCAAAACCCATTATTTCTTCCACTCTTTTATAGCCTTTGCTATCTTTTTACAGGCATCGCCATCACCGTAAGGGTTATGGGAAAAACTCATACTTTGGTAATACGCATCATCAGTTAGTAAGTTCATTGCTTCGAAAGCTATTTTACTTGCGCTTGTGCCTACTAATTTAACTGTTCCTGCTTCTACGGCCTCAGGACGTTCAGTAGTATCACGCATCACTAATACAGGTTTCCCTAACGATGGTGCTTCTTCTTGAATACCACCAGAATCTGTAATGATAATATGAGACTTATACATTAGATAAACAAAAGGTAAATAGTCTTGGGGCTCAATCAAGTAGATATTATCAAGACCACTCAACAATCTATTTACTGGCTCTTGAACTTGAGGATTCAAATGTACAGGATAAACAATGTCAATATCAGGTCTATCACTAGCAATGTTAGCTAACGCTTGGCAAATATTTTCAAAACCTTGACCAAAACTTTCCCTTCTATGCCCTGTTACTAAGATGAACTTTCTCTCATCTTTTATAAAGGGAAATTGTTGATTAAACTTAGCCCTTAATTCTTTATTGTTCTTAAGGTTATCAACAACGGTTAATAAGGCATCAATAACTGTGTTACCCGTTGTAACAATGCTTTTAGGGTCAATATTTTCTTTTAATAAATTTTGTTTTGATACATCGGTAGGAGCAAAGTGTAAAGTAGTTAATGCTCCCGTTAACCTTCTATTAGCCTCTTCAGGCCAAGGAGAGTACAAATTACCCGTCCTTAATCCAGCCTCTACATGCCCCACGGGTATTTGTTTGTAGAATGCCGCTAGGCTAGATGAAAATGTAGTTGAGGTATCACCATGGACAAGTACTATGTCAGGACAAGCGTCCTCTAATACAGACTCTAAACCATTTAGGATATTTGACGTTAACTCTGACAAAGATTGACCATGCTTCATTACGTTTAAATCATAATCTGGCTTTATATCAAAAAGACTTAACACTTGATCTAGCATTTCTCTATGCTGAGCTGTCACACAAACTTTAACATTAAAAGAGTTATCGTTTTTAAGTTCATTTACCAAAGGGCACATTTTTATAGCTTCTGGTCTTGTGCCAAAAACAAGCAATACATTAATCATAATTTTTAAACTCTTTTATATACATCTTCAAAACGAACAATATCATCTTCACCAAGATAACTACCACTTTGCACCTCTATAAGCTCTAACGGTAATATCCCCGGATTAGTCAACCGATGAGTTTCACCAATAGGAATATACACAGACTGATTTTCCGTTAACAATTGCTCTTCTTCGCCTATTTGTACAGTGGCTGTGCCTGATACCACAATCCAATGCTCTGCTCTGTGGTGGTGCATTTGTAGCGAAAGGGATGCTCCAGGTTTTACGGTAATCCGTTTTACTTGATAACGTGCGCCTTTGTCCACAGAGTCATATTTCCCCCAAGGACGATGCACTTCTTTGTGTTGAAGGTGTTCGCTACGATTTTTAATTTTAAGTTCGTTAACTATCGTTTTCACATCTTGTATTTTGCTTTTATGCGCCACAAGCAATGCATCAGAAGTATCTACAATTATAATGTCTTCTAAGCCAATGGTTGCAACAAGTCTATTTTGGCTATGTACCAATGTATTCTTGCTATCGATGGCAATAACATCACCTACATGTGAATTTTGGTTTTGATCCTTGTTTGCAATATCCCAAAGTGAAGTCCAACTGCCTAAATCACTCCATTGCGCATCCATTGGTACAACAACAACATTACTTGCATTTTCCATCACGGCATAGTCAATTGAGTCATCTGGACATCGTTCAAAGCTTTCTTTTTCTATTCGAATAAAGTCTAAATCGCTCTGAGCTTTATTTATTGCTTCTTTACAGTATTTAATACTTTCAGGACTTACTTGTTCTAGCGCTTTTAGATAAACAGAGGCTTTGAAAACAAACATTCCGCTGTTCCAATAATAGTCGCCAGATTCTATGTATTGTTGTGCAGTTTGCAAATCTGGTTTTTCTACAAATTTTTCTACGTTGAAATAATTTGAATTTTTTATGGTTGAAGCTTCATCTACCGCTTTTATGTAACCGTAACCGGTTTCAGGTTTATCCGCAACTATACCAAAGGTGACTAATTTGTCTTGCTTGGCAGCTTCAATGGCTACACTTAACGATTGTTCAAAGGCTTGCTGATTTTCAATAACATGATCAGCGGGAAAAACAGCAATAATGGCGTCTGGATCTTGTTTTTGTGCTTCTATAGCCGCTAATGCTATTGCAGGTGCGGTATTTCGCCCAATAGGTTCAAGCATTATGGCTAATGGTTTTATATTTATAGCGTGACATTGCTCTGCAACCATAAACCGATGGTCTTCATTACAAACAACAATAGGCTTTTGTAAATGCTGCGTTCTTAGAATCGTTTCTTGCAACATGGTGTATTCACCATTAGTCAAGTTGAAGAATTGTTTGGGGTATTGTTTTCGAGAAAGTGGCCACAAACGAGTCCCTGAACCGCCGGAGAGTATAACGGGAATAACTGGCATCTTTTATTTATATCCTATAAATTATCGTTAGCGATTAATTGATTTGATAGCTAGATAACAGCTAACCTATAAAAAACCGTATGATATAAGGTTTTAGCTGCGGAAACAAAGTGTTTTACCGATATTTTCTTAGTTCGTATCCATTCCGCTGTTTTTGTTGTAATAGAGGATAAAATTCATTCCAGTTAAATGACCTCCGGCAGAGCCGGAGGCTTATTAGATGACACCCTAGAAGGGTTAAAGTAAGCGCCCAAGGCGCATTAAACTCCCAGCTTTAGCTGATCCCTATCCGCATCCTGTTTTTCTTGATT
>JAESPR010000124.1 GCA_016765685.1 Colwellia sp. | reverse complement strand
GGATCAAAATTCTTGCGCTGAAGGTACGGGGGTTGGTGATAAAAATGATTGTGGTAATGGCGCGGTTGGCATTAATAATTTATGGCACGACAAAGATAACAATGGCAATGAGATGGGCGCTGGTTCCAACCCATTATGGCATGTTAAAAACTTAGCCAATGGCGTATTGGGTAATTATGTTACCGCTTATGGTTTAGATCCAATCAACGATCCAGATGATAAGTTGGTAGGTACTTACACTCGTCATTACGACAGTGTTATGGTGACCCCTTGGCTTTGGAATGCACAAACTAAAGTATTCTTATCGACTGAAGATGAAGAGTCATTAGGCGTTAAAACGCAATATATTATCGACCAAGGTTTGGGCGGCATTATGTTCTGGGAATTAGCCGGTGATTACCGTTTCAATAGCAATACTAACGAATATGAAATGGGCTCAGACCTGACCACGCTAATTTACAATAAGTTTGCTAATGCAGCGCCTTACGGTAACCAACGCGCTGAAATTACTCTACCTAATGAAAGCTTAGATGTTACTTATCAGGTGTCAGGTTTTAAATTGGGCGATCAAAACTACCCAATTAACCCTGAGCTTACCATAACGAATAAATCTGGTGTGACGCTCCCTGGAGGCACAGTCTTTGAATTTGACGTACCAACAGCAATTCCTGATAACATTAGCGACCAAAGTGGTGCTAACTTAACGGTTATTAGTAGTGGTAGTAACGCGAGTGGCAATAATATTGGCGGTTTAGACAATAGCTTGCACCGCGTTAGTTTTAGCTTGCCAAGTTATCAAGCTATTGCCGATGGTGAAACTTATCTGGTGAAACTCAACTATTATTTACCGATGCCATTGCCATCAAACTGGACCATTACTGTTGGTGAACAAAGTTTTGTCTTAAAACAGGAATACCCTCAATACCCAGCAGGTACGATTACTGATGACTCAGATGGAGGCTCAGGCGGTGATTCATGTACCAGTCAGCAAATAGCTAATGCGCCAAGTTATCCTAATTGGCCACAAACTAACTGGGCAGGTAATCCAAGCCATGCGGCGGGCGGTGATCAAATGCAGCATCAAAGTACTATTTATCAAGCCAATTGGTGGACAAGCTCAGAGCCGGGTAGTGATGGTAGCTGGCAGTTAGTTTGTCAAATTCAGTAAAGCTATCTAGCCAAGGGGCTATTCTTAAGTTATGAGGCAATTAAATAACGGCGCTAAAAGCGCCGTTATTTATGTTCAGGATGAACGGACAGTTTTTTGCTCCTGCAAAAACTGAACTTCCACCATCCGTGGCGGTCGTATGGCGCGGTGCCATGGATGGCAAAGAGCGTGTATGAAAAAAAGGGGGTCAAGCACAAATGCAGCAATTTCTGCCGGAGTTTTTCGCTTTATATAAAGCGTCATCAGCTTGCTCAAATAAACTTGTCCAATTAGGAGTATCACCGCTTTGAGCGATACCAATAGAAACTGAAATAGGGGGTAATAGTGTATTGGTTTCTTTTTGAATTAATTTCATTTTAGCCACCGAAAGGCGAATATTTTCAGCGACTTTTTTAGCTTCAGGAATTGACTTGTTGGTCATCACCACCAAAAATTCTTCGCCACCATAACGAACCGCTAAATCTTGCTCACTAACATGGCTTTTAATGGTTTTCGCTATGCGCTGTATAACTTTATCCCCAACAAAGTGGCCAAAGCTGTCGTTGATTTTCTTAAAATGATCAATATCAATCGCCAGTGAAGAATGGGTACCGGCAAAACTTAAGGCTTGTAATTTATCATCACAGCCGCGGCGGTTTAATAATCCGGTTAATGAATCAACCAAAGCCTCTTGTCTAGAATACGCGAGTTTATCTTTTAGTTGGCTGATCTCTTGCTGTGTTGTCGATAATTCTAATGATAATGCTTGATGCTGGGCTTTAGTATTATTAATGGTATTAAATAGATAGCCAACAATCTGTTCAAGTGATTGATGATTCTCGGTATTTGTTAAGATCTTATCTAATTTTTGTAAACTTTTAGTTGCTTTTTCTTCATTACTGACTTGGCGAGTTATTTGATCTAAGGTGTTACTTAAAGTTTGTTCAAAAGGGGAAAGTACGGTGTTTTCAATTCTCTCGCTAAATGAAATATAACGTTTGAATAAGTCAGCGATAAAATCGACAGTAATTAACTCACCCTGATGAAGCTTTTTATCTATAGCGGCACCTAACAGTTCGTTCTCATTACTGATATAAAGATAAATTACTGCATAATTTACTGGTGTTGGGGCAATTAAATGGCTAGAAAGGAAATCGTGAGTCAGTTCACTAAAGTTAGAAGTAACTTGATAGTTCTCTTCGAAAGGCATATTTTATCCCTAAACTAAAATGCAGTTTGTTATTTTTATGTAAATATTTTAACGCTATCCTTTGGCAGTAACAAGGGGGATACACCATAAAGATGGTTAATTTACAAACAAACCTACGATTTTGTTACTTAATTTTGAAAAAGGAAAATATTTTGCAAAAAATTGCCGTGTTTGTTGATGTACAAAACATTTATTACACCACCAGAGACGTTTATCAGCGACAGTTCAATTATCGTTTGTTGTGGCAAGAATTAATGGCACAAGGAGATATTGTTTTAGCCAATGCTTATGCTATTCAACGTAGTGATGATCAGCAACATAAATTTCAAAAAGCGTTAAAGCATATTGGTTTTAAAGTAAAACTAAAACCTTATATTCAGCGTAGTGATGGCTCTGCTAAAGGTGATTGGGATGTAGGTATCACTATCGACATCATGGCAGCAGCAGCAAACAAAGATATTAACACTATTGTATTGCTTTCAGGTGATGGTGATTTTGATCTGCTGTTAAGTCACATCAAAGCAGAGTATGGTGTTAAAACTGTTGTTTACGGCGTATCTGCTTTAACCGCTAATTCATTGATAAATGCGACGGATGAATATCATAAAATAGAGCAAAGCTTGCTGCTCTAGCTAATATAATTATAAGTTAATATAAGTAAAAAATAATAAAAATAATAAAAATAATAAAAATAATAAAAATAATAAAAATATGAATGAATTAACCAATACTTTTGCACAAATTTCCGCATTTATGTGGGGTTTACCGCTGGTCATTTTATTGGTGGGTGGCGGGCTATTTTTTGTTTTGCATAGCCGCTTTATGCCTTACCTGCATTTAAAACATGCTGTTGACATCACTTTAGGTAAATTTTCTGAAGAAGACTCTAAAGAAAAAGCACAAGGCGACTTAACCCACTTTCAAGCTTTGATGGTGGCACTATCAGGCACGTTAGGTTTAGGTAATATTGCCGGTGTTGCGGTGGCCATTACCATTGGTGGCGCAGGCGCTATTTTTTGGATGTGGGTAACCGCCGTAGTAGGTATTGCCACCAAGTTTTATACCGCCACCTTAGCGGTAAAATACCGAGGTTTAGATCGCAGTGGTCGCATTCAAGGTGGCCCTATGTACGTGATTCGTGAGGGATTAGGCAAAAAATGGTTACCTTTAGCTTGGTTATTTTGTCTTGGCGGTATATTTGGTGCGCTACCTATTTTTCAAATAAATCAGTTAGTGCAAGTATTACGAGACTTTATTGCTATTCCACACGGCTTAGCAACGGTTAACGATCATTTCAGCTTTGATCTAATTACCGGCTTATTGCTCTGTTTTTTAATCACTTATATTGTTATGGGCAAGCTTGAACGGTTAGCTAAGATTACTAGCCGAGTGGTACCCGCGATGGTTATTTGTTATTTCCTGCTAACGTTAGGCGTTTTAGTACAGAATATCTCAGCTATCCCTGATGCCTTTATATCAATATTTGTTGGTGCTTTTAGTGGTAGTTCAGTGGCGGGTGGTTTTATTGGTTCGGTGGTGTTAATTGGCGTGCAACGCGGTGCTTTTTCTAATGAAGCGGGTATCGGCACAGAATCAATGGCGCATGGCGCGGCAAAAACAAATGAACCGATACGCGAAGGCTTGGTTGCTACACTAGGGCCGATAGTTGATACCTTACTAGTATGTACTTGCACGGCCTTGGCTATTTTGGTGACCGACATTGGCGATTTACAATTAACTGGGGTGAGCTTAACTGCACAAGCATTCGAGCAAGCTTTTCCCAGTATTGGCGGTTATTTTCTCACAATAATCGTGTTTTTTCTTAGCACCAGCACCGTATTAACGTTTTGGTATTACGGCAGTAAATGTGCTGAGTTTTTATTAGGCAAACGTTTCGAACAAGCGTATGTGTGGTTTTATCTTTGTTTAATTATAGTTGGCGCGGTGTCATCTCTGGCGTTAGTCATTAATTTAATTGATATTATGTATGCACTAATGGCAATTCCCACCATGATTTCAACGGTGTTATTAGCGCCGAAAGTAACTGAACAAGCAAAAATTTATTTTTCGAAAATGAAATCATGAAATTAACACTATGCTATTAAATCAATTTAATTATTAACAAGCTAAACTAAATACATTAGATTAGTTATAAGCACAGAAAAAGCAGTAAAGATTCGAGTAAATACTTTTTAAAAATTTATATTTAAAGGAGTAAGCTTTGAAGAAAACTGATACCAGTACTTATCAACACTTTCTTAAAGTGGTTGATTGTCAGCAGGCTTGTCCAGCCCATACGCCAGTTCCTGAGTATATTCGCCTTATTGCTGAAAAACGTTATACCGATGCTTATATGATTAATTGGGAGTCTAATGTATTTCCCGGTATTTTAGGCCGAGTGTGCGACCGACCCTGTGAACCCGCCTGCCGACGCGTTCGTGTAGAAGAAGCTCCAGTGGCTATTTGTCGATTAAAACGGGTTGCGGCTGACAATAAAGACGATATCACACCCTTTCTGCCAAAAATACCAAACAAAAAAAATGGTAAACGCATAGCCTTAATTGGCGCTGGCCCAGCATCATTGACTGTAGCGCGAGATTTATTACCACTAGGTTATGAAGTTATTATGTTTGAGCGCGATGCCAAAGCAGGCGGTATGATGCGTAGCCAAATCCCCGCTTTTCGTTTACCTGAAGCCGTGCTTGATGAAGAGCTGAACTATATTATCAATATGGGGCTAGAATGTCATTTTGGCGAAGAAATAACCTCACTAGATAAGTTAATAGCCGCAAACTTTGATGCCATATTTGTTGGCACCGGTGCACCCAATGGTAGGTGGTTAGAAATTCCCGGCCATGATCAACTTGATATAAAATCTACTGATCCTCAAATAACTCATGCTCAAATAGACACAGGCATTAACTGGCTGGCGAAAGTGTCTTTTGAACACCTTAACTATGATGAAGAAAATCCAGCCCCTAAAAAAGTCGTAGTACTCGGTGGTGGTAATACCGCCATGGACTGTTGTCGAACGGCCAAACGACTTGGCGCTGACGAAATTACGGTGTTAGTGCGCTCAAGTTTTGATGCCATGAAAGCGTCACCATGGGAAAAAGCAGATGCCATTGCTGAAGGTATTACAATTATGCCTAATTACAATCCACTGGAATATAAAATAGAACATGGCAAGTTAGTGGCGGTGTTGTTTGAGCAAGTTGCATCGGTTTATGACAAAGTCGGCAATCGCAGTTTGCAAGCAACGGGTGAAACCTTGTTAGTTGAATGTGATCAGGTGTTGGTGGCGGTTGGGCAAGATACCGCGTTTGATTGGATTGAACGAGATATTGGCATTAAATTTAATCAGTGGCACAGCCCGAAGGTAAACAAAAAATCTTTGCAATCTAGTTTGCCTAATGTGTTTTTTGGTGGTGATGCCGCTTTTGGTCCTAAAAATATTATTTCAGCGGTTGCCAATGGTCATCAAGCGGCTATTTCACTCGATCTTTTCTGTCAAAATGCCGATCCTATTGAAGATAGAAGTGATACTAGTTTTAACTTAGTCAGCCAAAAAATGGGCATTCATGAGTGGAGTTATCAAAGTGATATTGACCACCAAGAGCGCAACCTTGTTCCTCATATATCATGGCATGAAGCGGTTAAAACATTGAACACAGAAGTTGAACTAGGTTTCGATGAAAAATTGGCGTTAGCAGAAGCGAGTCGTTGTTTAAATTGTGATGTTCATACGGTGTTTACGGAAAGCACTTGTATTGAGTGTTCGGCTTGTGAAGATGTTTGCCCAATGGATTGCATTAATTTCGTTGAAGAAGAAAGCGATGATAGCCAAATAGTTAAGCAATTTCGGGTGTCAGAGTTAAATAGTGAGCAAAGTTTACTGGTATCAGCGCCATTAAAAACCGGCCATATTATGGTCAAAGATGAAGATGTTTGTTTGCACTGTGGTTTATGTGCCGAGCGCTGCCCAACAGGCGCTTGGGACATGAAGAAACTATTAATTAATAATATTAATGCCACGATAAAATAGGGCTATCTTGTATGACTAAGAACACAGTAAATAGTGACGTGCCAGCACAAGGTAAGATGCAAGAAAAGTCACCAGAGAAGTCACCAAAAAAAGCACCAGACAATGCAATAGTAAATGAATTTGTCGTGCGTTTTGCCAATACCAATGGTACTGGCTCTGCTAGTGCCAACAATATGTTTGCTAAAGCCATTTTAAGAATGGGCATTCCTGTAAGCGCTAAAAATATTTTTCCGTCTAATATTCAAGGTATGCCGACGTGGTATGAAGTTCGAATCTCTGAAAAAAACTATTTAGGCAGGCGGGGTGGCAAATCAGAAATGCTTGTTGCTATGAACGCACAGAGCATCAATGACGATATTACTAGTGTTAAATCAGGAGGTTATTTACTTTATGACTCAAGTCGAACTTTATTCGATAGCCAAATTAGAGCCGACATCAACTATTTAGGTGTGCCAATATCTAACATTTGTTTGAAAGAATATAGCGATCCAAGGCAGCGGCAATTATTTAAAAATGTCGTTTATGTTGGCGCATTAGCAGCGTTATTGAGCATGGATTTTACCTTACTAAAAGGTTTGGTTCGCGATCAGTTTAAAGGCAAAGAAAAACTAATAACCCCCAATATATATGCGCTAGAACTTGGTTACCAATACGCCAACGAACATTTTATTTGTCCGTTAGCAATACACGTTGAAAGTAGAGATTTAATTAACAAGCGTATTTTAGTTGATGGTAATACGGCAATAGGGTTAGGTGCCGTGTTTGGTGGCGCCACAGTTACCGGTTGGTATCCGATTACTCCCTCAACGTCAGTAATTGAAAAATTTGCCAGTTATTGTCAACGTTTACGTATTGACCCTGCAAGTGGCAAAAAAAATTACGCTATAGTGCAAGTAGAGGATGAATTGGCCGCTATTGGCGTGGCTATTGGCGCAGGTTGGAATGGTGCTAGAGCTTTTACTGCTACATCAGGTCCCGGTATCTCCTTGATGACCGAATTTTTAGGGTTAGCCTATTTTACTGAAATTCCTTTTGTATTGATTAATGTGCAACGTGCAGGGCCATCAACAGGGATGCCAACGCGCACGCAACAAGCAGATATTATTGCTTGTGCTTACGCTTCTCACGGCGATACCAAACAAATTTTGTTATTTCCAGACAGTCCTCATGAATGTTTCGAACTAGGCGCACAAGCATTTGATATTGCAGATCAATTGCAAACACCTGTGATTATAATGAGCGATTTAGATTTAGGTATGAACGATCATTTAAGCGAGGAGTTTGTTTGGCAAGATGATAAAGCCTTTCAAAAAGGCAAAGTATTATCTGCGCAGCAGCTTGATGAAGTTGAAGTATTCGGACGTTATTTAGATGTAGACGGCGATGGAATTTGCTATCGAACCTTACCCGGTACTCACACCGAGAAAGGAGCTTACTTTAATCGTGGCACATCCAGAAATCATTTTGCCGGTTACACTGAAAAATCGGCTGATTATGTTGATAACATGGATAGACTAACTAAAAAATTCATTAATGCTATTAACTATTTACCTGAGCCTGAAATCCAAAAAGGTAAAAAATCTGCTCAGCTAGGTTTGATCTTTTTTGGTACGACTAGCCATCCCATTATGGAAGCAATAGAACAACTAAAAGAACACGGTTTGAGTGTTGATACTTTACGTATTAAAGCGTTTCCTTTTCATCAAAGCATAGAGCAGTTTATTGAAGAATATAGCTTTAATAATAAACAGATATTTGTCATTGAACAAAACAGAGATGCGCAGATGAAAAGTTTATTAGTTAATGAACTGCAAATTGATCCGAACAAACTTGCTAGCATTCTCAACTTTGATGGTTTACCAATCACCAGTCATTTTATTGTGCAAGCGGTGTTAGCACAATTAACTGCGAATCAAGCACAGCAAAAAACAGGTTAGGGAGTTATACACATGAGTTTTATTAAATCAAAATTTCGCCACCCTCGTTTGCCTGTTAATGACTTGGGCTTAACCTATCGAGATTACGAAGGAGCGTTATCAACTTTATGTGCGGGATGTGGCCATGACTCAATAACATCAGCAATAATACAGGCTTGCCACGAGTTATCTATACAACCTAGCGAAGTTGCTAAATTATCTGGCATTGGCTGTTCATCAAAAGCACCTAACTATTTTCTCAATAAATCTCATGGTTTTAATTCGGTTCATGGTCGAATGCCTTCTGTTGCTACTGGCGCTAACTTGGCCAATCAAGAACTACTTTATTTGGCGATGTCAGGTGACGGCGACAGTGCCTCTATCGGTTTTGGTCAATTTGCCCATGTAGTACGTCGACAGCTTAATATGGTTTATATGGTTGCCAATAATGGTGTTTATGGTTTAACCAAAGGGCAATTAGCCGCAACCGCCGACAAAGGCGTAAAAAACAAAGCTGGCGAGTTAAGTTTATTCACCGATATTGACTTATGTGTGATGGCGCTGCAATTAGGCGCTAGTTTTGTTGCCCGTAGTTTTTCTGGTGACAAACAACAGTTAGTACCACTAATAAAAGCAGCCATGAGCCATAAGGGTTTTGCTTTTATCGATATTATTTCTCCCTGTGTTACCTTTAACAACCATGTGGGGTCAACTCGTTCTTACGATTATGTACATGACCATATCACCACTGCGGCGGTGGTAGATTTTGTCCCGATAAAAACAGAAATAACCAGTGGTTATCATAGTGGCGAGAGTGAAGATGTTTGCTTGCATGATGGCTCAATAATGCGTATTCAAAAATTAACTGATAGCTACGACAGCACCAATGCCAGCCAAGCCATTATGGAAATTGAGCAACAGAAACAACAAGGAAAAATTTTAACGGGACTTTTTTATTTAGAGCCAACCGCCAGTGATTTTCATGAAATCAATAATACTAACGACACCCCGTTGAATAAATTAACTCAAGATGCGCTTTGCCCTGGAAATCGCGTGTTGGCAGGTATTAATGACAGTTTTAGGTGATTAAATTTTATTGTTGAAAGTCTCAGAAAATAACCTTTTTAAAAGCTAGTCTGGCTGCTTTTTCATGTTAATATCCTGTTGCAGTTAATTATACTTGAAAAGGAATGACATGAAATTTAATCAAATAATAACGGTAGTTGCTGTTAGTTTATTTTTTACTGGGTGTGCAACGGTTGAAAAAAAAGAAATACACCAAACCTCAGTTAAACCCTCATCTGTAAGTAAAACCGTTGCAGCGAAAGCGGTTAATACAAAATCATTAAAAAGAAAAGTTGCTATCGGTCGCTTTACCAATGAAACCACTTACGGACAAAGTTTTTTTATCGACAGCAATAATAACCGTATTGGCAAGCAAGCTATGGATATACTTTCCGCTAAGTTATTTACAACGGGAAAATTTATTATGCTGGAACGTGCTGATTTAGCTCGAGTTGAAAAAGAACTTACCATGGCTGGACATTCAGCAATGAAAAATGCGGCAGACTTTCTTGTGGTTGGCTCTATAACAGAATTTGGTCGTAAAGAAGTGAGTGACGTTGGTATTTTCTCTAGAGTCAAAAGACAAGAGGCGAATGCCACGGTGCATATTCGTATTATTGATGTGTCGACAGGACAAATTATTTACTCAGAAAGTGGTAAGGGTATTTCGTATTCAGAAGCGGGCACTGTATTAGGAGTAGGCGATAAAGCAGCTTACGACAGTTCTTTAAATGATAAAGTGCTTGATGTGGCAATAACAGATTTAGCCTCTAATGTTATTGAAAATATGCTTGATAAACCATGGCGTTCTTTTATTCTTTCATCGGACGAAGGCAATTTAATTATTTCAGGTGGCAAGTTCCAGAACATCACAAAAAATGCCGTTTTTGATGTCGTAAAAACCGGAAAAAAAGTTAAAAATCCGCAAACGGGCATGTATATAACTTTACCGGGGAAAAATATTGCTAAAATAAAAGTACTGAACTCTTTTGGTGACACCGCAGAAACTGAAGTTTCATTTTCTGAAATTATTGAGGGTAACCTTGATAGCTACATAAAAGCAGATGATTTTAGTGCCTTGTTTGTCCAAGAAATATCACCTTCAGAAAAAAACTAAGGATTAGTTATGAATATTTTAAGAGCCATCATTATTTCAGTATTACTCATACTTGCGTCAGCATGCAGTAGTTATAATACTTACAGCACCGGCAGTGTTACAACCGAGCCAGTATCTTATCTTTATTTCTCTGGCAACATTGAAGGCGCTGAAGTTTCTATTGATGGCGCCCCTGCGTTTCTCGTCACTAAATCAGGCGCAAAGCAACAATATAAGGTAACTCCAGGTAAACATACTATTGTCGTGTCAAAGCAGGGAACTGTGGTTGTAGAAAGAAATATTTTACTCGGTGACGGTCACGAAAAAGAAATTCACATACCATAATTTATTTTTTATGAAATAGTTATTCGCATTACTAGGAATGAATATGAAAGCATTATTTATTGTGATTGTTATCACAGTTTTTTTAGCAGGTTGCCAAACCACTAAACCCATGTATGAATATGAAGATTATGCAGAAAGTTTTTACTCGTTGAAAAAAGAAGGTGGCGATGAAGCTGCTAAGCAGTGGCAAACATCATTAGAAAGCATCATTGAAAAATCGAAAGTGAAAGCGGTTCGAGTACCGCCGGGTGTATACGCTAACCTTGGTTACATTCATTTAAAAGCAAATAATAGTGCCGGTGCCATTTCTTTTTTTGAACAAGAAAAACAAATTTACCCTGAAGCGGCTAAGTTTATGGATAACCTAATTCAAAAAGCAAAAGCTAGGGGATAGATAATGAAGATAACATCAAGAATAAGAGTACTGTTCATCTCTTTAGTCGTCTTAGGGTTAAGTGGTTGTGTCACGCCACCAACATATGTCACTAAAGGGGAAGAATTTCCTTCAATGTATGTTGAAAAGCCTAGATCTTTGTTGATTATGCCGCCAATTAACCTAAGTACAGCAGCGGAAGCAAAAGACTATTATGCAACAACGGTAGAAATGCCTATCGCTTTGCATGGCTATTATACTTTTCCTTACCAATTAACAGCAGATGTTTTAAAGCAACAAGGAATTTATGATAGTGAATTAGTTTATGATATTCCGCTAAATAAATTTTATGACTATTTTGGTGCTGATGCGGTACTTTTCACTAAAATTGTTCATTGGGATACTTCCTACACTGTTGTATCTTCTACATTGACGGTATCGATAGATGCCGAAATTAAATCAACCAAAACTTCAGCAGTATTATGGCAGTATAATGGCACGGTTGTTGTTGATTTATCGGTAAATAGTGGTGCAGGCGGCATGGCTGGTTTATTAATTAACGCTATTGCCACGGCTATCAATACTGCCGCTGCCGATTACACTACCTATGCTAAAGTTGCTAATGGTCGCTTTGTGGGCAGCATTCCTTATGGCCCTTATCATCCACTGTATTTGCAAGACCAGCAAATGAAATTGATTAGCAAAAGGAAGATGGAAAACCCGTGAGCCAAGTAGCTAATAAAGCGTCGAAAGTAGCCGAAGAGTAAAAATTTAACTAGAAAAAATGCGCCTTAGTGGCGCATTTTTTATGTGCTAAAAAGGAACTACTCATCAGGGAAACGAGCATCTAATGTTTTTAATGACCGTAAAAACAGGCCTAAGCCGCCTATCGCCAAAACAAGAATTACTATCAAGTCGAACGAAGTCATGGTTCTAAAACTAAACCTAATAGATGAAATAACCCCGAAAATAAGGCCCGTAACTGAGCCGATAGCTAACAACCAACCCAGTATGTTTTTGCCATTATAAAAAATAAGACCAACGCCAAACATAAAAGGGATCATCACCATGCCACTAGTAATACTATAATTGCCACCCATGGCTGAAAACCCGTACATGCGCATACCCATGCCAAAACTTGAGGTTACTGTAATAGCGTTAAGTAGCATATAAAAGCCACCACACATCATAATAAGACCGATAAAAAAATGTCCTAACCCGCCTGATGTTCCACCTGCACCTTTCATGATAATTCCAATTTTATTTATTATTTATAGGGCTGTTGTCAACAAAATAACACGAAGAATTTGATAAACCTAGTAGAATACAATCAATAGAAATTTTAACCCCAGAACTTTAAGGTCAATAAGTAAAACTTGCGTTTATTAAGTGGCTGTATATACTAACAGTTGTAAATAAATACAGGACTATACTTTCATGCAAGAATTAAAGCCTTTAACAAACCGTCAACAGCAAGTATTTGATCTAATCAAAGAAACGATTCAAAACACTGGTATGCCACCTACACGTGCTGAAATTGCAGACTTTTTTGGTTTTAAATCAGCCAATGCAGCAGAAGAGCATTTAAAAGCGTTGGCTAAAAAAAGTTATATTGAAATGTTGCCGGGTACCTCGCGTGGTATTCGCCTTGCAGAGCAATTTCTTGAAGACGCAGGTATACCACTTATTGGCCAAGTTGCTGCGGGTGAGCCTATTTTAGCCGAAGAACATGTTGAAGAACACTATAAAATGGATGGTAATTTGTTTCATCCGCCGGCAGATTATTTACTGCGAGTAAGTGGCGAAAGTATGAAGGATATTGGTATTTTAGATGGTGATTTGCTAGCGGTACATCAAACCACGGATGTGCAAAATGGCCAAGTTATTGTGGCTAGAGTGGAAAACGATGTCACGGTAAAACGTTTTAAACGTGACGGTAATATTGTTTATTTACAGGCAGAAAACGCAGATTTTTCGCCTATTAAGGTTGATCTTACTTGCCAAGAGTTTACGATTGAAGGGCTTGCTGTTGGTGTAATTCGCAATGGTAATTGGATGTAAGGTAGTTACGCATTAAGCTTTAAAAAAATCAGGTAAAAGTCTTCAATTCAAAATTTTAATACTGCGTATGGTGACAATGTGCTCAATTGCTCTTTTAAAATTATACAGATCTCTCAAGCCCCCTATATCCACAGGATATAAAACAATCGTTTGTTGGCGTTTATTTGAGCAGCGATAAATATTTATTATATTAGCGGTTTAAGTTGCTGTAGCCTATACTAGTAGGGGCTTTACTCGGTTTTATAGTTATTACCTAATTGAAATTATTATCATTTCTATATTCTCTCTTAAAAAATTGTTTGACCTAGATCAAGTTATGGGTAATTCTAGAGCTGAAATCGAACAAAAAAACTAATAAAAGCTGTATAAAAATAAAAGACGTCAATGTGTTAATTTGATATGAAAATTCAATTTTTAGTCATGAATTGCTCATTTACGTCAGTTAAGTTAATAAAAACATAATAAGCTCAAGTGGGTAAGATGCAGACTTCAACTGAACATTGCATTTCATATTCACTTGAGGGTAACTAAAAGTAACAGATAATCAGTTCAATGAGTCGTATTCATTGCTGTTTTTCTGTTTTCTATTTTTTATATCCTGTTCTTCGAGTTAATAGGTATAAATAAAGGAGAAGTTGAGTGAGTAGAGGTAACCAAAGTTGGTTGATAGGGGCTTGGCTGTTTTTTACCAGTCTATTTTCCAGTTCAGCTTGGGCAGAGACACAGTTAAATCTGACCAAAGGGGCAACCGCAGTAAGTAGAGAAGTATATGATTTACATATGTTAGCACTCTATATATGTACTGCTATTGGCGTTGTCGTTTTTGGCATAATGTTTTGGTCAATGGTTTTTCATCGTAAATCGAAAGGCGCAAAAGCGGCTGATTTTCATGAAAGTACTAAAGTAGAAATACTTTGGACTGCCATTCCAATTGTCATTCTTATCGCTATGGCTATTCCAGCAACTAGTACACTAATTGACATGGAAAATAATGACGATTCAGATCTCACCATTCAAATAACTGGTTCACAATGGAAATGGCATTATAAATATTTTGATCAAAATATTGAGTTCTATTCTGTACTGTCAACACCACGAGAGCAGTATGAAAATCAAAATGGCAGCTTTGAGGGTAATGGTGCTGAAAAAGGTGAAAATTATTTACTTGAAGTAGATAGACACTTAGTTATTCCGGTCAACAAGAAAGTTCGCTTTTTAATTACTTCCGATGATGTTATTCACGCTTGGTGGATTCCTGCTTTTGCTGTTAAACAAGATGCTAATCCTGGTTTTATTAATGAAGCTTGGACCATTGTTGATGAGCCGGGCATTTATCGAGGTCAATGTGCCGAGCTATGTGGTAAAGATCACGGTTTTATGCCCATTGTTGTTGAAGTTAAATCAGCGGCGGATTATGACACTTGGCTTAATGAACAACATGCTTTAATTGCACAAGCAGCGAATGCAGAAAAAGCTTCTTTAAGTGCTTCTATGAGTAAAGAAGAATTAATGCAATTAGGCGAAACTACCTATATGGCTTATTGTGCTGCATGTCACCAACCTACCGGCTTAGGTTTGCCACCTATGTTCCCTGCGCTCAAAGGCAGTGCTATGGCAACTACCGGTAAAATAGCAGACCACATTGATATGGTGCTTAATGGTAAAAATGCTATGCCTGGTTTCGGCAAACAACTTAGCTTGAAAGAAATTGCTGCAGTAGTGACTTATGAGCGTAATGCTTGGGGTAACGATACGGGTGATTTAGTGCAAAGTTCAGATGTAAATGCAGCAAGCGGGAGTAAATAATGACAACAGAAACAGTAAATGAGTCGCTTGATGAGTCGCATGACGATGAACATCATGATCATAAAATGACCGGTATAAAACGTTGGTTATATACCACTAATCATAAAGATATAGGTACACTATATTTGTGGTTCTCTTTTATCATGTTTTTAACCGGTGGCGCATTAGCCATGGTTATTCGCATGGAATTATTTCAGCCAGGCTTGCAAATAGTTGAACCAGATTTTTTTAATCAGTTAACCACAGTGCATGGTTTGATCATGGTGTTTGGCGCGATTATGCCCGCCTTTACCGGCTTTGCTAACTGGTTGATACCTATGATGATTGGTGCGCCAGACATGGCGTTGCCACGCATGAATAACTGGAGCTTCTGGATTTTACCTTTTGCTTTTGCGATTCTAATCGGCTCTTTCTTTATGGAAAGCGGTGCGCCAAACTTTGGTTGGACATTCTACGCGCCGTTATCGACTACATACTCTAATGGCAGCACTGCATTTTTTGTTTTTGCTGTTCATATTATGGGTATCTCTTCAATAATGGGCGCGATTAACATTGTTGTTACCATTATGAATTTACGTGCGCCGGGCATGACGTATATGAAAATGCCACTATTTGTGTGGACATTTTTCATCACCGCTTACCTATTAATTGCGGTAATGCCGGTGTTGGCAGGTGTAGTGACCATGGTGCTTACCGATACCTACTTTGGCACTAGTTTCTTTGATGCCGCTGGTGGTGGTGACCCCGTTATGTTCCAACATATATTTTGGTTCTTTGGTCATCCTGAAGTTTACATTATGATTTTGCCCGCTTTTGGTATTGTTTCAACCATCATCCCTGCCTTTTCACGTAAGCAATTGTTTGGCTATACTTCAATGGTTTATGCAACTGCATCCATTGCATTTTTGTCGTTCATCGTTTGGGCACATCATATGTTCACCACAGGTATGCCATTAGCAGGGGAGCTTTTCTTTATGTACGCTACCATGTTAATTGCGGTACCAACCGGCGTTAAAGTATTTAACTGGGTTGCTACTATGTGGCGTGGTTCAATGACTTTTGAAGTACCAATGTTGTTTTCTATCGCGTTTGTGATTTTATTTACTATTGGCGGTTTCTCCGGTTTGATGCTGGCGTTAACACCCGTTGATTTTCAATATCATGACACCTACTTTGTCGTAGCGCATTTTCATTATGTATTAGTGACAGGTTCATTGTTTTCTATCTATGCAGGCGCTTATTATTGGCTGCCAAAATGGACCGGCCATATGTATAACGACTCATTGGCTAAGTGGCACTTCTGGTGTTCATTAATTTCGGTGAATTTACTGTTCTTCCCTATGCATTTCTTAGGGTTGGCAGGTATGCCTCGTCGTATTCCTGATTATGCCTTGCAATTTGCTGATTTTAACAAGTGGGTTAGTATTGGTGGTTTTGCCTTTGGTTTATCGCAATTGATTTTCTTAGCAGTAGTGATCAAATGTATTAAAGGTGGTGATAAAGCGCCAGCTAAACCATGGGATGGTGCAGAAGGTTTAGAATGGACCGTGGCTAGCCCAGCGCCATACCACACCTTTAGTACACCACCAAAAATTGATTAGGTAATAAGATAATGGATAAAGGTACTGAAACAGCGCCACAAAAAAATCAGAAAAACGCAAACACCAAAGTAGTTAAAAAACTACTGCTAACAGTGTTCGCCATGTTTGGTTTTGGTTTTGCTTTGGTGCCTTTATATGATATTTTTTGTGATATTACCGGTTTGAATGGTAAAACTAATGATGTGGCCGCGGTTTATGCAGCTGACGGTATTGATACTTCACGTACGATTAAAGTGCAATTTATTACCCGTACAGCTAAGGGAATACCTTGGGAGTTTGAGCCAGTAATCAATGAAATATCGGTTCATCCGGGTGAAATGAAATTTGTTAATTTTTATGTTAAAAACAATTCACAGCGCGATATTATTGGTCAAGCAGTACCTTCCGTTTCGCCGGGAATTGCCGCGGGATATTTTCAAAAAATAGAATGTTTTTGCTTTGAGCAACAGCCGTTAAAAGGTGGTGAAGACGTGGAAATGGGCTTACAGTTTTATGTCGATCTTGATTTGCCACCAGAGATCACTACGTTGACCTTGTCGTACACCTTGTATGACATCACAGGCAAAGTAGATTCGTAAGTAATGAATTTGTTTAATAGGAATACAGGTAAGTTTTAGGAAAATTTACATTCTGCATTCTATAATTATACCATCCATGTAGTGTAGCCTTACAAAAGTAAAGAATAAGGGAACAAAAATGACAACAAAAAAATATGAAAGTTATTATGTACCAGCACAAAGTCATTGGCCAATTGTTGGTGCTGTGGCATTATTTATGATCGCTTTTGGTGCCGGTAATTATGTTACCGATATCAAAAATGATGTTGGCGGCTATGGTGGTTACTTATTGTTAGCCGGAATTGCGTTAGTGATTTATATGGTCGTTGGTTGGTTTAGTAATGTTATTAATGAATCAATGAGTGGAAAATATAGTCACCAAATGGATCAATCATTCCGACAAGGTATGAGTTGGTTTATTTTTTCAGAAGTGATGTTTTTTGCGGCATTTTTTGGCGCGTTGTTATACGCAAGAACGCTTTCTATACCTTGGTTAGACGGTGAAGGAAATAATGCGATGACAGGGGCCGTACTGTGGCCTGAATTCACGGCGACTTGGCCATTAATTAAGACACCAGATGGTACCGAAACAACCGCCATGGGTTGGTATGGTTTGCCATTAATTAACACTATTTTATTATTAACCTCGTCAGTTACGGCACATTTTGCTCATGTTGCTTTAGAGAAAAATAACCGTCCACAGTTAAAAGCATGGTTAGGATTAACGATTGTTTTAGCGCTAGTTTTCTTATCTCTTCAGGTATTAGAGTATGCTCATGGTTACTCTGATGAAATGCAACTGTATTTAACCAGTGGCATATATGGCAACACCTTTTATATGCTGACCGGTTTTCATGGTTTACATGTATTACTTGGTTGTATTATGTTAATTGTGATGTTTTTCAGAATATTAAAAGGGCATTTCACACCAGAAAACCATTTTGCTTTTCAAGCGGCAAGTTGGTATTGGCATTTTGTTGACGTAGTGTGGGTCTTCCTATTTGTATTCGTCTACATTCTTTAGGGTTACTGACTGGATTCTCGCTTAATTTCTTCGGGAAATCATTTGAATATCCGAAGAATGGTCTAGAAGGCGAAGCATAGGATGTACGGAGTAATGATTAGTGCCAACTCCGTGCCTTTCCCTCGAACTAAAACGAATTATTTACGCCATTATCCACTAAAGGGGTAATGGCTTATATAATAAATAAGAGTAGAGAGTAAATAAGTTTTTTTGTAGATCTGTATTGCAACGACAATAATTAATAAGGTCGTGGGTTGGGGGTAATCACTCCGGTTACTAAGCCAATTAATAGTAGTACGACAATAGCGACGGATACCATTAATCTTCTGCCGATAAATTTTGTCATAGGAACTTGATTAGGTTCGGGATTTTTGTTCATGATCAATAAAGCACGAAACAGGTTGTAAACCATAAATAATAATAGTGCGACAATAACAACTTTAAATAACATACATTCAATATCCTAAGTAATAACTTGTAGTAAGGTTTTTCTCTTTTAATGCCAAGCTTTTTCACGCCAAGCAGTACCTCTTCTAATACCGAAGAACACCGACCAAGTCACTTCACTAAACTTAGCCTGCTGTGGTTGGTTGTTACTGTGCTAGTTTTTTCGGCATTAGTAAAGCTTGGTTTTTGGCAAAGTGCTAGGGCATTAGAAAAAGAACAACGATTAATACAAATTGAAAAATTAAATGAGCAAAACCCCATATCACTTGAGCAAGTAGTAAAGCTTACAAATAATAACCGTACCCTTGAAAAAATTAACGATTACCCCGTTTTTATTGACGCTGAATTTAACAAAAACCAGGTGTTTTTATTGGATAATCAAGTTAGTAAAAATCGTCTGGGTTATCGAGTTTATCAAGTGGCAGTAACCAGTAAGCACGCAGTGCTGATCAGCCTTGGTTGGGTGCAGGGCTCTATTAACAGGCAAGAATTACCTACCGTGGCAGCACTCGATGGACACTATCAGTTTCGCGGTAATATTCGTTTAATTGAGGTTGGCATTGTGCTGCAGGAGCAAATATTTTCTCAAATATCGTGGCCATTACGCGTACAGCAAATTGAACTGGATAAATTTTCTGATTTAATTGACCATCAGCTCTTGCCCTTTGTGGTTTATTTAGATAAAAAGGAAACGCTAGGTTTTGAAAAAAATTGGCAACCTATCGTGATGCCGCCAGAAAAGCATCGTGGTTATGCTTTTCAGTGGTTTAGTTTGGCGTTAGCTTGGTTATTGCTGATGTTGTGGGCGAAGTTTGGCGCGCATATAAATAAGAATAATAATAAGGCAAAGTAGTATGAATTCAATACCCGATAAAGACCCTATTCCTCAAGCACACAAGGGTCAAACAGAAAATGCTCAAAAAGCAATAGTTCAACAGAAAAATCGTCGTAGCTTATTATTATTGCTCGCTGCTTTTGTTTTACCTATTATTATTGCTAAGTTTGCTTTAGACGGACAATGGTTGGCAAAAGGTGTTACCAATAACGGCACGTTATTAACTAATGAATTAACGTTAGAACAATTAGGCTTAGATAAAGCTGTATTTAATCAGCAGTGGTTAATACTTTATAGCTTGCCTCAACAATGTGATGCCAATTGTCAAAAAACACTTGAAACCGTGCACAATACTTATGTTGCTTTAGGTAAATATATGCCAAGAGTCTCACCGGTTGCTTTATATCAAGAAGGGCTTTCAACTGAGCAATTACAGCAAATATCAACTAGTCAATGGCAATTACTGGCTATGCCAGCACAAGCAAAAAAACATATAAATAAATCACAAGTTTTCATTGTTGACCCACTTGGTAATGTCTTCTTAAGCCATCCAATTCCCAGTAATATTGAACAATTGCCTGATTTTGGTAAACAAATTGTGGCTGACATGAAGAAACTTCTTAAATATTCGAAGGTTGGCTAATATGAATGAGCAAGCTTTGTACTCTCAACATAATCATGTTGTTAAAAAATTAGTTTTTGTTAGTATTTTATTAACTCTGGTGGTGGTAGCTTTGGGGGTTTATACCCGACTAACCCATGCAGGTTTGGGCTGTCCTGATTGGCCAATGTGTTATGGTTTAATAGGAGTGCCAGAAACAGCAGAGCAAATAGCTAAAGCTGAATTGGCTCATCCCGATAGTAAAGTTGTGCCGCACAAGGCGTGGAATGAAATGATCCATCGTTATTTTGCCGGCGCCTTAGGTTTGTTAATTTTAGTGATTGCTTTTTTGTCTTTTAAAAATCGCGCTCAAGGTACACCTTTACGTTTACCTTTACTTATTTTAGCGATTGTTACTTTTCAAGCGGCATTAGGCATGTGGACAGTCACCATGATGCTTATGCCTATAATTGTTATGGCGCATTTACTGGGCGGCTTCACCACCTTATGTTTGTTATTTTTACTGCATTTACGGCTAAATAATAATCGAATAAATCGCAGCGATTTTTCCGTGAAAAAATATGGTCGTTATGCTTTATTGGGTATCGTTATTTTAACCGGGCAAATAGCGCTGGGAGGTTGGACTTCAGCTAATTATGCCGCGTTAAGTTGTGTTGAATTACCCATTTGCCAGTCTGGTTGGCAAGAACAAATGAACTTTGAAAACTCTTTTGATTTGATACCGCCTAAGCGCGATAGTTACGAATTTGGTCATTTAGAGCACGATGAGCGGGTAACCATTCATGTTATGCATCGTTTGGGCGCCATTGTTACCACGGTCTACTTAGCTTGGCTTATTTTAATGATTTACTTTAAAGCGCAAACAAGTACTTTCAAACTATCAGCGCTGAGTGTTGGTTTTGTATTATTTAGCCAAGTCATCTTAGGAATAAGTAATATCTGGTTTTCTTTACCGTTATTTGTAGCAGTCGCCCACAATGTTGTTGCGGCGTGTTTGATGTTAACCTTGATAGCACTGACGTATCGCTTACGTCGTAAAATATAGAAAGATATAATAAGAGTAAATAATTATGAGCAAAGTCATTACTGACACAAAAACAACTCCTGTGGTGCTGCCCAAGTGGCGCGCCTATTATGATATAACTAAACCTAGAGTCGTGGCGTTGTTAGTACTTACAGCAGTGGTAGGAATGAGCTTGTCAGTGCCAGGAGCACTGCCTTGGCAATTATTTTTACCAGCCATGTTAGGAATAGGCTTGTTATCGTCAGCGGCGGCGGCAATTAATCATATTGTTGATGAAAAAATTGATACTATTATGGGGCGAACCCACAATCGTCCGTTACCAGAAGGCAGAATTACCGTCAATAATGCCATTGTGTTTGCAGTGAGCATTGCGCTGCTTGGTTTTGCATTGCTTTATGCTTTGGTCAACCCCTTAACAGCCTACCTAACGTTGGCTGGTTTGGTTGGTTATAGTTTTGTTTATACCATGTATTTAAAGCGCGCCACACCACAAAATATTACTATTGGTGGCTTAGCAGGTGCTATACCACCCTTATTAGGTTGGACGGCAATGACTAATGAAATTCACCCGCATGCCTTATTATTAGTTTTATTAGTTTTTACTTGGACGCCACCCCATTTTTGGGCGTTAGCCATTCACCGCAAAAATGATTACGCCAAAGTGAATATCCCCATGCTGCCGGTAACCCATGGAGTCAGTTTTACTAAAACGCAAATATTGTTGTATACCGTACTGTTATTTATTGTTGGTTTGTTGCCCTATTTGGTTGGCATGAGCAACTGGTTGTATTTGATTGGCGCAGTGGTATTAAATTTACTATTTTTTGCTTATGCGTGGAAGCTGAAATTTAATGCCGATGAAAATACTGCGATGGACACCTTTAAGTTTTCTATTATTCATTTGATGTTATTGTTCATTATTTTATTACTTGATCATTATTTATTGCCGATAGGTTAAAAAGTCATCTTATGAAAAAATATTTTGTTTATATAGCAGGTTTTGTTGCTGCAATGCTAGGTGCAGTAGTTTTTAATCACTTCAGCCAATTACCTCCACCGGAGCACGCTCTTTATTATCAACAACCAAGAGCGATCAAAGCGTTTGAATTAACAGATCACAATGGCCAATCATTTACCAAAGAACAATTAACCGGCAAATGGTCGTTGGTGTTTTTTGGTTATACTTCTTGCCCCGATGTTTGCCCAACTACCTTGCAAAATTTAGGCTTTATTTACGATGATTTAAAAGCCATTGCGAGCAATAGCCAAGTGCTGTTAGTAACGGTTGACCCACAGCGCGATACGCAAGAAAAATTGAATCAATATATCACCTATTTTAATCCTGAATTTATCGCCCTAAGAGGTGGGCACGAAGTCTTGTTTCCGTTCTCACGTAGCTTGGGTTTGATGTATGCTATAAACGGTGAAGGCGATAATTATTTGGTTGATCACAGTGCTTCGTTAGTCTTGATTAATCCTGACGGCAATATTGTGGCTATTTTTAAACCCGAACAAGCCCTTGGTAAAGTACCTAGCATTGATAATGATAAGTTACTGAGTGATTATCAAAAAATAGTTGATTTATATTGATATCAGTTTCGATACTCCGGCAGTCCAACAGTTTACCTTGTCACTATTAACTCGCTATTCATAAATAATGATAGCGGTTACAGCGGATACCACTCACCACCTGCTTTTAAAATAAACCACGGCTTTGAATACCAATAATAACGGCCGGGTTTGCTGATACTGGCTGCTGTGCAGTTACAACGCACGCGCCCGATGGGTAAATCACCGTTAAAATTAATGGTGAAGCGTGTATCACCTTGCCACTCTATTTTTTGTTTACCTAAACCTGAAATATAACAGTTTAACCCTGATTTATAAAAGTCATCGGTTGTTATGTTGAACGTTATGCTTTTTGTTTGCTTGTGCTCAAAAATAGTCTGGGCTTGCTCACTTTGTAATTGAATATCAAAAGGTAGTGAGTTTAGCTTATCGCGCAAACCCGATATTTTATCGTAAGGCATTGATGCTGGAAAGCGTGGCACACTGGTTAAGTCGGTCGGTAAACCGACTGCACCAGACTGTTGTGAAAAGGCAATAAAGTTATTTTCTTTAATCCAGTTTTGTATGATGGGATCATATTCACCATAGGGGTAAGCAAAGTAGCGCCAACTTTGACCAGTTTTTTCTTTAATAATCTGTTCAGCTTTTAATAGTAACCCGGTTTGTTTAGTTAACCACTGTGCTTGCGTTAAACCGTCAGTAACCCGTGTCATTGAATTATGCTCAAAACCGTGATTGGCAATAATAACGCCTTCATCTGCTAGGGTTTTTAATTGCGCCCATGAAAGGTAGTGAGATGACCTTCCTTTATTGAAAGTTTCATTACGCGAAATAATCGCGGGATTAACAAAAATAGTATAAGGATAGTTATAGTTATCAAGTAAGTCTTTAGCATTGCTTAAAACATCGCTATAAGCATCATCAAAGGTAATGGCAACGGTTTTATCTTTTAAAGGCTGCTGTTTGTTAATTTTATCTATTATTTGCGATAAAGGCACCACATTAAAACTGTGCTCTTGCAAATATTTGAGGTGCACTTCAAATTGAGCTGGCGTAATACTGGTGCTTTTTGGGGTGGAATCACTGACATGATGATATTGTAAAATTACCGCGCCAAAACTAGCTACATGGAAAAAAAAGGTAAAAATGGCGACAAGGGTGATTTTCATGAGCTTTTCTCTTATGATTCGATAGTCTAAAATAACGCTTTTTGAGTAGAAATCCCAGTAAAAAGGAACACTTTTTTGTCGAAATTTACCGATTTGGATCAACACAAACAATTATTATTGCTTGCCCTGCCAATGATCCTATCCAATATTACTGTGCCGTTATTAGGTCTGGTAGATACCGCGGTTATTGGACATTTGTCACATGCTTACTTTTTAGGTGGCAGTAGTATTGGCGCGATGATCATTACCTCGATTATTTGGCTTTGTGGATTTTTGCGAATGTCGACAACAGGACTAAGCGCACAGGCCTTTGGTCGCAATGATATTGAAAATAATTTATTAGTTTTATGCCGAGGCTTAATTGTTGCTTTTACCGTAGGTTTGGTTTTCGTGCTTTTGCAAACACCCTTTCTCAATGCGGCGCTTAACTTGGCGGGCGGCTCTGAACAAGTGCAGTTTTATGCCCGTCAATACAGCGAAATTCGCATTTGGGGATTCCCTGCCTCGTTAGGCAATTTAGTGATATTGGGCTGGTTAATTGGTAACCACCAAACCAAAGCAGTTATGTGGCTGTTAATCGCCACTAATTTAATCAATGTTGTCTTAGATCTTGTCTTTGTTTTTGGCTTCGGTTGGCAAGTACAAGGGGTTGCTTTGGCAACCTTAATTGCAGAATATTGCGGTATGTTAATAGGGGTAGCTATTATTTTTATTCGCTATAAAGGGGCCTTAAAAACCTTGTTACTGAAAAACAGATTGTTACTTGCATCACTAATAGAGCGTTCAAGTCTACTCAGTTATTTTAAACTTAATCGAGATATTTTAATTCGCACTTTGTGTTTAGAAATTTGTTTTATTTTTATTGTTTTTCAAGGGGCTAGATTAGGCGATACGGTGGTTGCTGCTAATGCTATTTTAATGAACTTTATTCTACTTATTTCTTTTGGTTTAGATGGCATTGCCAATGCTACTGAAGCTATGGTTGGCAAAGCGCAAGGCGAGAAAAACAGCCATAAATTGCGCAACACCGTAAATATTTCCTTAATGTGGACCGGTATTTTGGCGTTGCTTTATTCATTGCTTTTTGCTTTTTCAGGAGAATTTTTATTAAGACTTATTTCTGATATTCCCAGTGTAGTTAACTTCGCTATAGAGTATTTAAACTGGATGGTGTTATTGCCCATTGTTGCCTGTTGGTGTTATTTATACGACGGTGTTTTTATTGGTTTGATGCGAGCCAAGGCGATGCGTAATAGTATGATTATTGCTACTTTTGGCTGCTTCTTTCCATTATGGTGGTTATTGCAAAGTGCTTTACCACAAAACATGGCTAATCATGCCTTGTGGGCAGCATTTTCTTTATTTATGCTAGCTAGAGGCATTACTTTAGCATGGTATTATAAATACAAAATTTATTAATCAGGTCATTTATTGTGAGTTTTTTTGTGAAAAATACATCAGAACTTTCGCTAATAACCAACCACAAAATAGCCCGATAGTATTCGCTGCCATATCTAACCATTCACCATAACGATTAACGAAAGGCTGAATCAATTCAATAGCGCCACTAAAAGCGATAAAACCAACCGCGATAGCCAAGGTGTGCTTAGGTCGCTTTAATGCCGTAGGAAGCATCAACGCAGCATAAGCAATAAAATGGTGGGTTTTGTCGGTGCCGGGAACGTTAGGTAGGTAAGTTACCGGCCAAAGCGATAAAGTCGCAATGCTAACCAGTAGCATTAAGGTAAGATGCCAGCAGTATTTTTGAATGAGAGTAATCATGGCGTTATTGTTTATTGTTTGATTTATGTCGATTTAAAATAGTAAACCAACGATTAGCAAAAATGCCAAGATAACCCCAAGCAGCTACTAAACAGGCCAAGGCGAGTATAATAAGCCCAGCAACTTGCCATAAATGATGATTAAAATAACCAATGGCAATAAAAATTAATCCTAAAACAAAAAGACCAAGACCGGTTAAAAAAATTGATAAGCTACGTTGTGGATCTTGACCTAATTTAGCCAGTAAATTATTCATAGGTAATTTTTTGAAATCATTATTCAACTTTAAGCTGTATGGTTCAATTAAAAGGAAAAAGCACGGAGTTGACGTTAGTCAATGAGTACGTTTGACGAATTAATTGGGCGACACAGCAACAAGGTGAGGATGATTTAGTAATATGAATGATCACCACGCTCATGTTCGGTGGCATCTTTAACGCCTTTAATTTCATCGCCCATCAATTCAATGAGCTGCTTTTCAATGCCATCTTTAACGGTAACATCAATTTGACTACAACCGTTACAGCCACCACCAAATTGCAATACTGCATAACCGTCATCGGTAATTTCAACTAAGGTACACTCACCGCCGTGTCCGGCAAGTTGTGGATTTACTTCAGCTTGTAAAAAGTAGTGTACACGTTCGAATAAAGGCGCATCATCAGCAACTTTTCGTAATTTGGCATTCGGTGCTTTTAGGGTCAATTGAGAGCCCATTTGGTCGGTAACAAAATCAATTTCAGCGTCTTCTAAATAGCTTTTGCTGTCGGCATCAACCATGGCAGAAAAGCCTTCAAAAGGTAAAGTAATATCATCAGGTTCAACTGCGTCAGCAGGACAATATGAAACACCACATTCAGCTTTAGCTGTGCCCGGGTTAACAACAAATACACGGATATGGGTGCCTTCTGCTTGTTGAGATAACAGTTTAACAAAATGCTCTTGGGCGGTAGCAGATATAGTGATCATAATACAGTGACTCTCTTTTTTTCTTCACTTTGAAATAGAATATACTTGAGTGTTTTACTCAAGTATGATTATTTTACTCTGCAATCTTGCGATGTGCTAATGATTTTTCTGCTTTTATTTGCTATTTTATCTCAGATGTTCAAATTGGGATTTAATATGCTATCACGTCAACTTTTTACTTTGTTTTTTTTATTTATGCCTACTTGGGCTTTATTTGCAGCACCAGTGCAGGAGTATTTACCAAAACAAGCAAGCTTTAATGCAAACATACCTTTACCCAGTGCAACCTTGGGTTTTGAAATTGGCCAGCGCCATGTAAGGCATGATCAATTAAAACAATACTTTAACACCTTAGCGCAAAGCTCAAAGCGTTTAAAAATAACAGCAATTGGCAAAACTGCGCAGTTGCGGGAACAATTTATTATTACTGTTTCAAGCCCAGAAAATTTAGCCAATTTAGACCAACTGCTTACCAAACGACATATCCCTAATCAACACAAAGCTCAAAAAACAGCGAATGAACCGTTGGTGATTTGGTTAGGTTATAGCGTACATGGAGATGAAATCAGTGGTGCCAATGCCGCTATGGTAGTGGCTTATTATTTAGCTGCCAGCGAAGAAGAAAGTATTGAAACACTGTTAGCCAATACCATTATTGTGCTTGAACCAAGTCTCAATCCAGATGGCATGGACCGATTTGTTAATTGGGTCAGTACTTACCGCGGCTCTGCTAATAACAGTGACGCTGCACATATTGAACATCATCAAAACTGGGTAAGTGGTAGAACCAATCATTTCTGGTTTGATTTAAACCGAGATTGGTTATTATTAACACAGCAAGAAAGTCGGCATAGGTTAAAATACTTTCATCAATATCAGCCACATGTATTGGGTGATTATCATGAGATGGGCGCTAACAGCAGTTATTTTTTTCAGCCAGGCATTGCTAGTAGAACACACCCATTAACGCCAAAACAAAATGTGACCTTAACTAAAGCATTGGCAAAATTTCACGCTAAAGCTTTAGACAAAGCACAGCGCTTATATTATAGCGAAGAAAACTTTGACGATTTTTATTATGGCAAAGGCTCAACTTACCCTGATATTAACGGCAGTATTGGCATTTTATTCGAGCAAGCTAGCGCTCGTGGCATGCAACAAGAGACTATTAATGGTTTATTAACCTTTGAATTCGGTATTCAAAATCAGGTGTTAACCTCACTTTCGACGATAGAGGGGGCTTGGGAAAATCGTGAAGCACTTAAAACATATCGTAAAAATTTCTACCAGCAAGCCATTAAACAAGCTAAAAAAGAAAAATTTAATGGCTATTTGCTTAGCGAAAGCAACGATGTTTATCGTTTGAATGCCTTATTAGATAAATTATCACAGCATCAAATTAAGGTTTATTCACTTAGGGATGACTTTAGTTATGAAGGCAAAAATTACGCGAAAGAAACCAGTTATTATGTGCCGTTAGCGCAAAATCAATATCGATTAATACAGGCGTTATTTAATCAACAGACTGACTTTGCAGATAACACCTTTTATGATGTTTCAGGCTGGACTATGCCACTGGCAATGAATATTCACTTTCAAGCACTTGATAGTACTTGGGGTTTAGAGTTGGTTGACCAACCTTGGTCGACAAAAGATATTGAACAGGTAGGTGAAATAAACACTAACAAGACAGAATATGCTTATGCTTTTGAATGGCATCATTTTTTAGCGCCAAAACTTTTAAACCAGTTACTTGATAAAAATATTCACGCTAAAGTGGCAACCGGCGGCTTCACTAGCCAAGTTAATGGTGCAAAACGTGTTTTTGCCAGTGGCACTATTATTATTCCTGCGGGCATTCAATCCGCTAATAATTGGCGTAAAAATTTAGCTGAGTTAGCTAATCAAGTGAATATAGAGTTAATCACACTCAACAGCGGTTTAACGAGTCAGGGCATAGATTTAGGTAGCAGTTCATTTAAACCATTGAAGCAGCCTAAAGTACTGCTTTTAGGCGGTAAAGGTATTTCTCAATATGAAGCAGGGGAAATTCGTTATTATTTTGATGAAACTTTGCACATACCAGTCAGTATTATCGAACATTCTCGTTTGGTTAATATCGACTTATCAAAATATAGCCATTTAATTTTAGTGGATGGTGATTATAAAGGGCTTTTTGATAACAACGTTAAGAAACTGAAAATGTGGATCAAACACGGTGGCGTTGTTATCGGTCAAAAACGTGGCGCCCAATGGTTAGCCAAAGAAGATATTCTGTCCGTTGATTTTATCAGTAAAAAGCAAATAGATCAGTTGTTTGATAGCGAACAATTAAGTTATCAAGATAAAGAAAAGCTGAGTGCAAGAAAGCGTATAGCGGGAGCCATTTTTGCAACTGAGCTTGATATTTCTCACCCTTTAGCTTTTGGTTATACAGATAAAAACTTACCCTTATTTCGCAATAGCACCTTAATTATGGACACAGGGCAACAGTCTTTTGTTACCTTGGCAAAATATAAAGCAGCACCATTATTAAGCGGTTATACGGATAAAAATTTAGTTCATCGTTTAGCGCATAATGCAGCGATAGTCGCACATAATTATGGCAAAGGCCGAGTTATCGCGAGCAGCGACGTATTAGCATTTCGCGGTTATTGGCTGGGCAGCGCTAAATTATTGTCAAACAGTTTGTTTTTCGCCAAAGCGTTTAGTACTCCAATGAAAAAATAAATTGCTCATTAATAGTGCCAATAAGTACCAAATACTGGCACCATTATTTTGAGGAGTTTTTGCTTCATTCTTCGCTTCATTAGCAGATGCCGCCCAGTATTGGGGGGCATTATTGTTAAAATCATCGGGATCATAAAAAGTACTTTCAAAACGTTGTGGTTGCCATACTATAGTGCGAATAGTTTGCTCATTATTATTTTGTAACGCTTTTGCTTGAGTTGCCTGCTCAGCCAAAGCCTTCGTTTTATGATAACTTTCTAGGCGCTGATTACTGACTGGCGGAGTTAATAAGTTTTCGGCAATTGTTCTCCCATCATTGGAACTCAGTCTAAGTAAAACATCCCAATCACTCACTATTACACTGCGGCCATTGTCATCAAAAACAAAACCACCGTAATCAGAACTAAGACCTCCAGCAAGTAGCAATAAATTTTGGCCATCAGGGCTAATCATACTAAGGCGATTACCGCCAACAACCGTTGAGGCACCTCGCACAAATAAATAACCATCGCCATCATCATTAATGGTTGTATAAGCACTTAATGATTCTGATTTACCATCACCATCACCCGGCCAAATCAGTTCAGCAATACCATTACCTGCATTAACTCGTACCAAATTGCCATTTCGGTTAGATACTAGCAATCTATCTTGAGCATCTATTTTTGTGATGTCAGGGTTTTCAAAAATTTCTTGTCCTTGAGCATCAAGTCCACGACTAATAATGCTTTGTTCACCACTGGGCGTTTGGCGAATAAGGCTATCAAAAGTTCCCTCAGGAAGATTGGGTAATATGGAGCCGCCAGCTCCGGAAACAAGCACGATATCACCATTGGATAATTTAGCACCTCCGTCAACATCGGTGATTAAAGAATCCATGCGATTAACACCCAATTGATCAATTACTTTATTCGAAGAGTTACTATCATTGTTTAAGAGCCAAGGCTGTTCATTTTCAAGCGGTGGTAACTTTAATACCCCAGCATTACTTGTGGAAGTGAAAACATTTAAATTATCATCACTGACAATAAACCAAGCATTAGCCATACTGCCACCTTGGGCGAAAATAAAGGTATCAATCACGGCTCTTGTTATGGGATCTAACAAGGTTTTGGTAATACTGGCGTTATTATGATTAATCGCCCAAAGGTTGCCCTCAGTATCTAAGTCAACATCGGTTGCCCCAGAAATATCATTGTTTTTATTATTGGCAATAATTTCGGCGCTGATGCCCGCAGCTAACCAACTCGGTAAAGCCGATTGTAAAGCAATAGTAAAGTTTTCTTCTGTTTGGTTTTTGACATCAATGTTAATTATTTTTCTCAGAAAATCTTCATGCGTTATGCTTACTTCATATAAACCAACGGCTAAATTAAAGGCAAAAAAGCCATTACTGTCTGAAGTTGTTGTTGAGCCATCATGTAAACTGATTTTGGCACCGCTGAGTGGTTGTTGACTCAGCTCATCAATTACAACGCCTTGTATTGAAGAATCACCTAAAGAGTTATTAATAACATCAAGCAAGCTAGCACCATCGGTTGCGGTTATGCGAATAAGCTCAGCTTTATCACTGACGATATAAAGGTTTCTTTCATCACTTACTACCCCTGTGCCACTTAATTTGCTGGCTATAAGTTGCTCGCCATAGGCTAACAAGATACGTTCGCCCTCAGCGCTATAAGCAAATATTTCGCCAGCAGCGCCATCATAGTGATAAACCAAACCATCACTACTACTGCCCAAGCCAGCATTATTGATGCCACTGAGGGTAACAAGCCGACTATTGCCCTCAATAAAACTGCCATCGGTTTTTTGTATGGCAATACGGCCTTGGTTATCACCGACATAAACATTGCCAACACCATCTATAGCCATAGCATTGAGCGTATTCATAGTGATGCCAATAGCCTTAGATGCTTGTTGTAAAGTAAATACTGGCTCAAAATGTGCGTTGCTGGTATCCACTTTGATCACTGAATTAGGATAAAGCCCTTTCGGGCCAAAATCACTGGTGGCAGCATACAAGGTGCCATCAGGTGTTACTTGTATGCTTTCAATTGCAGGAATAATGGCAAATTTACGATAGATATCTTGTTGTTTAAACCAAGCGCCAAGCATCAAAGTACTAACGCCAAAGTATAAAGTACTGCCATCAGCAGTAAAGCCTAAGCCATTACTAAAAAAATCAATGCTACGGGCATTGGCATTATCAGGGTTTACCACTAAAATATTACCGCCATTTTCCGTAAGTTGCCCGATATAGATTTCTCCCGTTGTTGGATCGATTGCCAATTGCTTTGGCGCTCCTATACCTAGGTTTTGCGGATCTTTTTTATTATAGACCACTTCACCTTGTAAACCTTGGCGCCAAACTACTTGATCTAAACTATGACCAGAGTCAATATTTCCAGCAAAAATAACGGGGGCAATGATGAAAAAAAGCACACTAGTCAAACAAACTAAAAGTTTTTTAATTTGAAAAATGTATTGAATAAAAATAGCTAAAATTGCCATGTAAAACCACTCCAAAATCGTCGCCCAAATTGCTCGCCGACACCATTGAGTACTGCGTCATATTCAAAATATTCAATGCGTTTATCATCTAATACATTTTTGATCATTATATAAATTTCTATATCAGTGAAGTGTTTGGGTTGATAGCGCAGTGATAAATTAAGCTCTGTCCATGATTGCTGGTTTGCGCGGGTAAAATTAAAACCATCGGGAGTAACATTACCTAAGTTAAATTCACTTGGCTCGGTTTTATCAATAAACTGCCAACTTAGTTCACTAGCAACACTCGGCGTAACTTGCCAATTTACTAGCATTTTAACAGTATGTTTTGGGGTGAAAAAAGTTTCGCCAGATAAGGCATTAAGCTGACTCGGCTTGGTAAAACGGTAATGGACGTTGAATTTAAACGAGTCACTGGCTAACCACAGTAGACTTGCTTGCAAACCTTGATTATTGGCATTGGTTAAGTTTTGAAAAGAGGTGGTGGTGGTAAATAAATTAGTGTCTGGAGTTAAATCAACATCGTTAAGTAAGCCACTATCTGGATTACCAATTAAATCAGTGTAAACCTCATAGAATAGTTCGGTAGTCAGCTGAAGTTTAGAGGTTAATTGCGTGGTATAAGTCAGGTCAATGGCATCAATAATTTCAACATTAAGCTGAGGGTTACCCCGAAAACGCACCCGATGATTTTGATTAGGCACATTGATGTCTATATTATTAAATAATTCAAATAAACTCGGTGCACGAAAGGCTCGACGCAGTGTAAACCGTACGTCATCGGTTGCGTTTAAAAAATGTTGCAAACTGGTGTTATAAGCGATATCGGTTTGGGTCATAGAATCATTATCTAAACGCACCGCCATAGCAAAAATCCAGTTGTCTTCACTAAATTTGTAAGTAAAGTTAGCAAAAAGCGAACGAATTTCTTTGCCTTTATTAATCACAAGACCACCCTTATTATTAATTTTTCTATACTGAGTGCCAACTAACCAAGTTAGCTTATGCTCATCTTCATTACTGACATATTGCAGCGAAACGTCATCGGTTGTTACCGTGCCGTTAAATTGCGACGGTTCATCAATAGAGGGGAAGAATGCCTGAATATTATTAACGGCTAATGAAGTTACTGCATCAGTTAATGGCAGTAAAAAAGTTTGATATTTAAAACGATTACGATAGCCGTTGAATTGAATTAACCCTTTTTTATCCAAAGTATGCTCTAGCTTGAGCTGAATGTTATTGCTGTTTATATCCCAGTTATCTCTAGGCAAACCAGGCTGTGGAATAAGTTCGAGTAAACCATCACTGATACTAGCAATAAATTCAACCTGCAGATTTGTGTTTAGCTTAGCAAGATACTGAAAATTTCCGCCTTGCATTTGTTGTAAACTTTTTTTATCCCAAGCAAAATCAACACTTGATGGAAATTGATTAAAGCCAGCAAAAATCACTTGCTGCTCACTATTATCCACATTACGACGATGATAACTTAAGCGAAAGTAATGGTCTTTTAAGGCATAATTAAGAGCAAGGTAACCATAATAAAAACCATCACTGCCGATGTGCGCCCTAGCAAGTTGTTTAGATTTTTCCTCAGGGCTCTTACTAATAATATTAACAACGCCAGCATAGGCATTGGCGCCAAATAGCGCTGATGCTGGCCCGCGTATTACCTCAATACGACTAATGTCATCAACAGCAATCGGCATGGCATTCCAGAACGTAGCACCAAATAAATCGTTATATTCGGTTCGGCCGTCAATTAACACTAATAAGCGCCGATTAAAGTTAATATTTTTACCGCGAATTGAAACCTCTACCTGTGAGGGGCTAATGTGCATCACATCAATTTCGGGTAAAAGCCCTAGAATGTCGGCAATATTATCTAAACCACTTGAAGCAATTTGCTCTGCGGTGATCACCGACATAGGTACTGGAGATTCTCTTAATGTTGACTCTGATCGTGTGGCAGAAATTACAGTGATATTCATTAAATCTTGCAATGACAAACTAAAGATATCTATTTCACTTTCACTTTCACTTTCATCAAACGAATCATGTTCTTGGGCAAGCAATGATGGAGTAAAAAAAACAGTGGTACACCATCCGAATATAAATAAAATTCGAAAAAAATTTTTTAAATTCAAAAGCATCAAATGTTGAAGTTGAAATAGATTCATATAAAGAAGAGTAGGCGTATATTTTTATTTAGCCAACAATTCATCACAAATTTACCTTTGCGGTATTTGTATTGTTTTAGCTACTAGGCAAAGTTAAACAAACAGCGACCACGGTGACTTTTTCGACCCCGGCTTGTTTTAATAATTTACTTATTTCGCTGGCGGTACTGCCTGTAGTTAATACGTCGTCAACTAAGATTATATGTTTGATATCATTAGGAAATGCCTTTGCTAAAATGAAGGCGTTTCCTAAATTACTACGTCGTTGACTGCCAGTTTGTCCCACTTGGCTATTATTTTTTTTAATACGAATTAAGGCCTTATTATCATAAGGTAACTGCAAGTAGTGCGCGAAACGCTTGGCGATTAAATGGGCTTGATTATAACCGCGAACCTGCCACTTACTACTATGTAATGGCACACTAAGCATAAGAACTGTGGATGAAGCCGGTTTGATTAAATATTGCTGTAACCATTGTTGGGCAAGTAAATTGGCAAACAATGACGCTAATTCAAAGCGTCCTTGGTATTTAAACTGTGGTAACCATTGAGTGAATGGTGCTAAGTATGGGGCAAGACAAAACAAATGATCGAAATGGATGTTGGGTAAGGCTTTATTTACCGCAGGCCAATTGAGCAAGTCGCCTTGAATGATTTCTTGCTTGAACAGTGATAAATCAGTAAAGCAGCAGGAGCATATCAAGGTTTGTGAAGGGATGCTTTTAGAGCCTAAATTGTTGCTGTTTAAATTGTTGCCACATAAATCACATTGCCCTAAAGTAAGTAATAAGGTGTGATATAAGCGTTGAATTTTGGCTTGCCATTCCATTGTCATCATCCATTTTGTAATATAGCCGTAATTATTAATTTTTGAAAACATAAACATCGATAACATAAGCATGGCAAAAACTCTCCACATTTCCACTTTTCCTCAATTACAGTCGGCAAAACAAAACCAAAAAATTCCTTTAGTTTTGATCCACGGTTGGGGAGTAAATTCGGCCGTATGGCAACCACTTATTGATAGTTTACCCTATGAGTTTACCGAGATGTTTCGCCTTGTCACCGTCGATTTACCGGGTTATGGCAATAACGTAGACACAGAAATCAGCCCCTATTCTTTGGCTAATATCTGTCAACATTTAGCGAATACCATCATGCAACCAGCTATTTATTTAGGGTGGTCTTTGGGGGGGTTAGTGGCGACAGAAATGGCGCTAAATTACCCCGACAAAGTGCTCGCGTTAATTACCGTTGCTAGTTCACCACGTTTTCTTGAAGAAATAGTCGAACAAGATGGTGTTAGTCAGCATGTCTGGTCAGGCATAAAACCTAAGGTACTTGATGCTTTTCACCAACAATTGCAAGTTGACACAAAAAAAACTATTAGTGGTTTCTTAAAAATACAGGCCATGGGTAGCCCGCATGTTCGCCAAGACATCAAACACATTAGCCAATTAGTATTTCAGTATAAAATGGCAGATAAAACCACACTGGCTCAGTCATTAACATTATTAGCAACCAGTGATTACCGGCAACAGTTATGCTCTATCACACAGCCATTTCTACGCTTGTATGGCGGTGCCGACAGCTTAGTACCAAAAGCAGTAATTGCGCAAATAGCCAAGCTTGCTGAAAAGAGTGCACAGCATATTTTCAAACAAGCATCCCATGCACCGTTTATTTCTCATGCCGATGATTTTAAACAAATACTCTCAAACTGGTTGATGGCAAAGGCTAGCAACCATTTCTCTTAAGTTAATTTTACTTTACTTTTTGGCTGTTTTGGTCAATAATTAACCAGTAAAGGTATAATTACGTAAGGAGAATCTGATGGAAATACAGTCAGCATTTAATTCAGGTGTGCAAGGTCTGCAAAGAGCGACAGAAGCAGTTGACCAAGCAGCGGCAGATATCGCTGCGGAAACTAGTGCTTCTTATGAGGCGGATGCTGCAAATCAAGCACCGGCAAGTAGCTCACAAACAATCCCTGATTTGAATCAGTCAATAGTTGATCTAAAAGTTGCTGATTATCAGGCAAAAGCATCAACAGAAGTGATTAAGACCGCGGACGATAATTTGGGAACTTTGCTCGATGTAACAGCGTAAGCTGTCGAGAACTAAGCGACCAAACATTGATAAAATGATGAATATTACCCCGCAAGTGCCAAATTTATCTATTCCTACGGTGCTTAATCCGCCTACGGAAAGCTTGCGTCGTGAAAACAACCAACGAGAAATTATTACTCAACCAGCCGCTACTAGTCAGTCAGCCGCGGAAAAAGGCGTTGCATCTGAGCGAGAACGAAGCAGAACACCGGCTCAAAATAATGCCAACATTGATTTTGCTAATATCAGCGAACAAGCTGAACTAGCCAATACCAGTATTGCCGAGCAAGATGACAATCAAGATCAAGAAAACTCGGGTGATTCGCAAGAAACGGCGCAAGAAGCTAAAGAGCAAACCCGTGCCGACGGTAGCGAGCAACAACCCCGTACTGAAGTGCAAGAACAAGAGCGAGTCGTTAACGAACTGCAAAGAAGAGATAAAGAAGTTCGTGCTCATGAGTTAGCCCATTCTTCAGTAGGCGGCACTTACACAGGGCCACCCAATTATTCTTTTCAGACCGGCCCCGATGGTAAAAGGTATGTGACAGGTGGTGAAGTCTCTGTCGATTTATCATCAATTCAAGGTAACCCCCAGGCAACGATTGCTAAAATGAAGATAGTTCAAGCTGCCGCGCTAGCACCGGTTAATCCGTCAGTACAAGATACTCGCGTGGCAAGCACTGCAACCCAGTTAGCGCTACAGGCGCAATCGGAATTATTACTCGAACTAGACAGTAGTCGTAACGAACAACAAGCACAAAGTAGCGTGCAAAGAACCGCAGCCCTTGATACTGATGAAACCTTAGCGGATAGTGGCCAAACCGGTTTGCCACCAGCATTTGATGTCTTGATTAATAAAACTCTATCAAGCCAAGAGGCAATTGCTCCTAGCCAGTCTGTAGAAGTGATTCAGCGCTCTTTAAGAATTGAAAGCTATTATTCGGGTATAACGCAAGCGTATGAGAAGCCGCCGTCAAACCAATTTGAGTTAACGGCTTAAGTTTTAAAAGTAAAAAGTTTAATAAAGAAAGCCTGCAATTTAGCAGGCTTTTTACATATATGGGCATAGTGTTATTCAAGGAATTGAAAACTTATAAGTTAACTTATAAAGTTAAGCTAAATACCATAATCCAATCGATATTGCTCGATACTTGCTAAGCTAATCGCTAACTCAGATTTATTATTTGGCTCACTGGTAAGCTGTTCTTCAGCTTTTTCTTTAACCTTTTCTTTAAGGAATGTTACCACATCTTTTAAAGTCACGATTGAAATGACTTTAGTGCCAAAATCACGCTCTACTTCTTGAATAGCGGATAATTCACCTTGACCTTTTTCTTGGCGATCTAAGGCAATTAACACACCGGATAGTTGTGCATTATGGGCTTTAATGATTGTCATTGATTCACGAATTGCCGTGCCTGCAGTGATGACATCGTCTACTAACATCACTTTGCCATTCAGCTCTGCGCCCACTAAACTGCCACCTTCACCATGAGTTTTTGCTTCTTTGCGATTAAAACAATAAGGCACATCAAGGTTGTGATGATCATAAAGCGCAACCGTCGTGGTGGTCGCAATAGGAATACCTTTGTAAGCCGGGCCGAATACTAGATCAAAGTCGATATTAGCATCAACTAAGGTTGCTGCATAAAAACGACCTAAGCGGGCTAAATCACCACCAGTTTTAAATAAACCGGCATTGAAAAAATATGGGCTAATACGACCTGATTTTAAAGTGAATTCACCAAAACGTAATACTTGTTTTGACAAAGCAAACTCGATAAATTCGCGTTGATAATCTTTCATCTTGTTCTCCAAGCAGAACGTTTAGCTTAAAGCCGCTTTTTGGTGGTCAAATAATTCATTGATAGCATCTTTAGATAACTGCATCATCGCTTGCATTTCTTCAAAGCTAAAAGGCTCTTCTTCAGCGGTGCCTTGCACTTCAATGAGTTTGCCAGTATCAGTCATTACTACATTCATATCGGTTTCAGCATTTGAGTCTTCAGCATAGTCTAAATCAGCTACCGGCTCACCCTTGTATATGCCGACAGAAATAGCCGCAATCATATGTTTTAGCGGATTGGTTTTAATAATATCTTTGGCGCGCATATAATTAAGTGCATCGACTAAAGCAACACATGCGCCGGTGATCGAAGCAGTACGAGTACCCCCATCGGCTTGGATAACATCACAATCTATCGAAATAGTATTTTCACCTAAAGCTTTTAAATCAACAGCAGCACGCAAAGCGCGAGCAATTAACCGTGAAATTTCTAAGGTACGGCCACTTTGCTTGCCAGCTGCCGCTTCTCTGCGCATGCGAGTATGAGTCGAACGAGGCAACATGCCATATTCAGCGGTTACCCAGCCTTTACCTTGACCTTTTAAAAAACGTGGCACACCTTCTTCAACAGAAGCGGTACAAATTACCTTGGTATCGCCAAACTCAATGAGTACTGAGCCTTCTGCATGAGTAGTAAATTGACGAGTAATAGTTACTGGACGAATTTGTCCTAATGTTCTGCCGCTTGGACGCATGGAGTGATCCTTTTTTATGAATGATAAAAATAATTGTCGTTATTATAATGCCTGCTAAGGTAATTTGACATAATGACTTCACAACTTTTTTGAAATATAGTGACTTGTTCTTAGGTCATTACATTGTGACGTATTGTTTTGTTAAGTGGTTTTGAGGTAAGAATGAAATTTATTAAGAATGTATTGTTTGTTTTAGGGGCAGTTATGCTGATTAATTTTCAGGCCATGGCTGAAAAAAACAGCCCTTTGCCGCTATATAGCCAAGTTTATGATGAACAACGTAATGCTTTTGATGATGCTAATGCGGCCCTTAAACTTGCCGATAAAACTAATCGTAATGTTTTAATGGTGATTGGTGGTAACTGGTGCGCTTTTTGTAAAAAAATGGAGGCTTTTTGGCAAAGTGATACTGAAGTTGCCCAGGCGCTGTATAACAACTATGTGATTTTGAAAATTAATGTCAGTGACAAAAACGAGAATAAAGAATTTATGTCGTCAATGCCACCCATATACGGTTATCCCCATATTTATATTGCTAATGCGAGGGGAAAAATGTTGTTATCAAAAGATACCGCAGAGCTGCAAGTTAATGAGCAACACGATACTCAATTGTGGTTGGCTTTTATTGATAGATGGAAAGCTGATAAAGAGCAAGCAAAAGCAGTGATAGAAATTATCGCGAAAGAAAGCAGTAATATATAAGGGTAAACGTCATGTCATTTTTTACTGAACAAGCGAATGAGTTAGTTGCCAATATTAGCCGGCGTAAATTACTGTCAGCAGGATTAAAGTCGGCGGCGGGCATGGCAGCTTTAACGGTTTTACCCGCCAACGTATTAGCAGTCTCGGCCTCGGCACTTGCCGAGGAAATACACCAAGACCCGTGGCAAACATTAAATGCGGTTTTGAATCACTTACTGCCAGTATCACCCAGTGGACCAAGTGCGAAAGATGTGCAAGCATTGAACTATTTGTATAATGTTGTGCATTTACAGCCAACACCGCAAGATGAAATTGACTTTATTTATAAAGGGGTTGGTTGGCTTAATAGCTATAGTGACAGTCAGCTCAAACAACCTTTCATCACCCTAAACAGCGCCGAAAAAGAAACACTTCTTCGGGGCATCAGTCAATCACGCGCAGGTGAAAACTGGTTATCTACCTTATTAGATTATTTACTAGAAGCCACCTTGTCGCCACCTGCTTATGGCGGCAACCCTAATGGTGCTGGCTGGCAATGGCTTGAGCATCAAGGTGGTTTTCCGTTACCTAAAGTGGGTCAGCGATATTTTGAACTACCGCCGCGTGCGCAAACAAACAACGATATTGCTATTCAAGAAATCAGCACTACAGAAAATAGCAGAGCCCTTGCTAATACTCCCGCGATTAAGAGAACAAACAAAGCATGAAAAAAGTAATTTATGATGTCTGTATTGTCGGCAGTGGTGCTGGCGCTTCGCCTGTTGCTTATACGTTAGCCAAAGCAGGTGCGAAAGTATTAGTATTAGAAAAAGGGCCGTGGTTAACCGAAAAAGAATTCTTCAAAGACGAGTTGGCGATTAGCCTTCATGACGCTTATAATCCAAAATTGAGCGATGAGCAGCATGTTATCGAAGAAGAATATCAGGATGAAGACGGTAATAGCTTTTGGCAAGGTGAAGCGACTAGTGATTCAGGCTGGACATGGTGGAATGGCACTGTGGTTGGCGGCTCTTCTAATTTTATGAGTGGTTATTTTCATCGCTTAAAGCCGGTAGATTTTCGCTTAAAAACCGAGTTTGGTGCCATTAAAGGCGCTAATGTTGCCGACTGGCCGATTAGTTATGATGATCTCGAACCCTATTACGCCATGGTTGAGCGTGAAGTTGGCGTATCAGGCCGTGTGGTTGACCATCCACACCAAGAGCCACGTTCAACGGATTTTCCTTATCCGCCTATTGCCGAAGTGCCGATATCGTCATGGATAGATAAAGCGGCTAAAGATATTGGTTATCACGCTATTCCGGTGCCAAGGGCTATTTTGTCAAAGCCTGCCATGGGGCGACAAAGTTGTGAATATTCAGGTTATTGCAGCAGTTATGGCTGTTCATCTGGCGCCAAAGGAGGAGGTAGAGCTGCGTTGTTAAATCATGCCGTGGCTAGCGGTAATTGTACTATTAAACCCAATTCAAAAGTATATAAAATTGCCACCGACAGCAAAGGTAAAATAATTGGTGTGCATTATTATGATGCCAAAGGTCGTCAACAAAGTGTTAGTGCAAAAACTTATGTAGTTGCTTGTCAGGCGGTAGAAACTTCACGGTTATTGTTAGCATCTAAAGGGGAGAAGTTTCCTCATGGTTTAGCCAATAATAATGGTCAAGTGGGAAAAAATTTATTGTTTAGTGGTGGTGGCACAGGCAGCGGTGACTTTTTCTATGATCAACTGAGTGAAGACAAGGTTAGCGAACTTAAACAGGTAGGTCCTTTTGTTAACAGAGCGCTGCAAGATTGGTATAAAATTGAGGATAAAGCGTTTATTGGCGCTAACAAAGACGGTAAAGCTAAAGGCGGTACTATCGACTTTTTATTTCATCAAAACCCTATTGCACGTGCTGGAGGCACACAATGGGGCGTTGATGAACAGGGCAATGACAAATTGCTGTGGGGCGACGCTTTAAAACAGAGCCTAAAACAAGAGTTCACTACGTATAAAACTCTGCGTTTTGAAGTGTTTAATGATTGGCTACCCACGAACGATTGTTTTGTGGCTTTAGATGATGAAGTCACTGACCAATGGGGTGATCCCGTCGCAAAAGTACGTATTGGCTATCATGAACATGATTTAGAAGTGGGCGCCTACTTAGCGAAAAAGGCCGAAAAACTTTTAGCCGCTTTAGGAGCAAAGAATATCGACTCTTCGGTGAGCGGTTATCCAGCCACTAACTTAATGGCTGGTGGCTGTCGTTTCGGTGACGATCCAAAAACTTCAGTATTGAATAAAAACTGCCAAGCCCATGAAGTAGATAACCTTTATGTTACTGACGGCTCTTTTATGCCAACGGGTGGCAGTGTACCGTACACTTTTACTATTTATGCCAATGCTTTTCGTGTTGCCGATCATATTAAATCTCGTTGGCAAAATAGCTTATCTTAAATACTAAAAAAAAATCTATTTGTGATACTTTTGTGAGGATCTACTTAACTCAAACTCGCATAATGAATATATTACAGAGATGTATTGTAAATTAGTGAGGAGCGAGGTATATGTTTAATCGATTTTTTGCAACTTATATAACCGTTTTATTACTTTCGGCTTGTGGCGGTGGAAGTAGTGATTCAAAGGTAATACCTCCCGTTGAACTTCCCCCAGAACCGACAATTTATACCGGTATTTTTCTTGATTCAGCGGTTGAAAATCTTAGTTTTACCACGGTGAGTGGCTCTGGATTTACTAATGATAAAGGGGAGTTTAGTTATCAATTAAATGAAAGTGTCATTTTTTCAATTGGCGCTTTGGAATTCCCCCAAGTTGCTGCCGATGTATTTATTACGCCCTTGAGCATTTTTGCGACTCAGGATATTAACGAAATTGCCGTAGTTAATATGTTGAGGTTATTGCAGAGTTTAGATATTGATGGTAATGCTAATAATGGCATTCAAATTTCAAGTGCCGCTCATGATTTAGCTAAAGAGTTGATGGTTAATTTTACGGATATTGACTTTGATAGCAAGGTTGCAAATTTGGTTGAAATGAGCGGCGCATTAAACCAGCAGCTTATCTCGGCAGCAGATGCGGTTTATCATTTTCAACAAACGCTTAATGAGCTAAATATTAGTAGTTGTGAAAAAACACACAGCAAAGTTGGCTATAATGGTTTTTTTACTACCTTAGCTCACAATGTTTCAGGAAAAGCGACTATTATTGATGATTGTACTATTCGAATTACTCAGTTTAGCTATGACGGTGGTGGCCCTGACGTATATTTTTATGCCGCGAAAAATCATGAATATTCAAGCGCTGATGCCTTTTCAATAAGCCAGAAAATTAACGGTCAGTCATATACTGACGCAGAGTTTATTTTGAAATTACCCACTAATAAAACGTTAGATGATTTAACTGGATTAAGTGTATGGTGTGTCGATTTTAATGTGGATTTTGGCAATATGGAATTTACTCAGTAGAAAATAATGAAACGGATTTAACACTAATACCCCGTAATGGAATTTCGACGGTATTAATTCTAATCACTATTATTGATAGAGGCGTAGGCAAATAAAGTGCCCCATGATGTACTACAGACTTTAGCAACAAACTCATTAGCGCTAATATATATATTAAGTTGCTGTGCTTTCTTAGCTACTGTAGTGATTTGTTTGGCGGTCACATTCCTATTGTTGGTATATTTCTCCTTGATATAGATATTCGCATTTACGGCCTGCTTGGGTATAATTGAAATACTTGTTTTTTCGAGGTATTTATTATGATTTACAGTATGACCGCTTTTTCTCGTGTTGAAATTAAAGGTGACTGGGGCAACGCTGTTTGGGAAATTCGCAGTGTAAACCAACGTTTTTTAGAAACTTACTTTAGATTACCAGAACAATTTAGAGGCTTAGAGCCGGTTTTAAGAGAACGTTTTCGTAAACAATTAAATCGCGGAAAAGTTGAATGCAACTTACGCTTTAATGCCAATGCTAGCGCTAAAAATGAATTAAACCTTAATGAAACATTAGCGTTGCAATTAATACAACATGCAAACTGGATTAATGAGCAAACCTTAAACAGCCAAGTTAACCCACTCGAAGTGATGCGTTGGCCAGGGGTGATGGAAGCGGCAGAAGCTGATATGTCTGCGATTCAAACTGAGCTACTTGCAGGTTTTGATATAGCCTTGAAAGACTTTATCAGCGCTCGCGCTAGCGAAGGCGAAAACTTAAAAGCTATGATTGAGCAGCGCCTTGATGCCATTAGTGTTGAAGCTGATAAAGTGCAAGCTTTTATGCCTGAAGTGATTGAATGGCAGCGTAAGCGTATTGTCGATAAATTTACCGATGCTAGCATTGATTTAGACTCAACCCGTGTGGAGCAAGAGCTGGTATTGTTAGCGCAAAAAATGGATGTCGCCGAAGAGCTAGATCGCCTAAATAGCCATGTCAGTGAAACCCATAAAACGCTTAAAAAAGGTGGTGCACAAGGTCGTCGTTTAGACTTTATGATGCAAGAGTTCAACCGTGAAGCTAATACTTTGGGATCTAAATCAATTAATACTGACGTTACTGCCAGCGCGATAGAATTAAAGGTGTTAATTGAGCAGATGCGTGAGCAGATCCAAAATATTGAATAAAGCTAAATTTTTGTGATTTTTTTAATTAATGGGCTTGCAATAATGGTTGCAAAAATCACATAAGCGCAAGCGCAGCCAATTGGAGGCCATAGGAACAATGAGAATAGTGAGCGGAAATTACTATGATGGGGTTAAACTGATAACTCTATTCTTGGCTGCGCACCTTCACTACTATCTATTTTAGGTGCACATAACAATAGTCTTGATGACGCAATATTACCATGTTTGATCATATATTCTTTAAACGCTTCTTCCCGTTGCTCACCAATCGCTTTAAGTTGGCGAATATGTTTTTTATCAGTCACTTGGCTCCCCGCGTCGAGGTTAAGATCGGCAGGCGTGCTGATGGCGCAAATATTTATCCTCGTATCTTCTTTGTCTTGCATTAGGCCTATAAAAGCCTGCAAGTAGGCTTGTTGCTTGTCATTAGGCTCTATTTGCTTGCTTTGGTAGATTAAGTCATCAAAGCGTAATTTCAAAGCAAACTCACCGACAGTCATGGCAACAGAAACTATATTAGCGTAGGGCACAAAGGTGGTCATTAAATAATCTTGGGTGGCCATCCAAATGGCTTTTTTGGTAATTAAGCTGACAATACTGCTGATACCAAATTGTGGGTCTGAAGTGGATCCAGACAATGGCACGTCAAGCTCAACATTACCTCGGCTATCTTTGAGCATGCCTAGCGCTATATTAAAAGGTAATGCCCCTTGATCAATCAATGCACCGGCTTCATCGCTATTGGCAATAGCCGTTTCTAAGCCTTGTAATAGTATAACTACATTACCATCAAGTTGTTCGCCGGTTAAGGTGACATCAATGTCGGTATTGAGTTGGCCACTTTTCAATTCCATTTGCATGGCTTGTTTCATATAAGTAGAAACCGCCGGTAATGATAGCTCTTTTAAAAAGCCTTGTAAGTGATGTTTTGGCTGCTGGGCAAAAGGTTGAGTAAAACCTTTAAAGCTAAAATGTGCATATTTATTACTGCGGCCTATCAAGGCAAACGGTGTTTGTTGTTCTTGTTTATTTTTAGCATTACTGAGTGCGCCTAAGTGCAAGGTATCTATAAATAGTTCACGCTGATAAACAGGTTCTACGCTATTATCTAACAAGGATATTTGATTGTTATTTATTAATGAAAACTCGTTTAAACTGATAATAAAATCTGTCGTGTGAGCTTTTTTTACTTGAGTTGGGTCTTGCGTAATTTCTTGAACATTTTCTGGGGCAAGTTCACGTGCTGCTTGTTCTTCTGTTGCATTTTCTGTGGTAGTGATGGGTAAGGTAACTAGATTAGCAATAGATTTTTCTTTATCTAAAATCACCTCGCCTTGTAGGCTATTTAAGATGATTTCATTAAATGACAGTTGTTGTTCACTGATCACAATATCACTGATGTTAAATTGTTTTAGCGAAACTAAAGCGGGTAGATCAGACGATTCATGTTTGGAGCCGTAAAAATTGTCCATTATCAAACTTGATATTTTTATTTGTGGGGTATCGACAAAATGGAAGCTGATTTCATTTAACGCTAATTGCTCAAAATGGGCTAATTTTTGGCTTGGTTGTTGATAGTATAGATCGCCAGTATGTAACGTTAATTGACTAGCGCCACTGAGCTCAGTAATTTGACCTTGATGTAAGGTTAACTTTAAATCGGTAATGAGATTTTCTAGAGATTTCAGTTCGAAAAATTGTTGTTGATAAGCCATCACCAAATTTTTATTACTGAGTTTAGCTTTGTTGATATGTAGTTTAAATTGCTGCGGTGCAATAGTAATTTGTTGCTCACTGGTCAGAGAAAGAGTACCGCTTAGTTCGGATAAATCACCAATATAGGGTTGTAATTTTTTAATGGCATAACCGGCCATAGATAACTTACTGTTGATTTCACCTTGGCCGTGTTCAAAATTGGCATTAAGGCTTAAATCGAATGCAGTATTATCAATGAAGCTTTGTAGGCTCAGCGTTGCTTGTTGAGCATGCTGACTGGCTTTTAGCTGATCAATTAACAGCTCTTTAATATTGATCTGATGGAATTTTTGATCACTATCAACATCAACATCAACGGCAAGGTCAATGTTAACTTGTGTTAACGCTAATTTTGGTAAAATCAGTTGATATAAAAACGGTGTTGGCTCAGTGTCCTCGGCTTGTGCTGGTTTTTTCTCGGTATTGTTACTGATATCGATGACATCAATACCCGCAATAATTAACTGAGAGACATTTTTTTCGATTTTAAGATAAGCATTATTTAGCTCGAATTTACTAATTTTAATTTCATCAAACAGTAATCGTACTAAAGTTAGTCGAATCGTTAGTTGCTCGATTGATAACACAGTATATTGCTTAGTTTGCTGGCCGTTATATTTTTCTGCTTTAAATAGAGTTAAATCACGGATGCTTATTTGGCTGAGAAATGGGTTGTAGCTAATACTACTATCAGCAGAAAGGCTGAGCCCTTGTTCAAGTAATATTGGTGTTAACAGGTATTTACTCACGGGTGAAGAAATTGCCCAGATAATCAGGTATAAACTAAGCACAGTTATGGCGGTTATTTTAAGAAGTTTATTCAAAAAAGTGGTAGGTTTTCTATCTAAAGCTGAAGTGTTCATATCCGTGAAATTTCTCAATGAGTGTCGGTAAAGTTACGTTACCGATGAGGAATTTTCATGGTAACAGATAAACCTTTGCCTGCCTCGTTTTTAGCAAAAATTTCACCTTGATGAGTAACAATGGCTTGTTTGGCTATTGCTAACCCTAGCCCTGTGCCGCCAGTATTACGATCTCTGGCCAAATTTACGCGGTAAAAGGGGGTGAATAATTGTGCTAATGCTTGCTCTGGCACGCCATTACCATGGTCGGTAATGGTTAACGACACTGAGCGTTTATTGCTTGTTAAACTGATGGCAATAGTGCTGTGTGTTGGGCTATATTTTATTGCATTATTAAGGATGTTAGTGATCGCGCTTACCAGTAGCGTTTGGTCTGCCATCAGTGTGATATTTTGGCTAGCAGTTAGTTTGATTTGGATAGACTTTTTATCCGCAATGAGTTGTTCATCATTAATAATATTTTGCACTAATAAGGTCAAATTGACCCGTTCAGACTCGACCGTTTGCAGCGTGTTTTCTAACCGAGATAAGGTCAACACATCTTCAATCATTTGATCTAATCTTTCTATCTCTCGTTGACAGCGTTGTAAATATTGCTCGCGGGCCTCGTTTGTGGTTGCGTCTTGTTGTGCTAAGCCTAATGCCATCTGTAACCGTGTCATGGGTGATCGCAACTCGTGAGAAACATCACCCAGTAACCTTTGTTGAGCACTTTGGTGTTGTTGCAATTGCTCGGCCATTTTATTAAAACTGAGTGCAAGTTGCCCTAGTTCATCATTGCCTTGGCTCACCCCATTAACCCGTGTACTAAAGTCTCCTTGTCCTAGTTTAGTGGTGGCTTTTTTGATCAAACGCACCGGTTTGCTAAAAGAATGTGCTAGCAGTAAGCAAAGCAGAAAGCTGACCAAAGTGGGTATAGCAATGCGTACCCAGTAAGGTAGTGCTTGTACTATTTGGCCAATGCCGCCGCGGCGCAGTTTTCGAGAAATAAAAAGTTGATAGGGCTGGTTATTTAACTTAATAACAAGTGGGCCGATGAGTCGAGTGTGCGAAAAAATACTGGCTTGTGGTTCAGTAAACGTATGTTGTTGAATATATTCAGTCAAGACATGTTGATGTTGTGGTGTTAGCGGTAACAAACTACGGACGCGTTGTGGATTATCTAGGCTTTTAAACCAAAGATTAAAAGGCAGTTGCTTAAGTCTTTTATATTTTATGGTGCGCAACGCGTCAATAGTATTAAGGTTACTGCGCTCAATGCGTCTCGCGGCATTATGCAACTGACGCACTTCTTCATGGGCAGGTGCTTGGCTAACTACTTTGTTAACGGTATCGTTGGAAAATTGCAGAGAAATAAAGCGTGTACTGGCAATGGAAATAAGGGCAATGAGCCAAAACCATGCAAATAACTTGATAGTAAACGAAGAAAAAAATATTTTTATGTTAGTTAAACTAATCATGAACTTATATTGGCCTTGTTAAGCATTTTCACCCGTTAAAAATATATAACCGGCACTACGAACTGTTTTTATTTTTTCAACGGTACAAAAAGGTAAAAATTTTCGGCGAATGTTGCCAATATGAACATCAATACTGCGATCAAACGGGCTGAGTTTGCGACCTAAAACCTGTTCTGAAATAGTGTCTTTAGCGATGATTTTTCCATGATGTTCCATTAACAGTGTTAAAAGTTGGTATTCAGTTCCGGTTAATTCAATATCATTACCATGGCAGGAAACGGATCTAACAGCATGGTTCAATTTAATATTATTAATGGATAAAAGGGTGTCTTGGTGCTGAAGTGCTTGCCGGTTTTGTTGGTTAACTAGCTGAATACGCCGTAATATTGCTTTAATACGGGCTAAGAGCTCTTGATGATGAAAAGGTTTAGCAAGGTAATCATCCGCACCTAGCTCTAAACCTTTAATCTTATCGTGGTGATCTCCTTTAGCGGTTAGCATTAATACCGGTGTTTTATGTTCTTTTCCTAAGGCCTTTAGCACTTCAAAACCATTGAGCTTAGGCATCATCACATCAAGTAAAATAAGGTCAAATTTATGATTGTATGCTTGCTCTAACCCCGCTTGACCGTCAAAACAACACTGCACAATAAAACCTTGTTGCGCTAGGTAATCAACTAATAGCTCGGCTAATTCATGATCGTCATCAATTAGTAATATTTGTTTTTTATTCAAAATTTTTTCACTGTGCCCCTCTGCTTAAGCAATATACTATCGCATCGTCCCTCTTTTTATTCAAATGTGAATAACCTTTACTAAACCTTTACACAGTCTTTGCGTTTCTTTGCCTTGAGTTATTTACACTGAATACCTGCTAATTACAGCACAGTAAATCCACAAAACTTAAAACTTTGGAGTTTAGAATGAAACTTATTAAATCAGTGCAAACGCTAGTATCAACCTCAACCCTATGCGCTATGTTGGCTTTTTCTAACATAGCTTTTGTTCACGCTGCAGATCAGGACAGTTTTTTTGATTCACCTAGGCACCATAAAAAATCTGGAGAGTTGCGTGACTATATGATCAAACGAATGAGTAAGGTACTGGCGTTATCAGAGCAACAGCAAGTGCAAATTAAAGCAATAAAAACGTTGGCTAAAGAGCGACATAAAAGCTTACATGAGTCATTAAAGCAATTTAAAAAAGAAGCAAAGTTACTAATTCAAGCAGACAGCTTTGATGAACAAGCTTTTATTGCGTTGCAAGGGGCGTATCAAGTTAGTTTCGAACAAGTGGTATTAGTTAAGGCGAAAACAAAACACGCAATTTTTAACCTACTAACCATAGAACAACAGCTTAAATGGCAAACAATGGAAAAAAAACGTCGTACAAGAGCAAATACTGAACGCGGCTAACTTTGTAAACTAAAGACAAATACTTTCGACATTTGGCTTTCTACCGGTTGACCATCTATTTGGGCAGGGAGAAAGCGCCATTTTTTTATAGCAGTACGAATAGAGCTTTTAAAATAATTGAGTTTATTTTGGCGAGCAAATTGAATGTTTTTTATATGACCATCAATGTTGATAGTGAAGTTTACTTTTATCTCAATTTCAATGCCCTTACGTTTGGCGACACTTGGATAAACCGGATCAATTGATGTTAATTGCTTGGCATTGTGCCATATAGATTTAGTGGGGCTTATTTGGGCAGTTTCAGAAAAGTTTAGCTGAGTAAAATTTTTAGTTGTTATTTCTGGTTTTTCTGAAGAATTACCTTCCCACTGATCTTGGCCAACAAGTGCGGATGTCTTCGCCAATAAAGTCACATGGTTAGCGCTGGGAACTTGTTGGTTAGTGGTAGCTTGCATGGTTTGTGGAGTGGCTAACTGTGCTAACTCTTGTTGATAAGGGTTGTGGGAATTAGTTCGATCAAGCTCGGTATCGACCATCAATGTTTTACTCGCCACAGTACTTTCCATATTGTTGCTAGGTAATGTTGAGGTGTCCATCGGTGTACTCATCGTTAAACGGTCTAATGTGGCATTATATTGTTTGCTATCATCGAGGGTTGTTTGCGGCTCATCAATAGAGTTTAGCTTCAAATTAGCTACAGCAAACGTAGCTTCTTGCTGGTTGCTTGTTGAGAGGTCTATTGTTTGGGCTGTTTTTATCGGTTGAGCTTGTTGCGTCAAGACAACTTGTTTAGGTTGAGTGCTTTGCGGTGGTAATGCCTTGGGTATTAACAATTGTTGCGCTATCGAGCTATTGGGCAAGCTATGATTACCAGCATTACGGCTAGCATAATTTACTTGCTGCCATGGGTTTTCATTATACCAAATATCTAATATCGGCATGGTCAGCAATTGTTTACTAGACAGTAATAACACAGAAAAAATAATGGTGGCACTGGCTAACCATTTACTAATGTTATTGTTAGGAGCACAATGATGATCTACTAAACGAATAACTCGTTGTTTTAAATCACCCCCCGATGCTGCCATTGCCATGTCAGGTATAGTGTGAAGATGCGCTTTTGTACATAAAGAGGCGGTGTCTGCCAACGTGTGAGCGTACGCTATTGCGTCTCCACAGTGTTGAACGGCAATATCGTCGCTGCAATATTCACGTTCATTACGCATCTGTTTAGATACCCACTGCACCGCGGGATGAAAGAACAATAATATTTCAATCAGCGTTTGCAAAAAGTTCACCAAATAATCATGACGGCGTATATGAGCAAGCTCATGCAAAATCAACATTTCAAGTTGCGCACTATTTAAACCGTTGATCATGCTAATAGGCAATAATACCACAGGTTTAAGCCAGCCTATTGCCATGGGTACTTCTACTTTTAGTGAAACTAACAGTGTTGGCATAATAGTTAATTGAATTTGCTTAACTAATTGTTCAAAGCGAACTTGTAAGTTGCCTGTGGCGGGAATAGTTCCTTGCAGTGGAAGTTTGTTAACAGTATAAATTTCTATTAATAATTTACCTGCTAATAAGGCAATAGTCGTCAACCATAAAATAGAAATATAAGGTAATAGCGTTGGCAATAAATCGATAAAGCCTTTATAACTAAACAATATATCGGGCTGTTTTAACTCGTGTATGAATTTGTTTAACGCCAATGAGTTTGCCAAGGTATTGGCGGAAGAAAGTTCGCCTCGATAAACAATAATAAACGTTATAATTGGCAATAATAAATTAACTATCATCGCTAGTGCCGACAAGGCATAACGTAATTGTGGTTTGTTATTATCGAAAATAAGCAATGCTGATTTTAATACTGTAGCCACCAATAAGCCTTGCCACAAAAAATGCAATAAGGTCAGAGCTAAACTGGTTAAAAATGGACTATTGACTAAGTTCTCTAGCATTGTTTTATTTTTTAGTTTTTACCTAGTGTGGATGAATTCCCAACAGTTCATTGGGTAGTTAATTTTTCTATGTTTATTTCTCTAAAGAATTCAACAGTTGACGAATATCATTAATTTCTTCAGCTGATGTTGATTCGTCTATTGCCCGCATCACTAATTTAGAAGTAGATCCGCCAAACGCTTTGCTAATCAAATCTTTAATTAAAGATGATTGGGTATGCCTTTCACTATTTGCTGCGGCATAAACATGAGCACGATTAGTTTCGTCACGAATAACTAATGATTTTTCATGCATTATTTGTAATATTTTTAATACGGTAGTGTAACCAGTTTTATTAGTGGTACTCACTATTTCGTGGATTTGTCTAACGGTAGCAGGACCCATCTGCCAAAGAATATTGAGTAAGCTTAACTCTGCTTCTGTTGGCTTTACTGCTGATTTATCACGTGCCATTTAAGTTGTCCTGAATAGATGATTTTTTGAAAAAATTTCATTATTACGAATATAATCGTAATCAAAGTACACTCATCCTATCCTTTGTTGAATTAATGAGCAACCCTTAATTTATAGGGTATTAGTTTTGATTAATTACCTTGACATAGTAACGCGTAGCGCTCACCTAATCGGGTAACTGTTTCAGCCCCAGCGTCAGGAACAAAATCAATCATATTAGGTGCGAAGGCGCTAACCACCGTGGAGCCCAATTTAAAGCGGCCCATCTCATCACCTTTTTCAAAAGTGATGACATCAACACCCTTGGCGGGATATTGCCATCTAAAAATATCTTTACCTGCGGGCGGGGTAATAGTGCCAGCCCATGAGGTTTCAATGCTAGCAACAATAGTGGCACCAACAAGCACCATAGCAAGAGCGCCATGCTCAGTATCAAAAATAGTGACGACACGTTCGTTACGAGCAAATAAGTCGGGTACATTATTCGCGGTTAGCGGATTCACTGAAAATAATTCACCGGGCACGTAAATCATTTCGCGCAAGGTTGCTGCCATGGGCATATGAATTCTGTGATAATCTTTGGGCGCTAAATAAATGCAGGAAAACTTGCCTTGCTGAAAAGGGGCTGAGGTTCGGGCATCACCACCTAGTAATGAGGTCAAGCTATAATTAAATCCTTTTGCTTGAATAAGTTTTCCGTCAACAATGTCGCCTTGCTGGGAAATAGCGCCATCAACGGGATAACATAAACTGTTAACATCCGTTTCAATAGGTCGAGCGCCATCGGCTAGTTCACGAGTGAAAAAGTCATTGAAAGTAGCAAAGTCGCTCGCTTTTTTATATTTTGCTTCACTCATGTTGATCCCATAAGCTTTGATAAAAACATCGATTAATTGGGTCGTTAACCAACCCATTTTAGCTGCTGCCAGTTTACCCACTAAGCGAGAAATAGCATGTTTAGGCATGGCATACTGCATCGCTATTTTAATTTTATCGCTGAGAGTGTTCTTAGTTGAAGGATTGGGTGAAGTTGAATGCTCTGATGACACGAGTGTTTCCTTTTTTATTACAGGTAATTGGAGTATTAATCATTAAACCGTGAAGTTAATTTGTTTTCGCCTAAACTTGCGATAATACGTTGAAAGCTAGCAAAGCGTTTAGGATGAATTTGTTGTTCGTTCGCTGCCGTTAAAGCACAGCCGGGATCACAGGTGTGTTTACAATCCCTAAATTTACATAAACCTTGAAATTGCGCAAACTCTTTAAAACCGTTAAACACTTGCTCAGGTGTTAAATGCCATAAACCAAATTCTCTAATGCCGGGAGAATCAATTAAATCACCACCATCATCAAAATGATATAAACGTGCAACTGTGGTGGTATGCTGTCCTAACCCCGAATTTTGGGATACTTCTTTAGTGACCAAACCCAACTCTGGCATCAAAGCATTCACCAAGGTTGATTTACCAACGCCAGATTGACCAACAAAAATACTGGTATGTTGGCTTAATTGGGCTTTGATTACTTCGATACCTTGATTGGTTTGGCTGCTACCGTAAAGTACCTGATAACCGATATCGCGATAAATTTGTAATTGCGCTTCCATAGCGTCTTGCTCGGTTTGGTTGAGTTGATTCAATAAATCCGTTTTATTTAAAATGATGACCGGGGTGATGCCGGTTTGTTCAGCGGCAACTAAATAACGGTCGATGATATCACTATTAAAAGCCGGTAATATTGAAGAAACGATCAAAATTTGGCTAATATTAGCAGCAATGGGTTTTATACCATCGTAAACATCAGGACGACTTAACACTGAGTCGCGCTCATGTACGGCTTCAATAATGCCGCGAATGCTGTGTTGAGTTGCTTTGCCTAAACGCCAAAGCACTTTGTCACCACAAACTAATGAGCTAATCGAACGACGCAAATTACAGCGATAAATACTGCCATCATCACTTTCAACATCAGCATGTTGACCAAAACGACTAATCACTTTACCTTGTTGGGCTACGCCTAAGTCGTTATCTTGCCATTGCACTTTACTTACCTTGGCGTCTGTATTTGAGCTGACTTTTGCATGTAGCTTTTTGTCATGGTTCGCTTTAATACGCCGTTGTTGGCCTTTGGTTAATTTTTTCTTAGCCACAAGAGTCAATCATTTTGTTTAATCCTAGTTATTTGTCAGCTATTATACTTATATTCAAACCGTATTGCTTGTGCAATTTTTAAGGGATTTTTATGACATGTAGTGACTCCAATTTAATTTGGCTTGATTTAGAGATGACCGGGTTAGAGCCAAAAATTGATGTAGTGCTAGAAATTGCCACTATTATTACCGATAGCCAACTAAATACCTTAGCAGAAGGACCCGTATTTGCAATTCATCAAACAGATCATGTGTTAGATAATATGAGTGCTTGGTGTATTGAACATCATGGTAAATCAGGCTTAACCAAACGTTGTCGAGACAGTAACATCAGCTTGTCGGAAGCAACCGCGCAAACACTCAAGTTTGTGCAACAGTATGTGCCTCAAGGAAAGTCACCCATGTGTGGTAACAGTATTGGTCAAGACCGACGTTTTATTAACAAATACATGGCTGATTTCGAAGATCATTTTCATTATCGTAATTTAGATGTCAGTACGGTCAAAGAGCTTGCTCGTAGGTGGAAACCTGAAGTATTGAATAAAGTAGTTAAAACTGGTGCCCATTTGGCTTTAGATGACATTCGTGAATCTATCGCTGAGTTAAGAATTTATCGAAAGCACTTCTTTAAGGTATAAGCTCTGAAGATAAAGCATTAAGGTCTAAACCTTTTTTAAATACGTACATCTACTTGATGTACGCCACGTCCATATCCCTCGTCGCTAATGGCAAAACTGGATTGACGCAATTGTGCCTGTAATTGCCCTTGTTGATCATAAAAATCAAAGGGAGTGCTAATTGCAGAGAGACTAATCGCTTGTATTTTTGCTTCCTGCAACGATAGCCATCGCTCAGTTTGACTATTATCAGCATTTGGCTGCCATAGGTATAACCGTTCAAAGTCTTTATCTTCAGCATCAATAAATCCATTATTGTTGCTATCTAACCGCGCTAATTCAGCAAAACCTTGTCCTGTTTGAGGGCCAAATAATTCACTGCCATCATCGGCTTGCTGATTATTGTTTTGATCAAAAACTAAATAACCGACATCGCCGGAAAAAATAGGTAACTTATCTAACGTATTATCTTGGTTAATAAGAAAGTTTTTTTGTCCCGTTATTTTTCCTAAACTTTGTGCGCCAAACTGTACTATTAATGGATCTTTCAACGCTGCAGCAGACATTTCAATTTTACTATAACTAGTGCGTTCACTTGATAAAGTAAAATTATAATTAAGTGATAATGCTTGATCATTAATGTTGAATTTGCCTTGTATTTGATAGCTGAGCTGTTGTTTAGAAGTTGTCCATTGTTCTACTGATAATAAATCACCTTGTTGAAATGATTGCTCACCAATAGTCACTAGCTCAGCGTTTATTGCAGAAAATGTTTGGTTAATTAATTCAAAATTATTATTAACTTTTTCATTGTTAGTAAAATAGCTAAAAGCACTAATATCTAACTCTCGTCCAATAAATCGCTCTAAAATCAGCGTCATCAATTGCAGTTTTATCGACAGTGGTTTCTCGTAAGTGACGTTATTAATTTCACTTGATGTTGGTGATATTTGATTGGCTCTTGAACTAATGAGGTTGCTCGATGATAGGAGTAATGACTGGTTCACATTCATATTATCTGGTGCAATGTTCGCCGGAGCCAGCAAGGTGACTTTTTGACGTTGCTTAGATGTTTGTTGATAACTCTGCTGCTGGCTTAATTCTAAAGTAGTAATAGTCATGATATTACTCTGGGTAATGGAACTATGATCAGGTTATCGACCCAGGTTGATTAAAAATTAAGCAGTAAATAGTATAAAAAGACACCTTGATAGTTACAGTGGGTCTATTGAAATTGTGAATGTATTCTATAGTTGCTGTTAAAAAGTTTTTAGGCTACAAATAACACCTTGCAGGTCTGACCAGTTTGCTCGACAATAGCAATCACTATTATAAGGTTGTTCACACTACCCTCAGTCACAATAAGGTAATACTATGGCAAATAAATTTAGTACGTTCGTCAACAAGGTAAATAAAGCACCGCAGTTCATGCAGTCATTTTTATTAACAACACTATTTACTACTAAGGTTAAATTTGCCGGCACAACAGGGGTGAAAATTGAGCAAATAACTCATCAACAAACTCGCTTGTTTTTAAAGAATAAAAAAGCAGTGCAAAATCATATTGGTGGTATTCACGCTATTGCAGCAGCGGTATTAGCTGAATCAGCAACGGGAATCGTCTTTGGCATGAATGTCCCAGATAGTAAATTACCTTTATTAAAAGCAATGAAAGTTAATTATCAACGTAGAATGCAAGGTAATTTAACCGCGATTGCCAAGTTAACAACTGAGCAAATCACTCAAATAGAACAACAAGAAAAAGGCGATGTTATGGTACTGGTAACGATCACCGATGAATCAGGACAACAGCCTATTGAATGTGAAATGCAATGGGCATGGGTGAATAAAAAGCGCTAAATTAATATTGATGAAACTATTATTCTGTAGTTGGTTTGGTATAAACTAAACCAATTAAAGAATTAGCATAAAAACAATAACTATGAGCGATACTAACGAGCTTGCTGACTCGACTGAAACTGAAAAAACAGCACATCAGCCAGTGAAACCAATTAAGCTCCCAGCGCTATACCAACAGTTCACTCATAAATTAGTGGCGTTATTACTAACTCTCGTGGCAATTTTGGGGTTAACGACACTCTTATTTGTCGAGCACTATAGCCAAAATAAAATATTAGTAGCAACTCAGTTAGTGCCATTAACACAACAGCTGAAGCAAATTAATGCGCTACAAAATGCGCAAAAGCTTGTGACGAGTTTATTGAGTGTTGCTAATGCCGAGCATTTTGTTGAATTACACACCCAGTTACTGAACATTAACCGTCAGTTATTACAGTTAAACAGTGCCAATGGACAACGTTTTCAACAATGGTTACATGACAACCAATTAGCACAAGATATTGTTTCACGTATTCAAGACAGCCACACCCGTAACCAGCAGTTAAGGCAAAGTAGTATTATTCAACTGCAGCTGATGTTATTTTCAATAACCCCTATTATAGATAAAAAACTTAGCCAGCAAAAAATTCTGAATAAACAACTGCAAGCAGATCAAGCCAAAGATAGAGTCACTTTTAGTCGAGCTAATGCTTATGCAAACGCGGTTTTGCAACTGAATAATTTACAACAATTTAAAACCTTGTTAGCTGAAATATTAGTAAATTTTGAGCAGTTAACTATGCACACTCCCCTGATTACTTTTGAACAATTACGCTTGCGAGTTGAACACGTATTTGTGTTAAATAAGCAGTTAAGTGCTGGTGATGGAATTAAAGCTCTGGCTGATGTGCATCAACAATTAACGGCTTTCGAAAAAATTGTGTTAACCGAGCAAAGAGCGCTAGCAAAATGGCAAGGTTACCTTCGTCTAGCGCAAGATTATCAGCATGATTTAAAAACTCAACGGCAACAAATTAGTCAGTTGTTACTCACGCCTTATCAACACTCAAAAGTTAGCAAAGCACCCCATATTAAAGCAATTTTAGCCGACATTGGTATGCCCTTGTCTAATCAAAATATTACCTTGATGATTATCTTTGTTATTAGCCTTTTATTGTTGTTTTTCTTTTACTTAATCTGGAAGTTGCGTGAGCAAATTAAAATGTCTGCGCAACAAGGTGTCGAAATAATTCAGCGTAATATACAAAACCAAGGTGAAGCTATTGTGCCTGCTAACTGCGCGGAAACCGAGCAAATATTACAGCAGCTGCAAAGCATTATTAAACCGGCACATAACGAACAACAGTTTCAGCTATTAACTGAGCAATACCAAACTACGGTACAATTGATCGCACAACAAAAACAAATAGTTGCCCAACTAGCAATAGACAATGAGCAGCAAGCGTTAGCCTCGAAAGCACAAAGTGCAGCCCACTTGAGTAGTGAATTACAGCGCTATCAGACTTTAGCAAAGGCAACCTTGTTTTTGATACAACAGCAACAAGGGGCTGCGTTTAAACACAACGCAGTAGGCGATAATGTTAAGCTAACTGAGTTGTATCAACAAATAACCCAATTTCATTTAGCATTGACTCTAAAAGCTGAAACATCAGTATTAAAACTGTGCGATATAAATTTGGAGGATGAAATTCATGCCATTTTATTTAATCAACAAAAAAAGCAACAAATTCACGATAATCAGTTGTTTATTAGTTGTGACGAGCAACTGTTAACATCGGCAAAAATTGATTATCGTTTGTTTCAACAATTAATGAATCTGTTTATCGATATCTCCTTAAACAATTGCCATCAGGCACAATTGCATTTACAGCTGCAATTACAAGAAAAAAGCACCGGTCAGCAGTTAGTGCACTTTGTAGCGCACGTAAAAAACCAACCATCAGACGTTTTACCTGATTTAATAACCCAATTGCTGAAATCACAGTCGACAGATGTTGCTATAACACCGTTAATTGATATCTTCACTCTTTTATTTGCCAAGCAACATGGTGAAAATATTGCCGCTCAGCTTAACGATGACGGTTATCAGCTTAGCTTTGAATTACCCTTAGCTATTGCAGGTGCCGCTGAGAGTACCAATAACGTCAGCTTAAAAAACACCAAACTAATGTTATTGTCAAATAACAGTATGCTCGCTGAACGGGTTGAAAATATGGTGCTATCAGCCAAGGGAAAATTTGAACGCTTGGCCCGAATAGATAGTTTCGAACAACAACTGACCGCAAAATATCTTAACCGTCATCCCATTGATATCTTGGTGGTGGCTAGTGATATGGCATTGGGTAGCTTTGATTTAATTACTCAACAACTAAAAAACTTGCCTCACTCATTACAACCCAAATTGATGATACTTCAATCTAATTTGCTAAGTTATCAGCATTTTGGCTTTTATTCACAAGCAGAGCCGCTGTTATGTAAATACAGTTTTTTAGGTAATATTAACGCGCTGCTAGCCAGCGATAATGCCAGTAATCAATTATTGTCGGGTGAAAAAATAACTAATAAGCAATATGTTGAAAGTGGACTTTCGGTATTGCTGGCGGTTAATGCCCCTCAGCAGTATCAAAATTTGCAGCGCTTATTGCAATGGTTAGGTTTACAGGTGCAAGTCGTTGCTCACGAAGCGGCTCAACATGCGTGTTGGCAAACAGGGCTATATAGTTTACTTATTACCGAGTTTACTGCAACCGCCTTAGTTGAAATGACCAGCAAACCCGTGGTTGATGTGGCGGTATTTAGTTTAACAGAGCTTATCCCTCAGATAGAAGATCATGAATGTTTTAAGCATTGGCATATTGGTCAACTTGTTAAAGACAGTAGCTTAACTGAGCTGGCTGATGCTTTAGCACCTTGGTTAAAACAGTCGCAACCTATCGCGGGTGAACGTCGAACTGAAAATGATGCGCTTGCCTTAACCGCTGATTTCTCAGAGAGTTTAGATGAACTTGTTATTACCGAAGTTGCCACCGTGCTCACGGAAAATAATAGCGCGGCGGTGTTCGACTTTACTCAATATTTACAACACCAAGGATCCGTTGAGTTAGCGCTGTTTATGCTTGATGACTACAGCCAAGATAATCATCAGCAACTCGATAGCTTAATTGATGCAATCAAAACAAAAAATATCGAACAAGCGCAATTGTCTATCTCAACATTAGCGTTGAATGCCAAAATACTTTCGGCCCAAGAGTTACAATTTTTATGCACAAAATGGTCAAAACTATTAACGGGCAGTGAAATTCCGAGCAGCTTAAATAAAATAAATACGTTACTTAAAAGTACTCGTATAGCCTTAAATGATATTGATGAATATGCAGAAACTATTTAATATCAACTTGAACTACTAACGTTAAGCATCTCTAGGTAAGCCTTTTTCTATTGAGCGAATTAACCTAGCATTAAGTCGTGCACTTGCATTGTTCTCTGTGTTAATTGCGGCGGGAGTTGCGGCGGGAGTTTTTTTCAACGCTTGCTGTGTTAAAGCCCAACGAATATGTTCGGCAACTAATGCTGAGGCGGAGGTTAATTTTTCTGTTAATGCCGCGATGATATTTTCATCAAAAGGAGCGTTGCCTAAGGCAACTGCAATATTACGCTGCCAGCTTTGAAAGCCAATTCTGCGAATGGGAGAGCCTTGTAATGTTATTGAAAAGTAATCTTCATCCCAAGAAAACAGCTCAAGTAAGGTGATTTCATCAAGTTGATGCCTTGCTTGAAAATCATGCTCTAGACTTAACTTTGCGTATTTATTCCACGGGCAAATCAGTTGGCAATCATCACAGCCATATATTCTATTGCCCATTAACGGTCTTAATTCTAAGGGGATGGGATCGGGCGATTCAATGGTAAAGTAAGATATGCAACGCCGAGCATCGACCACGTAAGGCTCAACAATCGCTTTAGTAGGACATATTTTAATGCAAGCCACGCAGCTACCACAGCTATTATTAGACGTTTTTGACTTTTCAGCTTCGTTTGAGGTTACCGGTAAAGGAATATTTACCAGTAATTCACCCAAAAAAAACCAAGAGCCCGCTTCTTTATTCAATAATAAACTATGTTTGCCAACCCAACCTAAGCCCGCTTTTTCAGCTAAAGGCCGTTCTAGTATTGGCGCAGAATCAACAAAAGCACGAAAGTTGAAATTTTCACTATCTAACTCATCAAAGTAATCGGTTATTTTTTTACCTAGTTGCTGCAAACGCTTGCGCATTAATTTGTGATAATCGCGACCTAGCGCATAACGGCTGATATAAGCATGATCTTTGGCTTTTAAAATGCGAGCACATTTTGCTTTGGTGGGTAAATAATCTAAACGAACACTAATGGCTCTTAATGTGCCAAGCTCTAATTCTGCTGGGCGGGCACGCATTAAACCGTGGCGTGCCATATAGTCCATATTGCCGTGATAATTATTAGCTAGCCATCTTTCAAGCGCTGGTTCGTGTTTAGATAAATCAACATCGGTAATGCCAAGCTGAGAAAAGCCTAACTCTTTACCCCAGCAGTTGATTTTTTCAACCAATTCAGGATAGTTAATAGCGTGATTGTTAGCGGCAGTGTTTGTCATTATTAAGTGAAATAACCATTATATATATTATCCATTTTACCAGTCAAACAAAGCAGATATAGCTGCTAAAAAAGTATTGTTACGCGCATGTTTTATACCTTTTTTTACATCTGATTTTTCGACGTTACCAGTTTTTAAATGTTCAGGTAAATCTCTTTCTCTTTGCTCTACACTAGTCTTGGCATCAGTTAAAATCGAGTGATTCGTGTTTGAGCAACCAGATATTAATAATAAGATGAAAAACAATGATGGTAATTTCATACTATCTCCTTGAAAAATAGATAACAGGGTATCAATATTGCTGAGTTTAGCACAGCAAGCTATGGTTTTTAATGCCAATGTTGAATTAATACTAAGCTCTATATTCATGACGCTGCAGGTGATATTATTACTGATATTAATAGGTGGTGAGGTATGCTCAGCAGTGATTTGTTTGCACCCTACAGCACTTAGTTAACCGAATTAAATGAAAAGCTTTGAAAATAAATGAAACAGCTAAAATACTTTTTAACCGATGAAGCAGCGACCGTTGCCGTTGGTGATACCT